>NZ_JBFRGZ010000003.1:0-494747 GCF_052115605.1 Arthrobacter sp. 2MCAF15 | reverse complement strand
AGACCTTCACCGGCTGCGTGGCCGGCTCGGCGGGGTAGGCGAAGTACGCATCCGTCGTGCCCGTTTTCACGTCCTGCAGGGCCTGTTGCGGGTCGGCCGCTTTCCGCCCGCCCATGGCCGTCGCGATGCCATCCGAGATCAGCCCGGAGTCATCGGTGTAGGTGAAGGACATGGCCGCGGTCTTCTGGGCGTCCTCGCTGGCCGCGGATGAGGAGTTGCTGAGGTAGACCAGGCCGAACACGATCGCCATCAGCACGGGAATCGCCAGGGTGGCGATCCAGAAGCGGCGTTTTTTGACGGTGCGGGTGAATTCGAACCCGACCACCGTGCCGAGGTTGTGCCGGGCGAACGGGCGGCCCGCCGGTGCCGGCGGCGCGGGCGGTACCGGCGCGGGAGCGGTGGGCTGTGTTGAGGTGTGCTGGGTCATGGGGTTCAGGCCTCCGCCATGTCGTGGGACTCGCCGTAGACCTTGATGAAGACCTCGTCCAGGGATGTCCTCGCGGTGGTGAAGGACTGGACGGCTACGCCGTTGCCGACGAGCTCGCGCAATACTGCCGCCTCGTCAGCGCCAGGGCGGGGTGAGAGTTCGGCAGCGCCGCCGGCGTCGATGACGACGTCGTACAGGGCCGAGGGCGGCAGTACCCCGGCGTAGGAGAGCCGGTAGACGGTTCCGCCGAACTGTTCCTGGACTTCCGCGACGGTGCCGTAGGCGCGGGAGGTCCCGTCTTTGAGCAGGATCACCCGGTCGCAGAGCCGTTCGACTTCTTCCATCTGGTGGGTGACCATGATGACGGTCGCGCCGGCGAGTTTTTGTTCCTCGATGATGTCCATCAGCAGGCGCCGGTTGACCGGGTCGAAGCCCTTGGTCGGCTCGTCCAGGATCAGCAGCTCTGGGTCGTTCATGATGGTCACGCCGAGCTGGATTTTTTGCTGCTGGCCGCCGGAGAGCTTGTCCAGCCGTGTGGTGGCCTTGTCGGCGAGGTCGACCCGTTCGAGGTAGTCCCGGGACCAGGTTTTTGCGTGGGTTTTATCCAGGCCTTTGAGGCGGCCGAAGTAGACCATCACGTCCAGGACGGACTCTTTCTTGTACAGGCCGCGTTCCTCGGGCAAATAGCCGAGGCGGGCCCCGTCCTGCGGGGCGAAGGGTTTGCCGCCGATGTGCAGGGTCCCGGCGGTGTGCTGGTAGATGCCCAGCAGCGCCCGGAGCGTGGTGGTTTTCCCGGATCCGTTGCTGCCCAGGAACCCGAATGTTTCCCCGGCCCGGACATCGAAGGAGAGGTCTTTGATGACCGTCGTGTCCCCGAAGTCCATCCGGAAGTCTTTGATGTGTACCAGCGGCTCGGCGGCCGGGTCCCCCAGATTCATGGCACCACTGTATCCGGCCCACCGCCGGGACGGCGGCAACCGGCTGACAGTGCCGAAGCGGCGATCCCGGGTCCAGGGGGAGTTCATGGTCTCCCGAAGTCAGCGCCTCCGGTTCCTTGTAATTGAGAATGATTCTCATGTAGAATTGCTGCCATCGGATGGACTCACACAATCGTGCTTCCCGACCCCCTTCCGCCGATTCCACCCACACCAAACACCACCAAGGAGCCACCCATGAAAGTCAGGAATTCGCTGCGGGCACTCAAGAAAATCCCGGGAGCCCAGATCGTTCGCCGCCGTGGGCGCACCTTCGTCATCAACAAGAAAAACCCGCGAATGAAGGCCCGCCAGGGCTGATTCCCGGCGCGGCGTTGCCGACGGCGGGATGCCGACCCGAAATCTGGACGTCACCGGCCCTCTGGTGGCGTCCAGATTCACGTCGAGGCGGTTCAAGGTTTACTGCGGGTGGGCGGGGATACTCTGTGGTCGGCCACCGGTGCCGGGTGTTCGGCCGGAGAGTGTCACCCGGCATCATTGGTTCCACCTTGGGGCAGGGACGTCGTTGAGGGCAGGGGGTGGTTGGCGTGGACGCCGGCTTCGCACGTGCATTCATGCGGTCTGCTGCCGCTGCGGCGCTCGTGGCCGCCCTCGGGACGGTTCTCGCGCCCGCTTCACCGGCAGCGGCCCACGACGTGCTCGAGGCCACCGAGCCGGTCGCCGGAGCCACCGTCGCATCGGTTCCGCCAACCATCCGACTGACGTTCCTGCACACCCCGATCGCCTTGGGCTCGCAGATCCTGATCCGGGACGAGGCGGGCACGAACCAATCTGACGGCCCGGTCGCCGTCGTCGACAATCACGTCTCCCAGCCCGTCAAGGCCGGCGCACCGGCCGGCCACTACACGGTGGCGTGGCGGATCGTGTCCGCGGACTCCCATCCGATCGAGGGGACCTTTTCCTTCACCGCCGGTGCGGGCCAGCCGGCTGCCTTGTCCGTCCAGGCAAAGCCGGCTCCCGCTCAGACGCCCGGGGGAACGGGTGCGCCGCTGTGGGGACTGGCCGCCGGCGGTGCCGTGCTGGCCGCGGGACTGGCCGGGACAGCGCTCCACGTCCGCCGCCGGCTGTCCGTGAACGACGCCGACGGTCCAGAGTCATGAATGCCCTGCGCGGGTGCCCTGTCGCCGGCCGGCCCGTAGAATTTGTAGCGCATCCCCGTCTGCCCCTGGATTCCGGAAAGGACCGCTCTCGATGACGCGTGCTCCGTTCCGGTTGTTCCGTACCGGGTTGATCGGTTCTGTGATTGTGGCGCTGGCGGCCGGCGGGCACCTGGCCGGCGGGGGCCAGCTTCCGGGGCCGGGGATCCTGGCGGCGGTGTGTGCGGTGGCGCTGGTGCCGGTGGCGGTGCTGACCCGGTTCCGGTTGTCCTTCCCTGTTTTAGCCGGGCTGCTCGGCGTGGGGCAGCTGTGGCTGCACTGGTCGTTCGACGCCCTCTCCGCTGCGGTACCGGTGAGGATTCCGGCGGGGATGTCCGGCCATGCCCATGCGGTCTCGGGCCTGGCGCCCGGACTGGCGGGCCAGGCGGCGGCTCCCGGTTCCCTTGATGCGTCCTTTGACGCGGCCATGGCCGGCCCCGGTGCGGGGATGGACGCGGCGATGGTGGCCGCGCACGCGGTCGCGACCCTTCTGACTTCGCTGCTGCTGGCCCGCGGCGAGCGGGCCCTGTCCGCGCTGGCGTCCTGGCTGCGCCCCCTGGTGGACCTGCCGGCGCCCGTCACGATCGTGCCGGCCCGGGTCCCGGGTCCCTGCACGGTGCATCTGATTCTTCCCCTGGAGCGGCCGGGCCGGCGCCTGCCGACAAGGCGCGGACCGCCCGCACCGGTGCCCGCCGCCTGAGACCGCCCTTTCCTTTCACACACGGACCGGGGAGCGCGGGCGGCCACCGCTGCTTACCGCCGGGCCGGCATCCGTGCCGGCCGGCACCTCTATGACCCGTTATTTTTTGTGAAAGGCCCTCTTGCCATGAAACCCTCCCTTCGCCGCACCCTCACGGGCGCCGCTGCCGCCACATTGACCGCCGGGCTGCTCGCCGCCGGCGCCGCGGCCGCGTCCGCGCATGTCCATGTCGACTCCGATGACCCGGCCGCCGGCGGCTACAGCCACCTGACCTTCAACGTCCCGAACGAATCCGCGACCGCCAAGACCAGCAAACTCGAAGTCACCCTGCCCACCGAGACCCCGCTGACCTCGGTCTCGGTGAAACCGGTCGAGGGCTGGACCGCGGTGATCACCATCGCCGAGCTGCCCACGCCGGTCACCATCGCCGGGGCGACCGTCACCAAGGCCCCCCGAACGGTGGTCTGGACCGCCGACGCCGCCCACCAGATTGGCCCGAACGAATACCAGGCCTTCTCCCTCTCCGTGGGCGTCCTGCCCGAGGCCGGCACCACCGTGACCCTGCCCGCCACGCAGACCTACACCGACGGCACCGTCGTGGCCTGGGACCAAAAAGCCCTCGAGGGCCAGCCCGAACCCGAACACCCCGCACCCTCCTTCGTGACCACCGCCGCAGACACCGAACCCGCCCACGGCGCGGCCCCGGCCACGGCGTCCCCCGCGGCCGTGGCGGAACCGGCAGCGTCCCCGGCCCCGGCCGCCGCTCCGGCCACGGCGGCGAGCACCACCGATAACAGCGGCTCCATCGCCGGCTGGATCGGACTCGCCGCAGGCCTGGCCGGACTTGCCGCCGGCGTCACCGCACTGGCCCGCACCCGCACCGCCAAGGGCAAAACAACCGCCAAGTAACAAGGCAAGCAACACACCGGCCTGGTAGCCACCGATTAGCCAGGCAACAGACGTCCCGGACAGGCTGCGCTTGTCCGGGACGTCTGCCTCGGAGCACAAGACGCCGCCTTTGGAAGACAGGACTTTCCTGGGTGGGCTGGGGGTTGCCGGGCGGCCTAGCGTCTGTTCCGGGGCGCAGCCGGCGGCATCTCCGCGCCCGCGCGGTGCAGCAGGGCCAACGCCCTCGAAACAGACGTGTCCGTCTTGGCAACGAGGAGCGCGGTCAGCAGGGCGGCGGCGACGTGGGTGTCCAGCATCAGTTCCTGCCCGTGCCCGTGCCCGGGCACGCCCGAAAGGACGGCGGTCAACTGCCCCGGCTGCAACGCTGCCGCTGCGTGATGACCGGGCGGCAACGTCCCGGAAAACGTCCCGGTGAACCGGTCGAACGCCAGGTGCAACACCTGCTGGGCCAGGCCGCAGAGGACCACAAGCAACCAGCCGGGGAGCCTCGCCCGGGCGGCCAATGAAGCGCACATGCTCAGCAGCGCCATCAGGGCTACCAGAACTGGGACCGGAGGGGCGCCGCCACCCGAGAGAAGGTGGGCGGCCAGACCCAGCCCGACCGACACCGGACCCACTTCCCAGGCCGCGAAGCCGCGCCCGCGGACGAGTCTCAGCTCTTCCATGCCGGCACCTCGCCGCGGCCCTGGATGGATTCCTCCATGTCAACCACAAGAATCGCCAACCCCTCAGGAGCGGAAAGGGAGAACGTGCGCCTTTCCCCTCCATCGTGCCGCGGATTCGCGCCCAAAGAAACAGCTATCACAAGCCAACCCCCAGACCACCGGTATGCCAAGGACGGGGTACCCGGCCGGATCCCGGCTCGCTAGGCTGTCTCCATGGACGGGAGCGAGAGATGACCCAACGAACCTACCCGCAGGGCGTCCCGTGTTGGATCGACACCGAGCAGCCCGACCTCGAGGCGGCCGCCGAGTTCTACGCCGGAATCTTCGGCTGGACGTTCGAAGACGCGATGCCGGCGGGAGCGCCGGGCCGTTATTTGATTGCAAAGCTCCATGGGCAGGATGTCGCCGGGATGGCCAGCACCCAGGCGGGCCCGGCGGCATGGAGCACCTACGTATCCGTCGATAACGCTGATGCCGCGGTCCAACGGATGGTTGACGCCGGCGCTACGCTGCGATCGGCACCCGCGGATGCGGGAGAAGGCGGACGCAGCGCGGCGCTGGCCGATCCGGAGGGAGCCGAGTTCCGCATCTGGCAGGCCAGGCGACGCTTGGGGGCACAAGTGGCCAATCAGCCCGGCGCCTGGAATTTCAGCGACCTTCACACGCCCAACCCAAGCGCAGCCATTGCGTTCTACGAGGACGCGTTCGGCTGGCAGGTCGACGACCTCGGCTTTGCGATGATGATCCGCAGGCCCGGTTATGGTGATCACCTTGAGGCGACAGTCGATCCGGGCATCAGGGCGAGGCAGTCTGGGGTGGCCGCCCCACCTGGCTTCGAGGACGCGATCGCCTGGATCGCGACCACCGCCCCCGACAAACTGCCGCGCTGGCACGTCTCGTTCACGGTTGCCGACCGGGACCAGACGGCGGCTGATGCGCGGCGGCTCGGCGCCCAAGTCCTAAGCCAAGGCGACACCGAATGGACGCGCACGGTACTGATCCGGGACCCGCAGGGAGCCGAGTTTACGGCGAGCCAGTTCACGCCGCCGTCGGGGTGAACGGCCCTTCGAAGGACGGCTACGTCATGTCGCGGAGTGCTCACGCACCCGGGCGAGCCATTCGACCACCAGGGCGTGCGTGAGGGTGGGTTGCTCGTGCAGCAGGGCGTGGCCGGCACGATCGAGCACAGCAAAGGTGGCGCGGGGGTAGTGCTCGATCAACTCCCACGAACCTGTGAACCCGGCCGTGGCATCCTGTCGCCCCGCCAGAATCAACACGGGATGAGGATACGTCTGCGCAGACTCCGGGCGGTCCCGCAATTCCCACTGCGAAAAGATTCGCATCAGGCCCGGCTCGTCAACCAGTGACGCTGCAGGTGACACAACCTCCTGGAACCGGCCTAGCGTTTCAGGTGTCTGCACAACGAAGTAGCTCCGGTAGGAAGCCTCGGGCTCCGGCTCCAGCCCGGCGGTCAGACCGGCCGACGAAACAAGGACCTCATGCTCAGGCACGTTCCGGGTATGCGCGCCAACCGGGCAGATTAGTGCCAGCCCAACAACCTGCTCAGGTCTAAGATTGGCTACCGCACGGGCAAGATACCCGCCGTACGAATGGCCCAAGACGAGCATCGGTTCATCCCCGATGGTCGCGTCGATCACGCCGAGCAGAAGGTCCAGGACGTCATCATTGCTCGCGATCGTCCCGGGCGCCGGGGTGCGGCCCATCCCCGGCAGGTCCGGATAGAGGCGCCTGAAGCCGGAAACGTTGGCGAAGATCGGTTCAAGGGCGCCCGCGATCTCGCGATGATCCACACCGGCGCCGTGCAGAGCGAGAACCGGTGTGCCGCTGCCGTGCTCGGCGTAATGCACAGGGACTCCGCTGACCGTGGCCTCCATCCAGACAGTGTAGATCGCAACCGGACGACGAGGCTTTGACGCACTAGGCTTCAGGTTGTGACTTCGAGTTCTGTCCCCGGCCGCGCTGCCGCTGGACGTCGGCGCGTGGAACTGGCCGCCGTGGCGGGCATGGTGTGCCCAGTCCTTTTTGTCACCGTTTTCACCGTCTACGGGTGGCTGTGCCCGGGTTACTCCCCGACGAGCATGTTCGTCAGCGAGCTGTCCCTTGGCCCCTACGGCTGGGTCCAGATGCTCAACTTCGTCCTGACCGGTGCCTTGATGGTTGTCTTCGGTCGCGGCCTCGCGGTGCACTTCACTACCGGGGCGGCTTCCCGGGCCGGGCCGGTGCTTGTGCAGTGCATGGGGGTCAGCCTGATGGTGTCCGGACTGTTCGCCACCGATCCGTCGGCGATGTTCGACCAGGCCAGTGCGCATGGTGTGGTGCATGGAATCTTCGGGGCGATCTTCTTCACGCTCGCGCCCGTAAGTTGCTTCGTTTTCTACCGGCGCTTCCGTAGCGACCGGCCCTGGCGCCCACTGGCCGCGTGGACCCTGGCCGCCGGCATCATCCTGACCCTCGGAATTGGCGTGCTCAAGTTCAGCCAGCAGCCCGGGGGCGTGCTGTTCGACTGGAAGGGCCTGGTGCAACGGGTCATCCTGATTGCTTTCATGGCCTGGATTTTCGCGGTCGCCTCCCGGCTGCGCACCCAGTAGCGTGATGGGATGGCCGACGACGAGCAGGAACTGACAGGTGGCAATGCGTCGGAAAGTGTTGTGCGCATTGGCGGCACCGTCCGAAAGCCGTGGTTGGAAAACTCCTCCGCGGTGCAGGGCTATCTAGGTGCCCTCCGGTCCGCCGGGGTGGATGTTCCGCAGCCCCTGGGCCGGGATGACGACGGCCGATGCGTGGTCGAATATGTTGAGGGCGCACTGGCGATGGACCGGCTGCCGCTCGGGCTGGCGGATTTGCTGCGGGTGGGCCGGATGATTCGGCAAATCCACGATGCCAGCGAATCGGTAGTGATCCCGAATCCGGGCGACGCAAAGATGCTGCTGCCGGCAGAGAATCCGGACCTGATGTGCCATAACGACCTCGCCCCGTGGAACCTCATCATGGGAGAGCGCTGGGTATTCATCGATTGGGATGGTGCCGGCCCCAGTACGCGATTGTGGGATCTGGCGTACGCCGCGCAGTCCTTCGGCCTACTGTTTGAAGGGCAGCCGGTGGACGACGCCGCCTTGAGATTGCGTGCCGTGGTTGACGGTTACGAAGCTGACGACGCACTGCGCAAGGCGCTGCCGGCCGCCATGGCGAGACGGACCGAGGCGATGTTCAGTCTCCTGATGTCCTCGAACGAGACCGGGTTCCAGCCGTGGGCCGACATGTATGCCAACGGACACGGCGAGCACTGGCGCGCCGCGGCTCAATACGTCGTACGGAATCTAGCGGCCTGGGAACAAGCCCTCGCGCAGGAATAAGAATCGGGAAGGCCGCGGCCCTCGCCGCGTCGGCGCCCGCCTGATTGTGTCGCCGCCTCAAGCGACGGCGCAACGGTCAGGCCAGGTTTTCCTTGAGCAGGGCGCGGTGTTCGATGGCGGCTTCCCGGTGGAGTGCGCGGCCGGCGTCGGTGAGTTCCAGGAAGAGCGAGCGGCGATCATCTGCGCAGGAGTGGCGGGAAATGAGTCCGGCCTTGTCGAGCCGGTCCACCACCTTGGACATGGCGCTTTGGGTCATGGGCGTCCGCTCGCCAAGCTGCTTCATCCGGCACGCGGCATCCGCGCTTTCGGCCACGAGATCCAGGATTTCAAACTCCGTCAGGCCGATGCTGAACCGCGCTTCCAGGGCACGGTCGATCGCGCCGGCGGTACGGAAGTAGGTGCTCTGGATGTTGCGCCACTGCTCAACCAGCTGTCGGTCCTGCGCTGTTGCCATGCAGCGATTCTAGTTGATGCCGCATTAAAAGTCCACGTCATAATATTCCTTGTCATTCAATGACGCGTCATATAAGTTGGTGTCATGACCTCAACTTCCACCCTCGAAAGATCCGCCGGCGAACGGCTTGACCCGGTCCGCTGGACCCGTGCGCAGTGGATGCTTCTCATGGTCCTGTGCACCGTGCTGGCGCTCGACGCGCTGGACGTTTCCATGGTCGGCGTGGCCCTGCCCTCGATCGGCACCGAACTCCACCTGGGAACCGAATCCCTCCAGTGGATCGTCTCCGCCTATGTGCTCGGTTACGGAAGTCTGCTCCTGCTGGGCGGCCGGATGGCGGACCTCCTCGGCCGGCGGCGCATCTTCCTGATCGCACTGAGCGTCTTCGCCGCCGCGTCCCTGCTCGGCGGGCTGGTGGATGACCCGGCCCTGCTGATCGCTACCCGGTTCGTCAAGGGGCTGGCCGCCGCGTTCACAGCTCCCGCCGGCTTCTCCATCATCACCACCAACTTCGCGGAAGGGCGCGAACGAAACCGCGCCGTCTCCATCTTCACCACCTTCGGCGCAAGCGGCTTCTCACTCGGCCTGGTCGTCGGAGGCCTCATGACGGCCATGAGTTGGCGCTGGACCTTCCTGGTCTCCGTGCCGGTGGCAGTCGCCGTCGTGCTTCTTGGCCTCAAGTTCATCCCCCGGGACGGCGCCGCAGGCAAGGAACAAGGCAAAGAGCAGGACAGCGGGCACGACGTTTGGGGCGCCGTGACACTCGCGGCAGGCATGCTGGGGCTCGTCTACACGCTCGTTTCGGCACCCGGAAACGGCTGGGGATCTGTGGCAACTATCGCCGGATTCGTGGCCTCTGCAGTGGTGCTGGCAGCCTTCGCGGTGATCGAGAACCGAGTCAGGCATCCCTTGATCAGGTTCAGCATCCTCAGGGAAGGCTGGGTGGCGCGGGCGAACCTCAGCGCCGTCGGGCTTTTCGGCTCATACCTGAGCTTCCAGTTCATCCTCACGCTTTACCTGCAGTCCGTGCTGGGATGGAGTCCCCTTGGCATGGCCCTCGCGCTGCTTCCCACGGGCCTGCTGGTGGCTTCGAGCGCGCCTTTCGCGGACCGGCTTATCGACAAGTTTGGCGCCCCGCGGCTGATCCTGACCGGGTTGGCCTCGCTGGCGCTCGGCTACGTGCTGTTCCTGCGGGTGGGCACCTCGCCGAACTACGTTACGGACATTCTGCCCTCCGTTCTGCTACTGGGTGTCGGCTTTGCCCTGGCCTTCCCGTCCATCAACGTGCAGGCCACCGCGGGCATCCGGAACTCTGAACAAGGCCTGGCGGCCGGCCTGATCCAGACCAGCACCCAGGTGGGGGCAGCGCTGGTTCTCGCCGTCACCACAGCCATGGTCAGCGGTCACGGCGGTGCGTCCGACGGCGGCGCCAATGCGGCGGCCATGCTGGAACAGTACCGGCCCGGCCTGATCCTGAGCGCAGCCGTGGCGGTTGCGGCCCTGATCGTCGCCGCGATGCCCACCCGCAGCCGGAAGCGGGCGGAAGCAGAGCTCCAAACGGCCTGAGACTGATCACGGGTGAATACGGATCCCGTGGCGGGAGCATTCGGCGCTCCCGCCGGCCGGGGTGAGGGCGTGCCTAGGTGGCCGACGAGCCGGGGTAGAGAATCGAAAACAGGCCCGTCCGGGGCGGGTGATGGCGGCGGACCGCGAGCCAGGCGTCCAGTTCTGCGGCGGGGACCGGCCTGGACATGAAGAAGCCTTGGGCCACGTCGCAGCCGTAGTCGCTGAGGGCACGGAAAGCGTCCTCGCTTTCCACGCCTTCGGCCGTCATGTCCAGCCCCAGGCTGTGGGCCAGATCGATCGTCGAAACCACCAGGGCCGTGGCGCGGGAGTCATCGGTCATGGACAGGATGAAGGACTTGTCGAGTTTGAGCTCGTCGATGGGCAGTTCGCGCAGGTAGGACAGCGAGCTGTATCCCTTGCCGAAATCGTCGACGGCGATCCGGACACCCATGCCGCGCAGCGCCGTCAGCACCTCGCAGGCCCGGTCGCGGTCACCCACCAGGACGTCCTCGGTGATCTCCAGTACGAGGACGGAGGGTGAGAGTCCGCGTTCCGCGGCCATGGCGCCGATTTGGTCCGGCAGGCCGGAATCGATGATTGAGGGCGCGGAGAGGTTCACCGCGACGGACAGCGGCCGGCCCGTCTCTGCCCAGGCGGCTGCCTGGTCCAGTGCCTTGCCCAGGACGATGCCCGTCAGGTCCGGCATGAGCCCGGCTTCCTCGAACCTTTTCAGGAAGTCGTCGGGCTGCAGGAGCCCCAGGTCCGGATGTTGCCAGCGGACCAGGGCCTCCACGCCCCGGACGTCGCCCGTGCCCAGATCGATCTTTGGCTGGAAGTGCAGGAGCAGTTGGTCCTTGCGCAGGGCCTGGTTCAGCATCTGGACGGGGTGGGACTGGGTGGTACCGGAGATGACCTCCCCGCCGTCGTAGACGCATTGGCCGCCGTGCGTCGATTTTGCCGTGTACATCGCCATGTCTGCCCGGCGCAGCAGCATGGTCAGGTCCTGCCCCTGGTCCGGGCAGCAGGAGATTCCGATGCTGGCGTTCACGTGGACGGTGACGCCGCCCAGATCATAGGGTTCGGCCAGCGCAGCCCTCAACTTCAGGGCCACGGCCTGCGCCTCCTCGACTCCGCAGTTATCGATGTGCGCGACGAATTCGTCGCCGCCCATTCGGGCCAGCAGGTCCGTGGGCCGCAGCTGACCGGACAGGCGCGCCGCGACCTGGATCAGGAGGGCGTCGCCCACATCGTGGCCGAGGCTGTCGTTAATCTCCTTGAACTTGTTGAGGTCCAGCAGCAGCACCGCACTGTGCCGCCGGCCGTTTGAGGCAAGACGCCTCGGCACGTCGGTGTAGAGGGCCCGCCGGTTCGGGAGCCCGGTCAGCTCATCAGTCCTCGCCTGGCGCTGCATATCGGCCAGCCGGATCCGCTGCCGAAATACCAGCGGCAGCGCCGCCAGTGCCAGGGTCAGGCTCGCCAGGACAACGGCGAGCATGGCCACGCGCACCTGCGTTCCCAATATCAGGACCACCAAACTGGCGACCGTAGCCAGGGCAGGAACGGCCTGGGACGGAACGGGCCGTGATTCGTTGCCGGACGCGTCGTTGCGGGCCTGCGTGACAACCCAGATCCCGATCAGGGCGATGCCCAGCGCCCAGGCGGCGTCCAGGGGCGTTCCGACGACGTAGACACCGTTCAGCTCCAGCAGGGCGTAGCCGATGTCGGCGCCGGTGAACATGAGAAGCCCCAGGACCAGAAGGCCCCATCCGCGGCCAACGCTGTGTCCCGTGCTGGCTGCGATCCCAATCACTGCAGCCACCAGCAGGAGGTCCAACAGGGGATAGGCGGCACCCAGAGCCATGGCCACGGAATGCGGACCGTCGAGGACCGAGCTCAGGATGGGGTCCAGGACGACAGCGAGCATGGCGGCTGCCCCGAGGGCTCCGACGGCACTGTCGAGGACCACCGCCCAGGTCATGTCGGGCAGGCGGCGGCGGATGACCACGGCCAGGGTGGCCAGCATCAACAGGTAGAAGCCCAAGTAGCCAACGTCGGCCGGCGAGGGCAACGGAACGTCCTCGCCGGCGGCTGATTTCACCACGTAATAGGTTTCCCCGGCGGCCTGGAAGGACAGCGCGCCCGCGGCGAGGATGATCTCTGGCCGCCTGCGCCTGGTGCGGTGCACCATCAGCCAACCGACGACGGCGGGCACCCAGACTGTAAGCAGGTCAAGGAATCCGTCCACCAGCGGGCTGAAATCCCCACTGGAGCGGAAGGCAAGACCGGCCGAATAGGCCGCGGCCACTGTAAGGAGTCCAAAGCTCAACAACCGGGAGAGACGCCCGTCAATCCCGGGGGCTCCCGGGATGGAAGGTCGGCCAGCGGGCTCTTCGGTAACCATGGATCCCCATCTCGTTCCTGCCCTGCCTCCGCTGTTCGAGGACAGGAACCGATGGAGTGCAACTGGAGACCATCGATTGCACTGTCCACTATGCATTAGTGAAGGCGCAGGTCACAGTCACAAGGTAACGACGCGCGGAGCCGTCAGCCTGCTGGCCGGGCGCAGGAACTGGCAATGCCGCTGACACAGGACATGGCGGCGCCGCCGGCGCAGCCGACGGCGTCCGCTCTACGAACCTGGGGTAGACGCTAGGAGGTGCTTGCCCCAGCCTCGGCTTTGACGTCCCGGCCTAGCCAGACGCCCAAGCCGATCATGGCGGCGCCGAGCAAAAGATGGAGCCAGTTGTCGGCAGAGTTAAACGGGACAAAATTGGCGCTGGTGTTCATGCCGATTATCAGGCCGTAGATCCAGAGCACGAGGTACACGATGCCGCCACCGAGCAGGAAAACCCGGGCCAACCGGTCTGTGCGGGCCATCAGAATGCCTGCCACGCCGAACAGCATGTGGACGATGTTGTGGAGCACGGACACCTGGAAAACGCCAAGCAGCAATGCCCCTGACTCGGGTCCCGCGAAACCCATTGCCACGTAATTTGTAGTGATGCCCGGAATGAACCCGAGAATTCCAACCAGAAGGAAAACCCCGCCAATTGCCAGGGTGGTGTTGTGAAGCGTCAGCCCCATCGCGTGGTGCTGGGCTGGGTGTGAAGCGGTAGTCATGGCCTTCCCTTTCACGCAGAATACCGGCTCTTCGGGTGGAAAACCGGCCACTCGGCAGGGAGTCGCAGGAACCCTCCCGACGCCCACATTTTACTCCTGATGCTCGTCAGTGAGCAGGGAACCTGTGCACCAACTGCCCTGTCCGCGGCAGCCGGCGGGCGAGAATTCACGTGGTTTGGGGGTGTCTGATAGACACTGCCACCGGCGTCTTTGCCTGCGTAGCGTGAAGGGTGTGGACGGAAAAGCAGAAATTCGAGAGTTCCTGATCTCGCGACGCGCGAAGATCAGCCCTGAGCAGGCCGGTATACCCACTTACGGGGAGCTGCGCCGTGTGCCGGGCCTGCGCCGTGAGGAAGTGGCGCAGCTCGCCGGGGTGAGCACGGACTACTACACGCGGCTGGAGCGGGGCAGCTTGCGCGGGGTCTCGGACGCGGTGCTCGAGGCCGTCGCCACCGCACTTCAGCTTGACGAGGCCGAGCGGGCGCACCTGATGGATCTGGCACGGACGGCCAACATACCGTCGCGTCGGGTGCCGGGGCGGCCGCCGCAGCAGCGGGTCCGTCCCGGGGTGCTGCGTCTGTTGGACGGCATGACCGTAGTGGTCGCGCTCGTGCAGAACGGCCGTTCGGACGTGCTGGCAGCCAACCTACTGGGCCGCGCGCTGTACGCGCCCGTGTTCAGCTTCGCCGCACAGCCTGGGCCGGACACGCCAGGGCGGCTGCCGAACCAGGCGCGCTACCTTTTCCTCGATCCGGGCGCGGCAGACCTCTACCCGGATTGGCGGGCGATCGCGGCCACCACAGTGGCGATGCTTCGTTCCGAAGCCGGACGGAACCCGCACGACAGGGCGCTGAACGAGCTGGTCGGGGAGCTGACCACCCGCAGCGGCCTGTTCTCCGCGCTGTGGGCCGGGCATGACGTACGCATCCACACCGCAGGGACCAAACGCTTCCACCACCCCGTCGCGGGCGACCTGTCCCTGCAGTACGAGACGCTCGACCTTCCCGGTGACGAGGGACAGACCCTGTCCACCTTCACCGCGGAGCCCGGCTCTGCGTCCGAAAACGCGCTGGCGTTCCTCGCCAGCTGGGCGGCATCGCCTCCCGAAACTACGACCGCCGGCGGCCCTGCCGGCGGATCCACAGTCCCGGGGATGCGCCCCCACGCGCGACCGGGAACACGTAACCCAGGAAAGACAGAACCAACACATGACTGAACAGCACGAATCTGAACGGCACGACTCGGAACAGCACGACTCTGAACAGCACGACTCCGACCAGCACGAATCGGTGCAAGGGAAGAAGGTCTGGTTCATCACCGGCGCCGGCCGCGGCATGGGGACTGACATTGCGAAGGCGGCCCTGGCCGCCGGCCACGCAGTGGTTGCCACCGGCCGCAACCCGGAGAAGGTCGCTCAGGCCGTGGGCGAGAACGAGAACCTGCTGGCCGTGCAACTCGACGTCACCGACCCTTCGGCGGCGGAAGCGGCCGTGCAGGCCGCCGTCGACCGGTTCGGCCGGATTGACGTCCTCGTCAACAACGCCGGCAATTTCTACGCCGGGTTCTTCGAAGAAATCACTCCGGAGGACTTCCGGTCACAGATCGAAACCACCATGTTCGGGCCCATGAATGTCACCCGCGCGGCCCTGCCGGTCCTGCGTGCCCAGCGCTCGGGGCTGGTGGTCACGATCTCCTCGACCGCCGGCATCGCGGGAGGGGAGTTCTTATCTGCCTATGCCGCGTCGAAGTTCGGCGTCGAGGGGTGGGCGGAGTCCCTGGCCCCCGAAGTCGCCCCGTTCGGCATCCGCACCATGCTCGTGGAGCCGGGGTTCTTCCGCACCGAGCTGCTCACACCGGAATCCACGCGCTACGCCGAATCCACAATCGAGGACTACGCCGAGCGCACGGAACAGACCGTCGCGGCCTGGCAAAGCATGGACGGACAGCAGGGCGGGGACCCGGCCAAGCTCGCCGATGCCCTGATCCACCTGGCCGAACTGGACGAGCCGCCGCTGCGCTTTGCCGCCGGCTCCGACGCCGTCGGGGTCTTCGAGACCCGGGCCAAGGAACTCCGGGACCAGGCAAACGCCCATCGCGAACTCTCCAGCAACCTCGCCCACGACGACGCCTGACGTAACGCAAACGGACGACGGCGGGAGATCCCGCCGTCGTCCATCAAACCCCACCACCAAGTCCGCCACCACCAAGTCCGCCACCACTAAGTCCGCCACCACTAAGTCCGCCACCACTAAGTCCGCCACGACAGCTAAGCCGGACGCCGAGGACTTGCCCCGGCCCACAACCGGCCCATCGTTTTGAGGAAAAAACACTCATGACACCACCACTGAACGGGACCGTCGCCCTCGTTACCGGGGCGAGCAGCGGCATCGGCGCGGCCACTGCCCGCCAGCTTGCCGGCCTCGGCGCCTCTGTGGCGCTCGTGGCCCGCCGCCGCGCCCGCCTGGAAACCCTCGCCGCCGAGATCGCAACGGTTGGCGGCACCGCACTGGTCATCGAGGCCGACATCACCGACCGCGCCCAGGCGCAGTCCGTCGTCGACCAGACTGTTGAACGCTTCGGACAACTGGACATCCTGGTCAACAACGCCGGGCTGATGCTGCTTGGCCCGGTGGTTGGCGCCGACCCCGAAGAGTGGGACCGAATGATCGCCATCAACGTCCAGGGCCTGCTCCACACCACGCACGCCGCTCTGCCGCACCTGCTCAAGGCCGCCGGGGGCAGCCCGCGCCGAGTCGCCGATATCGTAAACATCAGCTCGATCGCCGGCCGCGTGGCCTGGAACGGCTACGGTGTTTACAACCTCACCAAGTTCGGCGTCAACGGATTCACCGAAGCCCTCCGTCAGGAAGTCACCCAGCGGCACGTGCGCGTCGGCGTCCTGGAACCCGGCGGCGTCGACACCGAGCTCGGTTCCCACAACACCCCCGATATCCGGGGCGAAATGATCGACCCCTTCTATGAACAGACCGAAGTGCTCGCACCCGGGGACATCGCCGACGGCGTCGCCTATATGGTCACCAGGCCACGCCACGCCTCTGTCGCCGAGCTGTGGATCATGCCCACCGACCAGGCCTGACGGCCGCGAACCGACCCCTGTCCTAAGCCCGCCGCCCCACCGGCCGAACCCACCCGGACACGAATGATGAGGACGCCCCCTTGACGCCAGATCCTTCCATTGCCGAGACACCGGCTGCCGCATCGCCGCAGTCCGCAGCGGTACAGACCGCATCGATGCCGACCGTATCGACGCAGTCCGCATCGCCGCAGTCGCCGAAGTTCCCGCGGGGAGCCCTCCTGATCCTCGCCGCGGCGGGCTTCACCGCCGTCACCACCGAGCTCCTGCCGTCCGGTTTGCTGCCGCAGATCAGCCGCGACCTGGGCGTGGAGGAATCAGCCGTGGGCTCCCTGACGGCCGCCTACGCCGCCGTCATCGTGTTCACCGCACTTCCCCTGTCCAGGCTGCTTGGCGGCCGGGTTCCCCGCAAAACCCTGCTGATCGCTACCGTGCTCACGTTCGCCGTCAGCAACGTGCTGCTGGCCTGCAGCCCGGTCCTGGGCCTGGCCATTGCCGCGCGGCTTCTCGGCGGCGTGGCCCACGGGATGCTGTGGTCAAACATGGCCCCGTATGTGGCGCGGATCGTTCCGGCGCACTCGGTCGGCAAGGCAATGGCCATCGTCTTCAGCGGCAACAGCATCGCCCTGGCCGTCGGTGCCCCGATCGGCACGGCAATGGGCACAGTGCTGACCTGGCGTGACTCGTTCCTTGTCCTGGCAGGGGTCGGGGCTATCCTCGCGTTGCTGGCGATGTGGTTGCTTCCGGCCGCTCCGGAGAGCGGCGGGAATGTCACGCCCTCGCTTCGCGGAGCCCTCAAGTTGCCGGGCGTGGTAGCCGTGGCCACCGCCTGGCCGCTCCTGCTCCTGGGACACTTCACGCTGTTCACATACATTGCCCCGTTCCTCCAAAGCATTGGCCTGCCGGGTGCCTTCACGGGAATTTCCCTCTCCGTGGTGGGGGTCGCCAGCCTGGTGGGCATCTGGATCGCGGGTCTGACGGCGGATTCCCGTCCGCGGCGCTCCCTGCTGTGCGCGGTTGCCCTGCTCGTCGGCGCCTTCGGCCTTTTGCCCGTGCTGGGCGGCAGTTGGGCGGGCGAACTCGCGCTGGTGACGCTGTGGGGAGCCGCATTCGGGGCCATCGGCATCTACAACCAGGCAGCGATCCTCCGGGCCGGTGGGGAGCACAAAGACGCGGCCAACGGCCTGACGGTCGTGACGATTCAGCTGGGCATCGCCGTCGGCGCCGGGTACGGCGCCCTGGCCCTGACCACCGTCGGTGCCCAGTTCGTGCCGCTGGCCGCGGCGGTCCCGACGGCGGCGGCCCTCGTGATCATCCTGGCCAGCCGGCGCGGCGGCTACCCCGCCGGTCCCCGCGAGCTGAGGGCCGCGGACCGTCCTTCATAAACCCGGTGAATCGGCGCCGGACCGGGACAGGCCAGCGCGCCGGCACATGGGGTCGGGACTAGGGCCCTAGCACTTGACCTCGGCGCGGACGTCGCGGATCGCGGCCTCGACGTTGGAGGCTTCGTCCCGGAGGGAATCGGCTGCCTGGGTCAAGGTGGCGTTGTCAGGTACGGCCGCGACGGCGGCATTGAACTTGGCCTCGGCGGCCTTGACGGCATCCGCCCGTTGTTGCGCGAGGTTCGCGGTCTCCTTTTCGAGATCCGCGTAGGTCTTCGCGACTTGCTCTTGTGCCGCGCGGACCTGATCGACCGTGGCGTCAGGCTTCAGCGTGTTCTTGAAATTTGCCAGGGCCGCGGCATGGGCATCCACGGCGGCGCAGAGCTGCGAGACACTCGCGGGCGGGCTCGACACGGCCGAAGTGGGGCTGGACGTGCCAGCCGGCGGGTTTGCGGGGCTGCAGCCCGTGAGCAGTGCGACGGCGGCGCCAAGCGCGATTGTTCCGACGAGTATTGCATGCGGTCTGGACATTGGAAGTTCCTCTCCAGCTGGGCTGGCCCCCGAGCATCCGAGCACCGGAGAGCATTTCCATCCTGTGCCCTGGCGCGGTCGCGGGGCCTCATCCGCCGGGGGTGAAATGACAGGGTGAATTGAGGTCTGAAATGGGTGGACGCGCCGCACCGGGCGGCAGGGGCCAAAGGTCTCTTTTGGGTCCGGGCGAACGCGGGTATTAATAGGTTTGCCACGGCGGACGGGTCCTCCGCGACTGGTGTTGGAGCCGGGGCGGGCGGTCCAGGGCGGTTCGTTGGAACTTCCCTGGGCCGCTGCGGAACCGCGGGGGTTGAGCCAGGCTCCGCGGGCGCCGCAGCGTTCCCGGCAAGATGAGTGGTGCCGCGATTTCCGCCCGGACGTATGCTGTTTTCATCGGTTCAGCAGTGAGCTGCGTGCTTTGATCTCGAGCGTGGAACATGACCCAAGGAACTGCAGGAGAGGGCCGGCCGGATCGGCATGACTCCTTCTGGGAGCTGCACTTCAACGACCCGGATATCGGTGCCTTCCTCAGCGCCGCCGTGGGTGAGTTCGTCCACGACATCGACGGTCCCGCCCGCGGGATCAGCTGGGCCATCACTCTGCTCGGGTCCGGGGAGGCCCTCACCCTTACGGCCGGCAGCGCACCGGCGCGGGCCGCGGACGAGGCGCAGCGCTCCTTCGACGACGGCCCGGCCCGCACGGCTGTCCGCGGCGGTGAATTTGTCTCCGTGGGCGACACTTCCCTCGAGCGCCGATGGCCCGGGTATGCCAGCGCCGCCGCGGCTTTCGGTGTCCGGTCGGTCCTGTCTGTGCCGCTGGTCCCCGAAGCGGTCTTCCAGGCTTCCGTGAATCTGTATGCGCCGTGGCCGCATCTGTTCACCAGCGCAGACATCACGGCAGCGGCTCGACTGGCCCGGCACGTGTCCCGCGCACTGCTTCTGGTCCAGCAGTTGGCCCTGAGGTCCGGAAGCGGTGCCGATCTCTCCTCGGCCCAACTCTCCCGGGCGCTGGCCGGCCTGGCGATGCGGACGCTCGTGCGGGAGTATGGATTTACTGAAGAGGGAGCCCTCGACTATCTCCGAAGCGTCGCGGGCGGCGCCACAGGCGAAGCGTCCGGAGGCTCCCGCGGGACAGTCGGCGCTACCCGGGAAGCGGTTGGCGTGACGCGGGAAACCGGCCGCGCCACGCGGGAACCCGGCGGCGGCACGGTCCATGTGCTCGTGCCGGATTCGGTCCAAGGCCCGAGAGAGCCCCCGCCCGGCCCCTATGCCCCGGCGCCACACGCCGGGGACGCACCTCCTGCCCGTCGACGGCGGCGGAGGACGGAAACCCCGGCCTAGGCGGCGCTGGCGTCGTCTGTCCGGTGGGCGTGGTCCGGGCGGAGGGTCTTCAGGGCGCCGGCCCACGCAACCACCTGGTCAAACAGGATCTGCAGTTTCTGCTCCGCGGACTCAGTCGGGACGAAGGCGCGGTAGTGCACGAATTCCGTGGCCAAAGGCAGGGCGACCTGCGCCCGGACATCTGCCATCTGCAGTTCTGCGGCAACTCCGCGGAAGTGCTCGACGGCGCGGATCCCGCCGCTGCTGCCATAGCTGACAAACCCGGCGGCCTTGTTGTTCCACTCCTTGTAGAGGTAGTCCACGGCGTTTTTCAGCGCCCCGGGGATCGAGTGGTTGTACTCGCCGGTGACGAAGATGTAGCCATCGAATCCGTCGACAGCCTCGGACCAGGCCTTCGTGTGCCCGAGGCTGTACCGGCCCAGGGATGGCGGCAGCGGCTCGTCGAGCAGCGGCAGGTCGAAATCGGCGACGTCGAGGACGTCAAAGGTGGCATCGCCGCGCTCTGACGCCCGTGACTTGACCCAGTCGGCGACCGGCTTTCCGAGGCGTCCGGGCCGGGTGCTCCCGAGCACGATTGCAATGCGGATCATGGCGGACTCCCTTCCGGATGGTGTATCTGCCTACAATCAGAACAACAATCCGGACGCCCCGAAACTTCCGCACCCGCGGCCCCCGGCCCTGACTCAGTAGGCCCCGTCTGAACCGGCCCTCAGCGGCCCAGTCGGTCCGCCACGTAGCGAAGCTGCTTCACCCAGTGATGTTCCTGCCCGCCTTCATGGTTGTTGAAACGGTAGACCTCCATGGCTTTCGCCGGGACAGCCTGCGGGGCTGCCGCGCCGGCTCCCGTGCCATAGGCGTTGAAGGCGGCGAAGACGGTGGACGGCGGGCAGACATCGTCCATCTGCGCCACCGAGAACAGCGCCGGCGCCGTGGCGCGCCGGCCCAGGTGCACGCCGTCGAAGTAGTTCAGCACGGCAAGGGCGGGCTCGTAGCGGTCGCGGTGGCGGCCCAGGAAGGCTGCGATTTCCGGGTAAGGGCCGCGCGGGGTGATGTCGATGGCACGGGCGAAGTCCTGCAGGAAAGGCACGTCCGCCAGGGTACACAAGATGCCGTCCAGGCGCGCGGCCGCCAGTCCGGCGGCCGCGATGGCCAGGCCGCCGCCCTGGCTCACGCCCGACAGGATCACCTTGGTGGCATCCACCTCGGGATGAGCCTGCGCGGCCTCGATGGCCCGGAAGGCGTCAACGAAGACGCGGCGGTAGTAGTAGTCCTCCCGGGCGGAAATCCCGCGCGTCATCAGCCCGGCGTAGGCAACGTCGCCGGCCGACGGGTGCGGATCCGCGGTTTCTCCGAGGCTGCCGCCGTAGCCCTGGCCGCGGGTGTCCATGATGAAGTGCGCGTACCCCGCCTGCGCCCACCTCGTGTCCTGCTGGACCAGGCCGCGGCCGCCGGAATAGCCGGCGAACTGCACCACCACGGGCAAAGGGTGGCCGGTGATCCGGTTCGCCGGCAGGTGCAGCCAGCCCTTGATCCGGGCTCCGCCGAATCCCGCGAACGAGACATCGAAACTGTCAATGACGCTGAGGTGGTTCTCCACCGGTGCGTAGACATCGTCCAGCGGGAAGTCCCGGGCTTCGGCAAGGGTCCGGTCCCAGAACTCGTCGAAGTCTTCGGGTTCGACGGCGGCCGAGGTGTACGTGCGCAGCTGATCCAGCGTCAGGTCAAAGAGGGGCATGAGGTCTCCGGGGGAGTGAGGCGGGCTGTCAGTAGGTGATCCTACGTCCGATATTCGAATCAGCCGAGCACCACCGGGAAAATTCTCGCCGACGCGCAACAAGAAACCCAGACATTGGACATCCCATCTCCTGTACGCTTGAATCAGGAGTGGCCATGTCCGGCTGCGGCCAGAAGGAGAGAGTCATGAGCATAGAATCCCGCGTTGTGTCGCCGGCCCGTTTCAGCGCTCAAATCAGGTCCCATGTGCTGCAAACGCGCATCATGGACCTCATCCTGGAACAGGGTCTGGACGTCGGTGACGCCATGCCCACCGAGACTGAACTTTCTGCCGTGCTCGGCGTCGGGCGCAACACTGTGCGGGAGTCCTTGAAGGTCCTCCAGGCGCTCGGCGTGATCGAGATCCGCCACGGCTTCGGCATGTTTGTCGCCCCCAACAACTTCAGCGCGCTGACCGACGGCTTGGCCTTCCGGGGACGGCTGTCCCTCCGGCACCGGGGTGAGGAAGCGATGGAGCTCATTGACGTGCGGCAGGCGCTGGAATCCGGCCTGATTGGATCTGCCATCGACCTCATGACAGAGGAGCACCTCAGTGATCTCCGCAGCACCCTGGAACAGATGGAAACAGCCGGGGACGCCGGGCAGGCCTTTGCCGAACTGGACGCGGAATTCCACCGTGGACTCTATGCACCCCTGAATAACGAGCTGCTGATCGATCTCATGGATGTCTTCTGGAAGGTCTACCGGCAGATCCACCAGGCCCTTGGAACGGGTCCGGTGGACCTGCCGGAACTGGCCCGTGTCCACCGGGAAATTTATGAGGCCGTTGCGGACAAGGACAAGACGCTGGCCTCCGAACGCCTGCAGCGCCACTTCGACGGCATCCGCCAAAAACTCAAGGACGTCGCCGCCCGCTAGGCAGGCCGCCGCGGGCGAGCCGCCACGCACCACGCCAGACCCACAGAAAGCGCCTCCCGTGATGGAAATTTTTGTAGTACCCAACGCTGAAGGAACCGGGGCCGTCGCCGCCGGAATCCTGGCCGCCGTCGTCCGCAACAGGCCCGACGCCGTCCTGGGCCTGGCCACCGGCGGCTCACCGCTGCCGGTGTACGAGGCCCTCGCCGGCCACCGGCTGGACATGTCCGGTATTCGCGGATTCGCCCTGGATGAGTACGTGGGGCTGCCGGCCGGCCATCCGCAGAGCTACGCGGAGGTAGTGCGGAGGGAAGTGACGGAACGGCTGCTCCTAGACCCGGCCAACGTCTTCATTCCCGACGGCGGCTCGGAAAATCCCGAAGCGGCGGCGCGGGACTACGACCAGGCGATTGCGCGGGCGGGCGGGATCGACGTGCAGATCCTCGGGATCGGGCACAACGGGCACCTGGCCTTCAACGAACCCGGCTCACCGCTTGATTCCCGTACCCGGGTTGAGGTGCTCACAGAGCGTACCCGGCAGGCGAACTCCCGCTATTTCGACAGCGGCGAAGAGGTCCCCGAGCGGTGCATCACCCAGGGCCTGGGAACCATCCTTGAAGCGCGGCAACTGCTGCTGGTGGTCAACGGGGCGGACAAGGCCGAGATCCTCCGCGAAGCGCTTGCCGGACCCGTTTCGCCGGCGTGCCCTGCTTCGGTACTGCAGCTGCACGGGCACGTGACGGTGGTCGCGGACGAGGCTGCTGCCGCCCGGCTCGCAGCCCTCCCGGCAGGATCAGTCCACGGGACCGGAGCAGTCAAAGTGCGTGCCGGAGCAGCCGCCGGCTGAACCCGTGCCCTGACCGGCCCTGACCGGCCCTGACCGGCCCTGACCAGCCCTGACCGGCCCTGACCGGTGCTCGTGCGCGGCTCAGGCGGGGGCGGCCAGGACCCGCCCGCCGCGCAGGACGGTCACCAGCTCGAAGCCCGGTCCGACCGCGACGATGTCGGCGCGCATTCCCGCCCGGAGGCCGCCGACCTCGGATTCCAGGCCCAGGATGCGGGCGGGGACCAAGGTCGCGGCCAGGACGGCGTCGGCGGGACTCACGCCAGCCGCGATCGTGGTGCGGACAACGTCCAGCAGGGTCGCCGTGCCCCCGGCGAGGGCGCCGCTGCTCCTCAGGGTGGCCACGCCGTCGAGCACCACCACCTCCGAGGGGCCGAGTTCGTAATCGCCGTCGGGCAGCCCGGTGGCCGCCATGGAGTCCGTCACCAGCGCGATGCCCCCGGCCCCGACCAGATCAAAGACCATCCGGACCGTCTCTGGATCGAGGTGGACGCCATCGCCGATCAGCTCGACCGCCACGGTGCCCGCGGCCGACATCCGCAGGCATGCGGCGACCGGCCCGGGACTGCGGTGGTGCAGGGGCGGCATGCCGTTGAACAGATGGGTGACCGTGGGCCGGGCATGCGGCCCGAAGCCCCTGCCCTCTCCGGCGCTGCCGATCAGCTCCGCGGCCTCCGCCAGCGAGTCAGCCATCAGCCGGGCGTCGGCATCGGTATGGCCCAGCGAGGGGGTGACCCCGTGGTCGGTGAGCACCCGGAGCAATTCACTGGCTCCCGGCAGTTCGGGGGCGTAGGTCATGGTTCGCAGTGCGCCCCCGGCGGCCGCGAGCATCTGCCGGAGCAGCTCAGGATCGGGGTCCCGCAGCCAGAGGGGGTTCTGTGCGCCGCACCGGACGTGGGAGAGGAAGGGCCCCTCGGAATGGATGCCGGCGATCAGCCCCTCGGCCGCCAGGACCTTCAGGACGCCAAGGGAGCGCAGCAGCTCCTCGGCGGAGGCCGTGACCAGGCTGGCGAGCAGGCTGGTGGTCCCGCTGCGGTGCAGGAAGTCCACCGCGTCCCGGCAGGCCCGGTCATCGCCCGTCGGGAACCCGCCGCCCGCGGCGCCATGGCAGTGCAGGTCAACGAGCCCGGGAAGCAGCGAACTCCCGGCCGGCAGCGGGAGCTCCTCCGCGCCCGGGAACTGCGCGGCGTCAAAGCCGCTGTCGGGTCCCGCGTAGGCGATCCGGCCGCCCTGCACCGCCACCACGGAGTCGGCGGTGGCAGTGCCGTCCGCGACGAGGGTGCCGCGCAGGACGTAGGCGGGGGCTTCGCGGGATTCCGGCATCGGGACAGTCCTCAGGAGTGCAGAGCGGCGGCGAACCAGCCGCTGATGGTGGCCGGGTGGGTGATGGCGGTGCCGACGACGACGGCGAACGCGCCGGCGTCGAGCGCCTGGCGGGCCTGGACAGGGGTGTGGATGCGGCCCTCGGCAATGAGCGGCTTGCCGAGACCGGCAGCGGCGATCTTTTCCAGCAGGTCCAGATCGGGGCCGGGAGTCTTGGGGCGTTCACCGGTGTAGCCGGCCAGCGTGGTGCCGATCAGGTCGGCGCCGGCCTCGACGGCGGCTGCGGCGTCCTCAAGGGATCCACAGTCGGCCATGACCAGGGCATGGGAGCCGGCATGGATGCCGGCCACCGTCGCGGCCAGGCTCAGGCCGTCCGGGCGTTGGCGCCGGGTGCCGTCAATGGCCACCACATGCGCCCCGGCGTTGGCCACTGCCAGGGCATGGCGCAGCGTCGGGGTGATGAACACGCCGTCGTGGCCGTCCTTCCAGAGCCCGATCACCGGGACCTCGACGGCGGCGCGGGTGTGCTGGATATCGGCCAGCCCCTGGACCCTAACGGCCGCTGCGCCCCCGATGACGGCCGAAGCCGCGAACTGCGCGGTGGTGCGGGGATCCCGCATCGGTTCGCCGGGGTAGGCCTGGCAGGAAACGATGAGCTGGGAGCGGAGGGATTCGAGGCCCTCGGGAGTCAGGAGCATGGTGCCTGTTTCTGTGGTTCTGGGTGGTTCGCTGTGGTTCTCTGTGGTTCGGTATTCGCGGACAGAAGCGGTCAGTTGAAGACTAGCCTTGCGGCCCCGACGATGGCCGCGGAGTTCGCCAGCGAGGCCCGCAGGACCGGCACACGGACCAGCGGGTCCAGCAGTTCCCGGCGCAGGGCGGCCTTCATGGGTTTCCACCAGAGCTCTCCGGCGTCGGCCAGGCCCCCGGACACCACCAGGACCTCGGGGTCCAGGACGTTGACCAGGCCGCCGGCCGCCTGCCCGGCGGCCTCGGCGGCGGTGTGGACGGCGCGGTTGGCCGCAGGATCGCCGTCGCGGGCCAGCGCGAATACCGCACGGGTGTCCGGTACGGCGGGGGATCCGCCCAGGCGGAGGAATGCCGCGTGGATGCCCGGGCCGGAGGCCGCTGCCTCCACATGGCCCGAGCCCCCGCAGGAACAGGGCAACGCCCCGCCGTCGGCGTACGCGTAAGGGGAGGCGGTGTGGCCGACGTGGCCGCCCACGTACCGGTGGCCGAGGACCGGCCGGCCGGCCAGCACGAAGCTTCCGCCCACACCGGTGCCGAAGGCAACCAGCAAGGAGCTCGCCGTCCCGGCAGCTGCCCCGCGCCAGGACTCGCCGAGCGCATGGGCGTGGACGTCGTTCACGGCGCTGACCGCGCCGGGCGGAAGGCCCAGCCGACGGGACAGGCCTTCGGTCAGCGCGGTCCCGGCCCAGCCGTGGATGGCGTCCGTCGCGGACACCACGACGCCCCGGCCGGCGTCGATCACGCCGGCCGAGCCGACGCCGATGCCGGCGACGGCGAGGCCCTCCGCCTGCGCCCGCGCCCGGAGCCCGGCGACCAGGGCTGCGGTGGCGTCCAGGACCGCCTCGCCGCCGGCGCGGCTGGGGGTCGGGGCGGTTTCCGAAAACAGCAGTTCGCCGTCCTCCGAGACCACCCCGGCCGCCGTCTTGGTGCCGCCAAGATCGACCCCAATAGCGTGGGCCATGTTCCTCCTCCGTCGGGTATCTGCGGGCGTGGTGCCCGGAGCCTAGATCAGGCCGTTGCGTTCGAGGATGACCTTGATGGCCGTGGTTTCGTCCTCATTCAGGGACGGCATGGGCGCGCTCATGGTGTTGGATTCGATGACGCCCATGAGCTGGAGGGCGGTCTTGAAGGCCCCGAGCCCCGCGGCGCCGCCCGAGACCCTGCCGTTGGGGGTGTAGACGATCTCGAAGAGGTCGGCGAGGCGGTCCTGCTCTGCGGCGGCCTTGGCCCAGTCGCCGGCGGCCGCGGCGTCCATGAGGTTCCGGTAGCCGCGGGGGTCCACGTTGCCGAGGCCCGGGACGACGCCCTGCGCCCCGCCGAGGAGGGCGCCGTCGACCACGACCTCGTGGCCGGTGAAGATGTCGAAGTTGGGGATGTCGCGGGCAGCCAGCAGCAGCTGGCGGAAGCCGACGTCGTCACCGGAGGAGTCCTTCACGCCGGCGATCACGCCGTCCCGGCCGAGCCGGACCAGCAGGTCCGTGGGCAGCTTGAAGTGGGTGCGGACCGGGACGTCGTAGGCGAAGATCGGCGTGCTGACGGCGTCGTGGATGGCGCGGAAGTGGGTTTCCGTCTCCTCGGCGTTGCCGATCGCGTAGTACATCGACGTCACGACGATCGCGTCGGCGCCGAGGTCGATCACCTTCCGGGCTTCTTCGATGACGCGGTTGGTGGTCTGTTCGTTGGCGCCGACGATCAGCGGAACGCTCGCTGCGCCAGCAGCAGCATTCTCGGCGGCGATGGTGCTGACGACGAGTTCGCGCTCGGCGTTGCTCAGGTAGGGGACTTCGCCGGAGGAGCCCAGGACGAAGAGCCCGGACACGCCGCCGTCGAGGAGGTGGCGCGTGAGGTTCTTCAGCGAATCGGTGTCGACGCTGCCGTCGGCGTGGCGGGGGGTGACGACCGGGGGAATGACGCCCTGGAATTGGGTAGGCACAGGTAACTCCAATGATGGTTTCTTGAATGCGGAAAAGTGTGGGAATCAGGGGTGCAGCAGGCTGGGAGCGGCGCCGAGCAGTTTCTTCGTGTAGTCGTTGGACGGGTTGTCGAAGACCTGTCCGGCGGGTCCTTCCTCGACGATTTCGCCGAAGTACATGACGCAGATCCGGTCCGAGACGTAACGGACGGTCTGGATATCGTGCGAGATGAACACCATGCCCAGGTTCAGCTGGGTCTTCAGGTCCGCGAGCAGGTTCAGCACCTGTGCCCGCACGGAGACGTCCAGCGCAGACGTGGGCTCGTCCGCCACGATGATGTCCGGGTCCAATGCGAGGGCCCGGGCAATGGCGACACGCTGGCGCTGGCCGCCGGAGACCTGGGAGGGCGTGACCTCGGCGGCGGAGTACGGCAGCCCAACGAGGGCCAGCAGATCCTTGACCTTCGCCGCCCGGGTGGCCGCGGTGCCGATCCCATGGATCTGGAGCGGATCGGTGAGGATGTCCTGGATGGTCATGCGGGGGTTCAGCGCGGTGGACGGGTCCTGGAAAACCACCGAGACGGCGCGGCCGAATTCCTTGCGCAGGGCGGCATTGCGCCTGCCGGCGGGCTTGCCGTGGAACAGGACCTCCCCCGAGGTGGGGGCCTGCAGGCCCACCAGCACCGAGGCCAGGGTGGACTTGCCGCAGCCGGATTCGCCCACGATCCCCACGGTCTCCCCGCGGCTGATAGTGAAGTCCACCCCGTTGACGGCCTTGACGAACGTGGGGCGGAACAGCCCGCCGGTACGGGCCCGGTGGTGGACCTTGACGTTCTTCAGTTCAATCACCGGTTTGCCGGTTGATGTGCTCACTTGGCGTCCTCCTTGAGGTGGCTGGCCCAGTAGTGGTCGCTGTCCGGGTCAAAGGGGGTCAGGACGAGCCGCTGGTCCGGGTCGGCGTCGGGCCGCAGCGAGCGGGCGGCGAACCTGTCGCCGGCGGCGAAATCCCGGGGCGAGGGCACGGTGCCGGGGATCTGGTGCAGCCGGTCGGCGTCGGCCTCGATGGAGAGGACGGCGCCGAGCAGGCCGCGGGTGTATTCGTGCTGGCGGTTCTGCAGCAGCGCGGACGCCTGGGCGGATTCGACCACCTGTCCGGCGTACATCACGGTGATGCGGTGCGCGAGCGAGGCCACCAGGGCCAGATCGTGGCTGACGAACACCATGGCGAAGCCCAGCTGTTCGCGCAGTTCGTTGAGCAGTTCCACCACCTGGTGCTGCACGGTCACATCCAGCGCCGTGGTGGGCTCGTCCGCGACCACGATCCGGGGCGAGCGGGAGAGCGCCATGGCGATCAGGACGCGCTGGCGCTGGCCGCCGGAGAGCTCATGCGGGTAGCTGGCCAGTGTGCGGACGGGATCCAGCTTGACCATTTCCAGGAGCTCCGCGGGGGTCTTGCGGCCGCCGCGGCGGGTGAGCTGCTGCAGCTGGTCCTTGATCTTCATGGAGGGGTTGAGCGAGCTCAGCGCGTCCTGGTACACCATGGCGATCTGCTGGCCGCGGAGCCCCTCGTAGGCTTTGGCGCTGCTGTTGCCGGTGGAGGGGTCCAGCAGTTCCTTGCCGTCGAACGTGATGGAGCCGGAGATCACGGCGGTCTTGGGCAGCAGGCCCACGATGGCCAGCGACGTGATGGACTTGCCGCAGCCGGATTCGCCCACCAGGCCCATCGTTTCGCCTTCGCGGACGCTGAACGAGACGTTGTCCACGATCGCGGTGTCGCCAAAGCGGCCGGGGAAGCGGATGGACAGGTTCTTGACCTCGAGGACTGTGGGGGCGGTGTCCGGGACCTGGGGGAGGCGGTCCGTGCGGCCGGCCTCGACGGCGGTCAGCAGGTTCAGCCCCTCCTCCAGCAGGGCATGGTGGCCGGCGTTCTTGTCCTGGGGGTAGCCGGCCGGGGGGAATCCGGCCTGCGGGAATCCGGCTTCCGGGACCGCATCGCCAGCGGCGGCGCGGACGCCGTCGAGTTCGTGCAGCTCCACCACGGAGCCCTGGGCCACGGACGTGCCGATCTCGGCGTCGACGGCGGCGATGGGGGAGGAGAAGCCGTCGTCGTCCTTCACTACCGGGGCCTTGCGGAGTTTGGGGTTGACCATGGCATCCGTGAGTCCCTCGGCCAGGATGTTCAGGGCGAGCACTGTGAGCAGGATGGTCAGGCCCGCGAAGGTAGTGGCCCACCAGCCGCCGGAGAGGACCAGGTTGCGGCCGTAGGAGATCACGTTGCCCCACGACGGCGCGGGATCCTGGACGCCGGCGCCCAGGAAGGAGAGCGAGGCCTCCAGGATGATCGCGTCCGCGACCATTACCGTGGCGAACACCAGGACGGGAGCCGCGGTGTTGCGGACAATGTGCTTGAGCAGGATGTAGGAGCGGCCGGCGCCGATCACCCGGGCGGCCCGGACATAGTCCTCGCCGTACTGGGAGAGCACGTTGGCGCGCACCACCCGGGCCAGCTGGGGCGTGTAGATCACCGCGATGGCCACGATGATGGTGGGCACGGTGTTGCCGAAGACGGCCAGCAGCACAGCGGCCAGCGCGATGCCCGGGAAAGCCATGAGGATGTCCATGAGGCGCATGATGACCTCGTTGACGCCCTTGCCGGAGGTCGCGGCGAGGGCGCCAAGCACGGCGCCGGCGATCACGGCCAGCGCCACCGCGCCCAGGCCGATCATCAGGGAGGACTGGGCGCCGTAGAGCAGGCGCGAGAAGATATCGCGGCCCAGCCGGTCGGTGCCGAACAGGTTCTCACCGCCCGGAGGGGTCGCCGGAATGAAGGACTCCAGCGGGTCGTGCGGGGCGATGACGGGCGCAAAGACGGCGGCAAGGGTGATGGCCGCAAGGAAGACGAGGGCGAGCCGGGAGCTCCAGGGGAGGGCCTTGAACCGGATCCCCGGGGCGCTGAGGCGTTCAGCGAGTTTGCTGCGCATGGGTCAGACCGTCCTGATTCGGGGGTTGATGAGCAGGTACAGAAGGTCGACGGCGATGTTCACGAGCACGAAGGTCACGGAGATGGTCAGGACCACGCCCTGCACGAGGTTGACGTCGAGGTTGGTGATGCCGTTGAGGATCAGCTGGCCCATGCCGGGCAGGGCAAAGATCATCTCGATCACGACGGCGCCGCCCAGCAGGTAGCCGATCCGCAGTCCCAGCACGGTCACCGGGGTGACCAGGGCGTTGCGGAGGACGTTGCGGGACACGACCTCGCGGTAGGGGACGCCATTGCCGATCGCGGTGCGGACGTAGTCCCGGTCCAGTTCCTCGACCATCGAGGTGCGGACCACCCGGATCAGGGAGGCCGAGACCGGGATGCCGAGGGCCAGGGCCGGGAGCGTCATCGAGTTCAGCCAGCCGCCGAAGCCCGATTCCGGCGTTGCGATGCCGCCGGAGGGGAAGAGCGGGTTGGCGCCGAGGGCGAACCACTGGATGAGCAGGATGCCGAGCCAGAACGAGGGCGTCGCTACCGCGGCGATCGAGAAGACCCGGACCAGCTGGTCGGGCCACTTGTCCCGGTAGAGGGCCCCGGCGATGCCGAACGGGAGCGAGACCGCGACGGCGATCAGCACGCCCAGGAACGTGAGTTGGAGGGTCAGCGGGAAGGCCGCGGCGATCATGTCGGCCACGGACTTCGCCGGCGGGGTGGTGACTCCGAGGTCAAACTGGAGCAGCTTGCCCAGGAACCGGAAATACTGCAGGACCACCGGATCGTTGAGCCCGTTGCTCTGGCGGTACTGTTCCTTGGCTTCCGCGCTGGCTCCGTCGCCGAGGGCGCTGCTCGCCTGGTCACCGGGGGCGGCCTGCAGGACGAGGAACACCAGCAGGGTAATGCCCAGGATCATCAGGGGCAGCGCCGCCAGCCTGCGGCCCAGCAGGCGCAAAATTGTGACCAATGTTGTCTCCGGAATTCGTGGAAGGTTGTCCCGGCCTCAGCCGGCACGGGTGGCAGTGCAGGCCGGTCCGGGCGGGAGGGGGACCCGCCCGGACCAGCGGTTGGCAATACTTAGATTGGCATGCCTCAGGCAGTGCGGCCGACGCCCACGAGGCCGATGCCGGTGGTGGGCAGCGGCTTGAAGCCGCTGAGCTTCTTGGCATCCCACGCGCTGGGCAGCTGCCGGTGGAAGATCGGGTACAGCGGGAGCTCCTCGGATACCAGATCCACAATGTCGCCGGTCAGTTTCTTGGCCTCTGCCGGGGCGGACTGGCCGGCCTTGGCCATGAGGTCCACCAGCGTGGCCCGTTCCGGTGTGGCGGCCCAGTAGGCGCGGCCCTTCATCCACGTGTCGCCGGCGTAGAACCAGCTCAGCAGCAGGTCGGCGTCGTTGCCGAAGACGGACGGGTCGCCCGGGGCGGCGACCACGGAGAAGTCGGCCTTGCCCACGCGGTCGGTGTACAGCGCGCCGGACTGCAGGTTCTTCAGGGTGACCTTGACGCCGGGGATCTTGTTCCAGGATTCCAGCATCAGCGGGGCCACATCCTTGACCCAGGCGGTGTCTGTGGTCAGGAGTTCGAATTCCAGGTTCGTGACGCCGGCCTGCTTCAGCAGGTCCTGGGCCTTGGTGGGGTCGTAGCCGTAGACGTTCTTGGCCTTGACGTAGTCCGGGTGCCCCTCCTGGAAGTAGGAGCTGGAGGCCTTGGCGTTGCCGAACAGCGCCTTCTTGATGATGGAGTCCTTGTCCAGGCCGTAGTGCAGGGCCTGGCGGACCAGCTTGTTGTCGAACGGGGCCTTGGCGCAGTTGAACATCAGGAACAGCATGCCGAAGGACTGGACGGATTCCACGGTGGCCTTGGACTTCAGCCCCTCGATGTCCAGGTAAGGGACGTCCTCGATGGCCTGCACGCGGCCGGACTGCATCGCCGTGACGCGGGCGGCGGCGTCGGAGAGCAGCAGCCAGGTCATGCCCTTGGCCAGGGCGGGCATCGGTCCGTTGTAGTCGGCGTTCGCCTCGAACACGATCTTGTCGTCCTTGACAGCGGAGATCAGCTTGTACGGGCCGGTGCCGACGGGCTTGGCGTCGAAGGCCTTGAGCTGGTCCGAGCCGAGGGGGAAGTTGGCGAGGGCCTTGGGCACGATCTTGACCACGGAGATGCGTGAGGGGAAGGCGGGGAAGGCGTACTTCAGCGAGAACTCGACGGTCTTGGCGTCGACGGCCTTGACGTCCTTGATGAACGGGATGAACTGCGAGAACAGCGACTTGTTGGCCGGGTCCAGGACGCGGGTGAAGGAGAAGACGACGTCCTCGGCGGTGACCGGGGAGCCGTTGTGGAACTTGGCGGCGTCCCGCAGCGTCACCCGGTAGGTGGTGGCGTTGACCATCTTGGGGTCGGCCGCGGCGAGGGCGTTGTACGGTTCGCGGGTGGCGGGGTGCAGCTCCACGAGGCCCTCGTAGACGTGCAGGTTGGCGGCCAGCGGGGTCGCCCCGGAGCTGGAAAGCGGGTCGAAGCCAGTGGACAGGGCGTAGGAGATGCCCGCTTCGATGATGAGGTCCTTGTTGATCGGCGCGGTGTTGGCGGCCGCCGCTCCCGTGGTGGTGCTGGCGGGCCCGCCGCACGCGGCAAGGGACGTGGTGAAAGCCGCGGCAACGCCCAGCGCGCCTGACAGCTTGAGGAAGCTCCGGCGGCTGGCGTCGTTCACCAGCGGCAAGTTCTTTAGTGTCTTGCTCATTATTTGCCTCACCATTCGAGTCTATTTATCGGATGTAGGACGTCCGATGCTTAGAAGAACTGTAAGGGCCATCACACCGGCCCGTCAAGCGGGGCGGCGGAGCCGCGTCAGGGCACCCCGGGAGCCGCGTCGGGGCACCCCGGGGGCCGGGTCCGGGCAGCGTTCCTCGGCGAGCGGGGGGAGACCGCCGCCGGATTCCCCCACCTTTGCCGGGCCATGGCGGCGTGTCCTCCCAGAACGACGGCGCGTCCCGGCGAAATTGCGGCAAAGGTGGGGAAACTCCGCGCAGCCACTAAGCCGGTCATTAAGACGGCGAGGCGAGGACCTCCCGGCTGACCGGCTGGGCTTAACGGCCCAGATCGGCACGGGAGTTCCTCGCCTCGGCCCCACCAAGGAGTTGCGGCTAGCGCAGGACGACTGTTCTGTTGCCCTGGAGGATGACGCGTCCCTCGCAGTGCCAGCGGACGGCGTTGGAGAGCGCCTTGCACTCGGTGTCGCGTCCGGCGGCCACGAGGTCCTCGGACCCGAAGGTGTGGTCTACTTCCACCACCTGCTGGGCGATGATCGGCCCCTCGTCCAGCTCGGCGTTGACGTAGTGGGCGGTGGCGCCGACCGTCTTCACGCCCCGGGCGTGCGCCTGGTGGTAGGGCTTCGCGCCCTTGAAGCTGGGCAGGAAGGAGTGATGGATGTTGATGGCGCGGCCATCCAGCTGGCGGGTGAGGTTGTCGCTGAGGACCTGCATGTAGCGGGCCAGGACCACCAGTTCAACATCCATCCGGTCGATCAGTTCCAGGAGCCGCTGCTCGGCCGCGGGCTTGGTGTCCGGGGTGATGGGCACGTGGAAGAAGGGGATTCCGTGCCATTCGACGGTCCGGCGGTGGTCGGGATGGTTCGAGACGACGCCGACGATCTCGATGGGCAGTTCACCGGTGCGGGACCGGTACAGCAGGTCGTTGAGGCAGTGCTCGAATTTCGAGACCATGATCAGGACCCGCCGTTTGCTGCCGTGCCGTCGCAGGTCCCAGCGCATGCCGAATTTATCGGCGACCGGAACGAAGGCTTCCCGGAGCGTGTCCAGGGTTGTTTGGTCTCCGGCCGACGCGAAGTGGAGCCGCATGAAGAAGTGGCCGTCCAGCTGCGAGTCGAACTGTTTGCTCTCCAGGATGTCGCAGCCCTGATCCAGCAGGAATCCGGACACGGCGTGGACGATCCCGCGCGTTTCCGGGCAGTCCAGGGTCAGGATGTGCTCCACGGTTTCGGTGCTCTGGTTCTCGGCCATGGTCAGCACTCCACGACATTCACGGCGAGGCCTCCGCGGGAGGTTTCTTTGTACTTGGTTTTCATGTCTGCTCCTGTTTCACGCATGGTCTTTATGGCCTTGTCCAGCGAGACTTTGTGGCTGCCGTCCCCGTGCAGGCACAGGCGGGCGGCGTTGATGGCTTTGACGCTGGCAATGGCGTTGCGTTCGATGCAGGGGATCTGCACCAGTCCGCCGACGGGGTCGCAGGTCAGGCCAAGGTTGTGTTCGATCCCGACTTCGGCGGCGTTTTCCACCTGTTCCGGGGTGCCGCCCAGCACTTCGCAGAGCCCCGCCGCAGCCATGGAGCACGCCGATCCGACTTCACCCTGGCAGCCGACCTCTGCTCCGGAGATGGAGGCATTGATCTTGAACAGGATCCCGACGGCGGCCGCGGCCAGCAGGAAGCGCACCACGCCGTCGTCGTCGGCTCCCGGGACGAACTTGACGTAATAGTGCAGCACGGCCGGGACGATTCCGGCGGCGCCGTTGGTGGGGGCCGTGACGATCCGTCCGCCGGCGGCATTCTCCTCGTTGACGGCCAGGGCGAACAAGTTCACCCATTCCATGGCCAGCAGCGGGTCCGCGGGCGCCTGGACCAGGGTGGAGGCCCCGCCACCGCTTCCGGCGCTGGCGGCGGTGGCTGTCAGCGTCCGGAACAGGGAAGGGGCGCGGCGTTTGACGTTCAGCCCGCCGGGAAGGATGCCCTCGGCGGCGCAGCCATTCTCCACGCACTGGCGCATGACCGCCCACAGGTCCAGGAGTTTTTCCCGGAGTTCGGCCTCGCTGCGCCAGACGAGTTCGTTGGCGAGCATGACGTCGGAAATCGACATATTCTCACGGGCGCATATATCGAGGAGCTCGTCGGCTGTGGTGAAGGGGTAGGGGAGCACGGTGTCGTCTGCCACCACGTGGTCAGCGCCCTGGGCGTTGCCGTCGACGACGAAGCCGCCGCCGATCGAGTAGTAGCTGCGTTCCTTCAGCACCGCCCCGGTGTGGTCCAGCGCCCGGAACGTCATGCCGTTGGGGTGGGCCGGCAGCGACTTGCGGCGGTGCAGGACCACGTCCTCGTCCCAGTTGAAGTCCACCCGGTGGTGGCCGGCGAGCCGCAGTTCGGCATCCAGGGCCGCTGCCGCCACCTGGTCATCGGCGGTGCCGGTGTCCACGGTCTCGGGGTCCTGGCCCTGCAGGCCCAGGACCACGGCCTTGTCCGAACCATGCCCCCGCCCGGTCGCCCCGAGCGAGCCGAACAGCTCGGCCTGGATCCGCGCCGTTGAGCTCAGCTGCCCGTCACTTTTCAGCCCGTCGGCGAAGCGTTTTGCTGCCCGCATCGGGCCGACCGTGTGGGAGGAGGACGGCCCGATGCCAACAGAAAACAGATCCAGGACGCTGAGCGCCATCAGGGGACCTCGGGAGTCGCAAATTCGCGCATGGCGTCCAGGAGCCAGCGGCCGAGGAACTCCGCGAAGGATGCCCGCGGGAAGATCCGGTAGGTCTCCTCTGCGGTCTTCCACAGGATCGCCGGGATGCCGCCGATTTCCGTGGACAGGGCCGTTCCGGTCTGGAAGACGCGGGGGTGCAGGTCCAGGGCGCAGCCCTTTTCCAGCGCTGCCCGGGCCCGGGGGCCGGAGAGTTCGAGCGTGGTGCGGTTGGCGGAGAGGTCCACCACCTGGCCCTCGGCGTCACCGAGTGCGTCGGTGAGCGCCCCGGGGAGCTCGCCGCCAAGGCTTTCATGGGATTCCGCCGGTGCCACCAGCAGGAATTCTTCCGGGCCCAGCCACAGCACCGCGGTGCCGCCGCTGCTGCGGACCTGCCCGGAAGCGGCGGGAAGGCCGCCCGTGCGGGTGCCCAGCCGCTCCCCGGCAGCGCCGGCGGGGTCGACCCGGATCCCGGCCATGGTCAGGAACGGCTCCTCGCGCAGTTCCACCGTGCCCGCAACGGAGCCGGCTTCAAAAGCGCTGCGCAGGAGCGCGGCCGGGCTTTTCCGGAGGCTCTGGATCTTCTTGGAATTTTCGAGTGCTGCTGTGTCAGCCATCTTTACGGGCCCCTTCGGAGTCAAAAAGTACGGTTTCTGCGACGACCACGTCCACCAGCTGGTCTCCGGCGGCGGCCACCAGGGTTTCGCCGATGCGGTTGCGCCCGTTCTTGATCAGGGCCAGCGCAAACGACCTGCCCAGCGCGGCGCTGTGGTAGCTCGAGGTCACGAACCCCTGCATGGGCACGGGGCCGTAGGCGGGGTTGACGGTGATGCCCTGCTCCACCAGCTGGGTGCCTTCCGGGAGCCGGATGCTGCCGTCTACGGGGAGGACGCTGACCAGGTGCTTGCGGTCAGCGCGGGCGGCGTCCTTGCGGGCGTAGGAGCGTTTGCCGATGAAGTCCTTGACCTTGGACACCACCCATTCCATCCCGGCGTCCTGCGGGGTGACGGTCCCGTCGGTGTCCTGGCCGACGATCGGGTAGCCCTTTTCAGCCCGCAGCACGTGCATGGTTTCGGTGCCGTACGGGGTGATGTTGAACTCCGCGCCGGCCTCTGCCACGGCTTCCCAGGTTGCCAGCCCGTACCAGGACGGGACGTTGATTTCGTAGGCCAGTTCGCCGGAGAAGGAGATCCGGCAGATCCGGGCCTGCACGCCGGAGGCCAGGGTGGTCTCGCGGAACGTCATGAACGGGAAGGCCTCGGCTTCGAGGCCGCCGTCCGCTGCCAGTTCCGGAGCCACTTTGGCAAGCACGGCGCGGGACTTCGGTCCGACGACGGCGATCGTGGACCACTGCTCCGTGACGGAGGTGCAGTGCACATCCAGCTCCGGCCATTCGGTCTGCAGCCATTCCTCCAGCCAGTCCAGGACCTTGGCCGCGCCGCCGGTGGTGGTGGTCATGAAGAACCGGTCCTCGTCCAGGCGCAACGTGACGCCGTCGTCGAAGATCATCCCGTCCGGGGTGCACATGACGCCGTAGCGGGCCGAGCCCGGTGCCAGTTTCTTGAACGCGTTGGTGTAGATCCGGTTCAGGAACTCGCCCGCGTCCTTGCCCCGGATCTCGATCTTGCCCAGGGTGGTGGCGTCCATGAAGCCCACGGACTCCCGGACCGCTGCGCATTCGCGCAGGACCGCGGTATCCATGTCCTCGCCGTCCTGCGGGTAGTACCAGGGCCGCTTCCACTGGCCGACATCCTCGAACAGCGCACCCTGGGCGGCATGCCACGGGTGGATCGAGGTCAGGCGGGCGGGGTCGAACAGCTCGCCGCGCTGGCGCCCGGCCAGTGCCGCGAACGCCACGGGGGTGAACGGTGCCCGGTACGTGGTGGTCCCGATCTCGCCGATACTCCGTGTGCCATCGGCAGATGCTTCGCCGGCCGTGCGGAGTGCGGCGACGATGACGCCGATCGCGTTCACCCCGGAGGTCTTGCCCTGGTCGTTCGCGGTGCTGATCGAGGTGTAGCGCTTGACGTGTTCCACCGAGCGCATGCCGGCGCCCGTGGAGCGCAGGACGTCGGCCACGGTCTGGTCGCGCTGGAAGTCGACGAAGTGGTGGTGCCACTCCTCCGGGCTGCCCTGCTGTCCGGGTACCAGCCAGAGCTGGCGGGTGGGGGCGGACGCCACCGGTTCGCCGATGGCTGAAGGTGCGACGGCGGACTCGAAGCCGGCGGCGAGGACCGCCGCTGCCCCGGCGGAGATGCCTTCGGCCACGCAGTCGTCCAGGGCGAAACTGCCGCGGCCGGAGCCTGCCACCTGCTGGTTGGGGACCACGCTGTGCGGGACGAAGGCGGCGAGGTCCTCGTCCCAGCGGAGCTTGCCCTGCCGCTGGGAGTGCAGGTGCACCACCGGTGACCAGCCGCCGGAGACGGCAAGCAGGTCGCAGGCGAGCTGTTCGATGCCGGAGGTGAGTTCGCCGGCGTCGTTGATGCTCCGGACGGTGACGCCAAGGAGCCGGCCATCGCCGGACTCGGCGGCGGTGGCATCGGCGACGGCGCTGCCGATCAGCACCCGGGTTCCGGCCGCGGCCGCTGCCGAGGCTGTTTCGCTCAGCTGGGCACGGGCGTCCACGACGGCTTCGACCTTGATGCCGGCGGCGCGGAGGTCCGCGGCCAGGGCGTAGGCGCTGTCGTTCGTGGTGCTGATGACCACCCGGGATCCGGCGGCGACGGCGTAGCGGTTCAGGTAGGTGCGGACCGCGGAGGCGAGCATGATGCCGGGCCGGTCGTTGTTTTCGAATACCAGCGGGCGTTCGTGGGCGCCCGGGGCCAGGATGACCTGGGCGGCGCGGATGTGCCAGATCCGCTGGCGGGACACCCCGGGCGCGGCCGGGGTGAGGAGGTGGTCCGTCCGGTTCTGGGCCGCGATGACGTAGTTGGAGTCATAGGAGCCGAAGGCGGTGGTGCGGTTCAGCACCGTGCATTCGGCCGCGGAGATCAGTTCGGCTTCAACGTTGGCCACCCAGTCCAGGGCGGGCTGTCCTTCGATGCTCTCGGCGAGGGCTGCATCGGTGGAGCCGGACAGCAGCGAGCCGCCGAGCTCGGGCTGGTCGTCAAGGAGAATGACCCGGGCGCCGGCGCGGACGGCCTGCCGTGCGGCGGCCAGGCCGGCGGGGCCGCCGCCGACCACGAGGACGTCGGTGTGGACGTACTTCTTGTCGTACTCGGCGTGGTCCTCGGCCGGGTCCAGCTTTCCGAGCCCGTTGAGGTATTCCGCGCTGAGGCCGTCCACGAGGGACACGGTGGTGGCGGGGAGCATGGATTCGGCCACGTGGCCCGGGAACCGGGCGGCGACCTTGACCAGGGCGTTGGATTCCTCGACGCCGGCGGACATGATGCCGCGGGCCCGGTCCTCGTAGAGGGAGTTGCCCGCCGTTAGCCGGCCGGTGGCCAGCAGCGCGGAGGCGAGGGTGTCGCCGGGGTGGCCCGTGTACTCCCGGCCATCCAGGGTGAAGCGCCAGGTGACGCTGCGGTCGATGCGTCCGCCGGTGCTAAGGCGCGCGGACTGCGGCTGAGCGCTCATTTGATTGCTCCTTCCGGGGAGACGGGGCTGGTGACGGTGGGGGCTGTCGTCCCCGTGGCTGGGCGCATTTGGCCCATCGGGTAGACCGCGTGGATGTCGTAGGTGTTCGTGTCGCGGAGCATGTTGAACCATTGCCGGCAGCCCGTGCTGTGCAGCCAGCGCTCAGCGAAGGCGCCCTTGGTGTTGTCGCGGTAGAACAGGTACTCGGCCCATTCGCGGTCCGTGAGCTCTGCCGGATTTTCGGGGTAGGCCACGTGGGCCTGGCCGCCGTAGTGGAATTCGGTCTCGTCGCGAGGACCGCAGTTGGGGCAGGGAATCAGGAGCATGTCCGCACCTCTTTCTAGTGGGCAGGTTGTCTAGTGGGCAACGGCAGCGGCGCCGTGTTCATCGATCAGGGCGCCGGTTTCGAAGCGCTCGAGGGCGAAGGGCTGGTTGAGTTTGTGCGGTGTTCCGGTGGCGATGGTGTGCGCGAAGGTCAGCCCGGCCGCCGGTGTGCCCTTGAATCCGCCGGTTCCCCAGCCGCAGTTGACGAACATGTTTTCCACCGGGGTGGTGCCCACGATCGGGGAGGCATCCAGGGTGGTGTCCACGATCCCGCCCCAGGTCCGGAGCACGTGGGCCCTGGCGAAGATTGGGAAGAGCTCGACGGCGGCGGCCATCTGCTGCTCGATCACGTGGAAGGATCCGCGCTGGCCGTAGCCGTTGTAGGAGTCCACGCCGGCGCCCATGACCAGTTCGCCTTTGTGCGCCTGGGAGACATAGACGTGGACGTGGTTGGACATGACCACGGTGGGGTGGACGGGCTCGTGGAGTTCGGACACCAGTGCCTGGAGGGGGTGGGACTGGATGGGGAGCCGGAACCCGGCCATTTCGGCCAGCACCGAGCTGTGTCCGGCGGCGCAGAGGCCGACCTTTTCGGTGTTGATGGTGCCGCGGTTGGTCTTGACGCCCACCACACGGTTGCCGTCCTTGACGAAGCCGGTGACTTCGCAGTTCTGGATGATGTCCACGCCGAGCTCATCGCACTTGCGGGCGAACGCCCAGGCGACGTGGTCGTGCTTGGCGATGCCGGCGCGCGGCTGGTAAGTGGCACCCATGACCGGGTAGCGGATGTTGTCGTTGATGTTCAGGATGGGGCAGAGTTCCTTGACCTGCTGCGGGTCCAGCCACTCGGCGTCGACGCCGTTGAGCTTGTTGGCGCCTACGCGGCGGACGCTTTCGCGCACGTCGCCCAGGGTGTGGGCCAGGTTCATGACCCCGCGCTGGCTGAACAGGAAGTCGTATTCGAGTTCCTCCGGCAGGATCTCCCACAACTTCAGGGCGTGCTCGTAGATCGCCGCGCTCTCGTCCCAGAGGTAGTTGGAGCGGATGATGGTGGTGTTCCGGGCCATGTTGCCGCCGGCGAGCCAGCCCTTTTCCAGGATGGCGATGTTGGTCATTCCGTGGTTCTTGGCCAGGTAGTACGCCGTCGCGAGTCCGTGTCCGCCGCCGCCGACGATCACGGCGTCGTAGGAGGACTTGGGCTCGGGATTGCGCCAGAGGAAGTCCGGGTGTTCCGGCAGGTGTTCGGTGGTCATTGTGCTGCTCCAATCAGTTCTGCCTCAAGCCCGGTTGCCGCTGTGCTGGCGCCAAGGTGCGGGTAAAGGGGGAATTGTGCCGCCAGGGCGCTGACCCGGCCGCGCAGTTCGGCGGCCGTTTCGCTGCTGAGTTCGTTCCCGGGCGCCTGTGCGGTGAGGGCGGAGGCGATGATGTCTGCCACCTCCGTGAACTCCGCGGCACCGAAGCCGCGGGTGGCCAGGGCCGGGGTGCCGATCCGCAGGCCGGAGGAGACCATGGGCGGGCGCGGATCGAACGGTACGGCGTTGCGGTTGACGGTGATGCCGATCCGGTGGAGGCGGTCTTCGGCCTGCTGGCCGTTCAGTTCCGAGTTCCGCAGGTCCACCAGGACCAGGTGCACGTCGGTGCCGCCGTTGACCACGGAGATCCCTGCCGCCGCCACGTCGTCCTTCAGGAGCCGGGACGCGAGGATCTTTGCGCCTTCGAGGGTGCGTTCCTGGCGTGCCTTGAATTCGGGGGAGGCGGCGATCTTGAATGCCACGGCCTTGGCCGCCACCACGTGTTCCAGCGGGCCGCCCTGCTGGCCGGGGAACACGGCGCTGTTGATCTTGCGCGCGTATTCCTCCCTGGCCAGGATCACGCCGCCGCGCGGGCCGCCGAGGGTCTTGTGCGTGGTGGTGGTGACGACGTCGGCGTAGGGGACCGGGTTCGGGTGCAGCCCGGCGGCCACCAGGCCGGCGAAGTGGGCCATGTCCACCATGAGGTAGGCGCCCACGAGGTCGGCGATGCGCCGGAACTCCGCGAAGTCCAGCTGCCGGGAGTAGGCGGACCAACCGGCCACGATCATCTTGGGCCGGTGTTCGAGGGCCAGGGCCTCCACCTCGGCCATGTCCACCAGGTGGTTGTGTTCGCTCACGTGGTACGGGACCACGTTGTAGAGCTTGCCGGAGAAGTTGATGCGCATGCCGTGGGTGAGGTGCCCGCCGTGGGCCAGGGCCAGCCCCATGATGGTGTCGCCGGGTTCCAGGAGGGCGAACATGGCGGCGGCGTTGGCCTGGGCGCCGGAGTGGGGCTGCACGTTGGCGTACTCGGCGCCGAACAGGGCCTTGACCCGGTCGATGGCGAGCTGCTCGATCACGTCCACGTGCTCGCAGCCGCCGTAGTAGCGCTTGCCCGGGTAGCCCTCGGCGTACTTGTTGGTCAGCACCGAACCCTGTGCCTCCATAACCCCGGCGGGGGCGAAGTTCTCTGACGCGATCATTTCAAGGGTGGACTGCTGGCGGCTCAGCTCCCTTGCCACGGCCTGTTCGACCTCGGGATCGACTACGGAAAGTCGCTCGTTCAACTGCTCAACCACGTTCGCTCCTTTGAAATACCACTGTTGCAATGACTGATATATCAGTGTGATGACAATGGTATGATTGGGATCACACCAGAGTCAATAGCAGGAAGCCAAGTGGAACCGGGTTTCCGTTTGGAATCCAGAAACGTTGAAATCCAGAAACGGAGCCGAGCCGTGAATGCACTGACCGTCCTGCCGCCCGCAGAGGACGAAGCGCTCTCCCAGGCGGAGGCCGCGTACCGGCAGCTGCGCGACAAGCTGATCATGCTCGAAATCCGGCCGGGCGAACCCATCAATGACGGGCAGCTGGCTGCCGAGCTCGGCTTCGGCCGCACTCCCGTGCGCGAGGCCATCAAGCGGCTGGAAGTGGACCACCTGGTGGTTTCGTACCCGCGCCGGGGAACCTTTGCCACCACCGTGGACTTCACGGAACTGGCCGACGTCTCCGAAATCCGGGAACTGCTGGAGCCGCTGGCGGCGCGCCGGGCGGCAACCAGGGCCAACGCCGCCATGCGCCGCGAGCTGCTGGACGTCGCGAACACCATTGCGGAGCTGGCCCCGAGCCCTGCAGAGTCCAGGGAACTGATGCGCTATGACCTGACAGTGCACCGCCTGATTTACCGGGCCGCGGCCAATCCGCATCTGGAAGACACGCTGATCCGCTAGGGTCGCCGGAATCTTCCGGCGACCCCGCACGCTTCCGGCGACGTGGACGACGGCGGGAGGCCGCGCAGGGCCACGGCTGACCGCCTCGTGCCTGGCGATGCGGAAAATACCTATCGACGCCCGAATGCCGGTCGCGTCAGGTATTTCCCGCGTCGCTAAACGGAATGCGCCTCGGGGCTAGCCGTTTTTCTTCCAGCGCTTCGGCCACTTCACGTTCATCAGAAGCATGCCAAGCAGGAGCCCGTCGACTGTCATGACTCCCGCCATGAAGTAGGCCCAGCCGGCCATCATGGCGTGCCCGCCGCCTGCGGGATCGAAGTGCGCGTGTGTACCAGAATGCCCATGACGATCTCCTGACCTGGCCCCCCAGTCGCTCGATAGTTCCCCAAGTGTGACACCGTGCATCCCCCGAGGGAACCGCAGTGCTGCCCGGCCCAAGCTTTTTGCAAGGCATCCGAATGGACCCTTTTGAGCGCAACACTGTCTCAGTCAATGCAACCGACATGACCCAAGCTGGCCACTTGTCGAACCGCCATCCCAGGGCATCTGCACCGAATTGATTTACGGACCGGAACAAAAAAGCATTGACTGTGTCACGCGTCACCCCTAATCTGGTGCAACAGCGTTGCATTGGTTGCAACTCCAAATCACTTTGGTGGACACATGAGCAATGAAACTTCCTCCCCCGCCACCCTTGCGGGACCAGCCGGCCCGGAGTCGAATAACGGGCATGGCAGAACTTCCTCCGGGCAAACCACGTTGAGCGGCCATGCGGGCCCGGTCGGGCACGATCCCGGCGTCAGCAGGGAAACCCGACGCCGGGTAGTCGCCGCCAGTTTCATCGGCAACTTCGTGGAGTGGTTCGACTACGCCGTCTACGGCTACCTGGCCGCAACCATCGGCGCCGTCTTCTTCCCCGAATCCAACCCCCAGACGGCGCTCCTGCTGACGTTCGCCCTGTTCGCCATCTCGTTCCTGGTCCGGCCGCTCGGCGGCTTCGTCTGGGGCCACATCGGCGACAAGGTGGGACGCCGGACCGCGCTGTCGCTGTCCATCCTGATCATGTCCGGAGCAACCTTCTGCATCGCCCTCATCCCGGGGTTCAACTCCATCGGGATCTGGGCGCCGATCCTGCTGCTGGTGGTCCGCGTAGTCCAGGGCTTCTCCGCCTCCGGGGAATACGCAGGCGCCTCGGCCTTCCTGGTGGAGTACGCCCCGGCCAACAAGCGCGGCCTGTACGCGGCTGTGGTCCCGGCCAGCACCGCCGCGGGGCTGTTGCTCGGCTCCCTGCTCGCAGGGCTGCTGACCATCCTGCTCAGCACCGAGGCGATGCAGAGCTGGGGGTGGCGCCTGCCGTTCCTGCTCGCGGCCCCGATGGGCCTGATCGGACGCTACATCCGCACCAAGCTGGAAGACACCCCGGTGTTCCGCGAACTGGCAGAGGAGGACCAGGCCATCAAGGCGCCGGTATCCAGCCTCTTCCGGAACCACTGGCGGATGCTACTGAAGGCGGTGGGAGCCGTGCTGCTCAACGCCGTCGGCTTCTACGTGATCCTCAGCTACATGCCGACCTACCTGTCCTCGGAACTGGGCCTCGGCGCTGCCGAATCGTTCCTTGCGACCACCATCGCGCTGGTGACGTACATCGGGTTCATCTTCCTGACCGGGATGCTCTCGGACCGCTACGGCCGCAAAAAGGTCCTCATCGCCGCATCCCTGAGCTTCATTGTGCTGACTGTGCCGGCCTTTGCCCTGCTGGGCACCGGGAACTTCCTGGTGATCGTCCTGGTCCAGATCCTGCTGGGCGGCATGCTGACGCTCAACGACGGCACCCTGCCCAGCTTCCTGGCCGAAATGTTCCCCACCCGGGTCCGCTACAGCGGCTTCGCCGTCAGTTTCAACCTCTCCAACGCGCTCTTCGGCGGCACCGCCCCCTTCATGGCGACCCTCCTGATCGCCGCGACGGCCAATGAGCTGGCCCCGGCCTGGTACCTGGCCGGCGCCGCGGTCGTCTCCCTGGTCGCCGTCGTCCTCTCCCGCGAAACCAGCAAGGAACCACTCAGCCACGAGTAGCCCTGCCGGCCCCACATCTTCCCTCCCAAGAAACCGAACCGCAGAAAGGCACCACCACCATGACCATCACCACCTCAGGAAACGCCTCGTCCATCGCCGAACTGGAGCGCCTGAAAGTCCTGCACAACGGGCAGAAGGAAAAGCTGACGTTCTCCAACGCCGAATTTGAGCGCCGGCTCGCCGGGCTGCGCCGCATCATGGCAGAGAAGGACCTCGACGCCGTCGTCCTGACCAGCTACCACTCCATCAAGTACTACTCCGACTTCCTCTTCACCTACTTCGGCCGTTCCTACGCCATGGTGGTCACCAAGGACGACACCGTGACCGTCACGGCGAACATCGACGCCGGCATGCCGTGGCGGCGCAGCTACGGCGCCAACGTGGTCTACACCGACTGGCGCCGGGACAACTACATCTTCGCCATCCAGGAGGCCCTGCGCACCCGCGGCATCGCCCCCCGCCGGCTCGGCGTCGAAGACGACTCGCTCCCGCTGGACAACCGGAACAAGATCCAGGCGGCGTTTGCAGGGGCCACCCTGGTGGACGTGGCCCAGGCCGCCATGCGCCAGCGGATGATCAAGTCGGCCGAGGAGATCGAGGTCATCAAGCACGGAGCGCGCATCGGCGACCTTGGCGGCGAAGCCATCCGCAACGCCATCACCGCCGGTATCACCGAATACGAGGTCGCCCTGATCGGCACCGAAGCCATGGTCCACGAAATCGCCCGGACGTTCCCGGATTCGGAAATCCGCGACACTTGGGTGTGGTTCCAGTCCGGCATCAACACCGACGGCGCCCACAACTGGGCCACCACGCGCAAGATCCAGGAACACGACATCTTGTCCCTGAACTGCTTCCCCATGACCTCCGGCTACTACACCGCACTGGAACGCACCCTGTTCTACGGCGAACCGGACGCCCGCTCCCTGGAACTGTGGAACATCAACGTCGAGGTCCACAAGCGCGGCCTCGAGCTCATCAAGCCCGGAGCCGTCTGCAAGGACATCGCCGCAGAGCTGAACGAGATCTACGTGGGCCACGGCCTGCTCGCCAACCGGACCTTCGGCTACGGACACTCCTTCGGCGTCCTGAGCCACTACTACGGCCGCGAAGCCGGACTGGAACTCCGCGAGGACATCGACACCGTGCTGGAGCCGGGCATGGTGGTCTCCATGGAACCGATGATCACGGTCCTGGACGGCCAGCCCGGCGCCGGCGGCTACCGTGAGCACGACATCCTGGTGGTCGGCGACGACGGAGCCGAGAACATCACGAAGTTCCCCTTCGGCCCGGAATTCAACATCGTGGGCGCCTAAGGCGCCACGCCCACCCCTAAAGGGGCATCCCTGAAGGGCCGGTCCCCTAAAGGGGCGGTCTCCTGAAAGGACGCTCTCTGAACGGGATAGCCAGCGAAGCGGCGCCACGTCCACCGTGGCGCCGCTTTTCGGCCCCCATGCGGAATGATGGTAGACACCATGACCCCAGCAGAATCTCCCGAAACCACCGGAAACGGCGACACCAAGGGCACGTCCGTCATCGTCAACGCCATCGCCGTGCTGCGGACGTTCACACCTGATGAACCGCTGCTCGGCGTCACCGAGATCGCCAACCGGGTCGGGCTGCACAAGAGCACTGTTTCGCGGATCCTTGCCACCTTCGAGCAGGAACACCTGGTGGAACGGGACCCGGAGACCCGCCGCTTCCGGCTGGGACTGGGGCTCATCGCCGTCGCCGGACCCCTGCTGGCCGAACTGGAAGAACGGCGCGTGGCCTACCCGGTCCTGCGTGAGCTGACCGAACAGACCGGCGAAACCAGCGCCCTGATGGTGTGGAACGGCGCCGAGTCAATGTGCGTGGAGCAGATCGCCAGCCACCAGCAGATCAAGCACGCCACCCCGCTGGGCGCCCGGTACACGGACGCCATGAGCGCCTCCGTGCAGGTCTTCCTCTCCGCCGAGCCGGCCGAACGTGTCCGTACGCTCCTGCGCAGCGGAGCCATCAGCTACCCGGGCCTGGACGACGCCGGCCTGGACGGCTACCAGATCAAGCTCAAGGACGTGGCCGCCCGCGGTTGGGCGATCAACTACGGCGAATCCTCCATCGACGAAGTGGGCGTGGCGGCCCCCGTCTACGACCACCGCGGCGACGTCGTGGCCGCTGTCCTGATCTCGGCACCCCGGTTCCGCGTCTCCCGGGAACGGCTGCAGGGGCTGGGCGAAGCCTGCGCCACCGCGGCAGGGAAGATCACCACGCGGCTGGGCGGACGCGCGCCCCGCAGTACGGACTAACCCGCCACCGGCCGGCGCAATACGGACCCAGGCGCCTCAGCCGAGCCGGGCCAGCCGGGCGGCCAGGTGCAGCGCCGCGAGCCGGCCGCTGCCCCGCGGGTCGCCGCCGCACAGTTCGAAGATCCGCTGCAGCCGTTGATGCATCGACTGCCGTTCCACGTGCAGCTCCCTGGCCGCCTGGGCGGTGTTGCAGCCGGAATCCAGCCAGGTGGCCAGGGTGCCGAGCAGCCGCGAATTGCGTTGCGCATCGTAATCCAGGACCGCGCCCAGCTGCTGCCGCACGAAGTTGCGCCGCTGATCGGCGTCCAGGCTCCCCACCGCGAGGCGTTCGACGGCGAATACCTCGGAATCGATCACGGGGCAGTGCTGTTCGGACGCCCCTGCCTGCGACCGTCCCAGCGCGCCCGCCAGCTCCAAGGTGAGCCGGGTTTCCGAGAGGGACAAGGGGGCATTCTCAATCCCGTCAGCCAGCGGACCAACGGCAACGAGCGTCCCTGCCAGTGCCGGAAGCGCCCGCAGCCCGGCCAGGAGCGCGTGCCGGCTCTCCCGCGGGCTGTCGCCGGAGAGGACGGCCACCGCCAGAAGCTCCGCGTTATCGACATACGTGGCGCTCGGCTGCGCCCCCCGGGACAGCAGCTGCTCCACGGACGCCCGCAGCTGTTGGAGCATGTCGGACCGGACCACGAGCGCCACGAGAGGTGCGGCGGGCGGAATTCCCGCCGCGGAAGCCAGCTGCTGGAGCCGCCAGGCCTGGCTTCCTGAATCGACCGCGCGCAGCAGCGCCGCCCCGGCGACTTCCTTGAGGCCAGGGGACATCCGCTGCAGCAGGGCGAGGGCCAGAATGTCCACCGAGCGGTTCCCCGCCGTACGAGCGAGGTTCTCGTCCTCGCCCGCGGGAACCCGGAGCAACAGCTGCGCCGCAAGGATGCCACGGATCGGAACGTCGATGCGGATCAGGCGGGCCTGCTCCTGGGGCCAAATGGCTGAGCTGCCGGTCCCGGCGGAGTCGGCGGCCTCGCCCTGCCCCGGCGCTGCGCCGGCCAGGGTGGCACCCGTGGTGGACGTCAAGGTCACCTCGGCATTGGCAATGCCGGCCAGCACGGCGAGAATCCGGTCCAGGCTGCCGCCGTGCGCCAGCTCGACGGCCATGGCGTGGCTGGCCTCGTCCGCCCGCCGCAACTGGGACACGGAGTCACTGACCAGCATGGAGTTGATGGCCTGCATGACACCAACGAAGGGCACCACCCTGCGGAGTTCGATCAACGGCAGTCCTGCCGCTTCGGCGGCCGCCACCATGGATGACGGGAGTGACGGAAGGGCGTCTCCGGTCTCGATGGCTACCGCCGCGACACCACGCTCGGCCAGCTGGCGGACGTAATGGACCCGCCGCTCCTCAGAGGCGAGGGCCAGGGCTTCCCCGCCGGTCAGCAGCAGCTCCCCGCCGGCAAGCAGGGGAGCGATGTCGATAATTTCACTGGAGTGGATCCACCGCAGCTGGGCTTGGGCTGCGGCCCGTGCCCCGGCCCGGATGACGGGGTCGGCTGCGGCCAAGGTCGGATGGGTCAGGGCGTCTTCAAGGCGAATGGACATTACACTCCGTCGCATAGCTCTACGTTTGTTTAGACACATTGTATATAGTGTGATGTGGCCTGCGACACATATTCTTGAGGAATCCCACACACCCCTCGGAGGCTCCCAATGCGTCAAAAAACCCCAGCGGCCCCCGCCGGCACCGCGCCGGTGGCCAGCGAAGACCACGAAGCCTGGCTTCACCCCATCCCCGAATCCGAGCGGACCCGCAAAGTCTCCGGCCAGTTCTGGATCTGGGCCGGCGCCAACCTCGCCCCGATCAACTGGGTGCTCGGAGCGCTCGGCATCCAGCTCGGCCTGGGCTTCGCCGACACGGTCACCGTCCTGGTCCTCGGAAACCTGATCGGGATGCTGCTCTTCGGGTGCTTTGTCCTGCTGGGACAAAAGACAGGAGCGACCGGCATGGTGCTGGCCCGCGCCGCCTTTGGCCGCCGCGGGAACTACCTGCCGGCAGGCATCCAGGCCCTCCTGGTGATCGGCTGGTGCGCGGTCAACACCTGGATCATCCTGGATCTGGTCATGGCGCTGTTCGGAACCCTGGGATGGGTTGACCCGGAGGCCCACAACTACGTATGGAAGATCGGCATCGCCACCTTCATCATGGCGACCCAGGTGGCCATTGCCTGGTTCGGCTACAAGGCAATCGCCGCGTTCGAGAAGTGGACCGTCCCGCCCACCATCATCATCCTGACCGTGATGTCGGCCGTGGCTTGGTTCGGCATGCAGATCAACTGGACCTACGCTGGCCCCGCGGGCCACATCCTGGAAGGCTCCGAACGAATCGCCGCGATGAGTGCCGTCATGACGGCGATCGGCATCGGCTGGGGCATCACCTGGTTCACGTACGCCGCAGACTACTCCCGCTTCGTAAGCACCTCTGTCCCCAAGCGCAAGGTCTACCTGGCCTCGGTGCTGGGCCAGTTCATCCCCGTCGTCTGGCTGGGCATCCTGGGTGCCAGCCTGGCCACCAACACCGGTGAAATCGACCCCGGCAAACTCATCGTCCTGAACTTCGGTGCGCTGGCCCTTCCCGTCCTGCTGATGGTGCTGCACGGCCCCATCGCCACCAACATCCTGAACATCTACACCTTCTCCGTCGCCACCCAAGCACTGGACATCTCCATCAGCCGGCGCAAACTGAACCTGTTCGTCGGCGTCTTCTCCCTTGCCGCGGTGATCTTCTTCATCTTCCAGGAAGACTTTGCCTCCGTGCTGGACGCCTGGCTGATCGGGTTGGTCGCCTGGGTGGCCGCCTGGGGCGGGGTAATGCTGGTCCACTACTTCTGGATCGAGAAGCGCTGGCCCGGCAACCCGGCCAGGCTGTTCGACGCCGTCGGCACTAAGCGCCTGCCGGGCGTGAATCCGGCAGGCATCGCCTCGCTGATCATCGGCATCTTCGCCACCTGGCTGTTTATGTACGGGCTGGTGCCGGTCATGCAGGGACCCATCGCCGTCGCCCTGGGCGGATGGGACTTGTCCTGGCTCGCCGGGGGACTGTCCAGCGCCGCGACCTACGCGGTTCTCGGCCCGCGGTTCCACCGCAAGTTCCTTGACGCTGCCGCCCCCAGCGAACAGGCCATGGAAGCTTCCGAGCCTCACGCGACCGACCTCCCGGTTACGTCCACCACCCGCGCCGCCATTTAGCAGGAGACCGACCCGTGAACTTCCCCGCTTTCGCCGACACCGCCCACCCCATCACCTGGCCTGAGGGCCATCGAGCCGCAGCGTCCTTTACCTTCGACGTCGACGCCGAATCCTGCACCATTGCGCACGACCCGAAGAGCACCCGGCGCATGTCACTGATGACGCACCAGTCCTACGGGCCGAAGGTCGCCGTCCCGCGGATCCTGCAGATCCTCGAGCGCCAGGACATCCAGGCGACGTTCTTCGTCCCGGGTTTCACCGCCGAATGTTACCCGGACGTGGTCCGCCGGATCGCGGACGGCGGCCACGAGATTGCCCACCATGGCTACCTGCACGAACACATGCAGGGCATCGACGCCGCCACCGAAGCGCGGTACCTGGACCGCGGCCTGGACGCGCTGGCCAAGGCCGCCGGCGTCCGGCCGACGGGCTACCGCGCACCATGGTGGGAGCTCAACTGGCACTCCGCAACACTGCTTGCCGACCGCGGATTCCTCTATGACTCAAGCCTGCTCGACGGCGACGCCCCCTACCGCTTCAGCGTTGCCGAGGGGGACTCCCGCGACCTCGTGGAGATCCCTGTCGACTGGGCCCTTGACGACTGGGAACAGTACGCCTTCTACCCCGGCGTGACCGGCAGCGGGGTCATCGAAAGCCCCGCCAAGGTCCTCGAAATGTGGACGCTCGAAGCCGAGGCGCACCACGCCGCGGGGAGTTGCTTCGTCCTGACCAACCACCCCTTCATCTCCGGCCGGCCGTCCAAGGCCGTGGCCCTGGAACAACTGATGGAGCGGGTTAAATCCATGGACGGCATGTGGGTTACCACCCTGGAGAAGATCGCCCAACACACCCGCGACTCCGTCGAGGAAATCCACAGCCATGCCCGCATTGCCGTACCGGAATTCCCGGATACCGGCGCACGATTCACTCCCGCGACAGTGCGGCAGCCGCAGGGTTCCACGGGCGGCTCGAAGTAAATCAAGGCAGCCGACATCCAGGCAACCTAAATCCAAGGGGCCGGTCTCCAGGGGCCGGTCCGGCCCCGGGAAGCACGTGTCCCCGGCACGTCACCTCATCAGCAGGTGGCCGCGCCGGGGACCTGTGCATTTAACCGGTCTTGGCCATGGCGTAGGCGGCGGTGGCGTAGGCCAGGGCGCCTGACATTTCGGTGAGCAGCTCGGGGTTGGTGTTGGCGATGGTGTCGCAGGCCTCGTGGTAGCAGGGGTCCAGGTCCTTGCCGGCCGTCCCGCCGTAGGCCTGGGCCTGGGCCTGGGTTTTCCGTTCCACGTCGCCGGTGAAGAGGCCGCCGCCGGGAATGCCGGCGGAGAGGAAGGCGTCGTAGTCGGACCCGCCGTCAAAGGGCGTGGTCTCGGCCGGCAGGGCGTTTTCCCGGAAGTAGCGGAAGAAAATCTCCTCCATCGCCCCGGACCCGTCCGGGCCAGCGTGGCCGTAGTCCGAGCCGTCCCCGTCGTGGACGGAGCGCACGCCATTAGGCGAGGCCGCCATGTCCACGTTCAGGTTCGCCGCGGTCTGGCGGACTTCGGCCTGGCTCAGCTCGTCGACATAGTGCTGGGAGCCGTAGAGGCCGTCCTCCTCTCCGCCCCAGAACGCGAACCGGACCCGGTTGGCCGGGCTGATCCCGGCCTCCTTCAGCCACCGCGCGGTTTCCAGGACGGCGGCCACCCCGCTGGCATTGTCATTGATCCCCGGGCCCTCCTTCACCGAGTCCAGGTGCGCGCCGACCACTATTGTGCGCCCGGCATCGCCGCCCGTCTCGGCCAGGATGTTGAAGGACTCCACCCGCGGTTTGCCCCGGCCCTCGCCCCGGAACGAGATCGCCTGCCGCGCAGGGGCGTACCCGGCCGCGCGCAGCTGTTCCTCGACGTACCGGGCCGACTCCTCGTACCCGGACGTCCCCGACGCCCGGGTTCCGCCGTTGGCGTCGGCCACCCGCTGCAGCGCCTGCATGTGTCCCACCATGTCCCGGGACCTGAACGCCGCGAGCACCGTCCGAGCATCCACCGCGCCCACAGGATCCAGCCGCGGCACGGAAACACTGGGACTGGCGGACGCGCTGGCGCTGGCCGATGCACTGGGCCCGGCGGGCGTGGCGGTCTTGCTCGTCGGGCTGCCCGGCGGCGTGCCGGCCGCGGTCTCTGAAGTACAGGCCGACGTCGTAAGCACCATCAGGGCCAGAAGCGATTGAATCAAGGGCTTGCGTGGGGTGGACTTGCGCAGTCCGACATTGCCGCGGGTGATCTTGGGTCGAGCGGTTTTACTGAAAGTGATTTTGCTGAGTGTGATTTTGCTGGGGGTGATCTTGTTGCGGGTCATCATGCTGGGAGCCCATCACTAGTCGGTCCACGTTCGCTGGCTTTCGGCTCGATTGGCAAGACGCTCGCCACTGGCGCTCCAGTAAGTCGCGGCCACCATCGCCCGGCAAATACTCCTATCAGGTCGAACCATTGTCGGTCCTAAGGCGCCATCTCCCATAGCTTCCAAAGCTGTGAATATGCCGAGGAAACCGGTTGCCGGTCCCGCCGGTGCAAGGAAGGCGCGTACGCCGGCGGCGGAACAGGGGCGTTCGCGTGCCCGGCGAGGCATGCCCGAATGCCACCCCCGGGCCGCAGAATTCCGGGGAGGGCGTGGGCCCGAAAAACAGGTGTTTCTTAATGCAATACACCTGTTGACTAGTGAGCAACTTCACAGTTAGAGTTGCGAAACCGAAAAGCCGCCGGAAAGCGGATTCGAGAGTTCCAAGTGGAATTGATGGCGTGCGCGAACCGCCGCTGTCAGTTCTTCCCGCTTCCCCGCGCTACACGCAATCGCACGCACCGCACCACTCCCGCAATCCCGACACGCCGTCTTTCGGCGTGCCCGCGTCCATGAGAGGCACTTCCCCCATGACAGCATTCCGATCCACTCCCTTTGACCGCAGGCAGCTCCTCAAAGCGGCGGCGCTGACGCCCTTTGCGGGCCTGGCGCTCTCCGGCTGCGGGACGAAGCCCGCCGAAACTGCGGCCGCAAACAAGACGGTGACGGTCACGTCCTATGGTGGCTCCTACAACGACCAGCTGACCCAGACCATCCTGGATCCGTTCTCCAAGCAGTCGGGGATCCAGACCACGCTGCTGGCCAACACCAGCCTGGCCGCGCTCAAGGCCCAGGTTCAGTCCGGCGACGTGCAGTGGGACCTCGTGGAAATCACCGCGCCGGAGTATGAGGTGGCCGTGGCCGAGGGGCTGCTGGAGAAGTTCGACTACGACATCATCAGCGACAAGGGCCTGCCCGGCTACGCGAAGGCCGAGTACGGCATCAAGTACCTGAGCTTCCTGTTCGTCATGGCGTGGGACCAGAAAGTCATCTCGGACGCGCAGGCCCCGAAGGACTGGGCCCAGTTCTTTGACCAGGGCAAGTACAACACCAAGCGTTCGGTGTACAACCAGCTCTCCGACAGCTCCGTCCTGGAAGCCGCGCTGCTTGCCGACGGCGTCCCGTTCGACAAGATCTACCCCCTCGACGTCGACCGGGCGCTCAGGGTCCTGGGCCTGCACCCGGGAAAGGACCGGCTGCTCTACCACGCCGCCAACCAGGAGCCCATCCAGCAGCTCACCTCCGGCGAGGTCTCCCTCTCCACCAGCTTCAACAACCGGATCAACGCGGCACGCAACGACGGCGCGAAACTGAACTTCTCCGCCGAAAACGCAGTCCTGGCGGGCGACTACTTTGTGGTGCCGAAGGGGGCCAAGAACAAGGAAGCGGCCTTCAAACTGATGAACTTCATGTCCAACGACGCCGAGGCCGGCGCCGCGTTCGACAAGGTCACCAACCTGACCCTGGCCAACACCCCGGCGCTGTCCAAGCTGCCGAAGGAAATCGCCGACACCCTGCCCACCAGCCCCCGGCTCGCGGACAAGATCCTGGTCCGCGACGACAAGTGGTGGTCGCAGAACCTGAAGAAGACCGAGCAGCAGTTCAAGCTCTGGCAGGCCAGCTGAAATGACCAACGCAACCCTGGAGCGGACCCGGCCGCGCGGCCGCGGCGCGCCGCCTTCCGCCGAATCAGCACCACGACGGCGGCGCACCGGCTGGTGGCTGCTGCTGGCCCCGATCCTTGCCTTCGACGTCGTGCTGTTCCTGACGCCGCTGGGCAAGCTTGTCGGCGCTAGCTTTGCCGACAACGCCTACCAGCGGGTCCTCGAGGACCCGCTGGTGCTGCGCGCACTCGTCAACACCCTGACCATCAGCCTGGCGAGCACCATAGTGACCGTGGTGCTCGGCTACATCATCGCCATGGTCCTGTGGCGGGCCGGCAACGTCACCCGGGTGATCCTGTTCGCCGTCGTCCTCCTGCCGTTCTGGACCGGCATCCTGGTGAAGAACTTCGCCTGGGCGGTCCTGCTGCAGGACAACGGCATCGTGAACGCCTTCCTACAGGGAATCGGGCTGACGGGTGCGCCGATCCCGTTGCTGCACAACCGGTTCGCCGTGATCGTCGGCATGGTGCACTGTCTCCTGCCGTACGCGGTGTTCCCGATCTTCTCCTCGCTGGCATCCATCGATGACCGGCTGGGACTGGCGGCCCGCTCGCTTGGGGCGCGGGAAGGATCGGTCTTCCGGAGGATCACGCTGCCGCTGAGCATGCCCGGCGTTTCCGCCGCAGGGCTGCTGGTGTTCATCATCAGCACGGGCTTCTTCATCACTCCCGTGGTGATGGGCGGGCCCGGCGACATGATGATCGCCAACCAGATCGACTACTACGCCCGACAACTCACGGACTTCTCCGGGGCCGCTGCACTCGCCGTCATCCTGACTGTGATGGTCAGCATCCTCGTGGCGCTCTACCAGCGCGTCCTCAAGGCAGGAGGCCAACATGAAGACAACTAATCCGCAGCACCGGCTGCTGGTGCTGCTATCCATCCCGGCCTTCCTGTTCCTCGTCGTTCCGACGGCGATTGTGGTGCCGGTGGCATTGAACGACAGCCGCTACATCACCTTCCCGCCGGAGGGGATCTCCTTCGCCGCCGTGGCCGGGTTCTTCGCCGACCGGGCCTGGACCTCCGCCCTGACGGCAAGCCTGCAGTCGGCGGCGATCGCCGTCGTGATCGGTGTCCTGCTGGGCGCCACGGCGGCGATCGGCCTGCACGGGCGCAAGTTCACCGGCCAGCCCGCGGTAGTGGGCCTCATCCTCGCCCCTATGATCGTGCCCACCGTGGTGCTCGCGCTGGCGTTCTACCAGTTCTTCATCTCGGTCGGCATGGTGGGCAGCATTGTTCCCATCGGCCTGGCGCACGCTGTCATCGCGACCCCGTACGTGTACCTGACCACCCGCGCCAGCCTCGCAGGCCTCAACCCGGCCCTGGTCCGGTCGGCGCAGAGCCTGGGGGCCGGCCCCCTCGCTGTCCTGCGGCACGTGTACCTGCCCATCATCCTGCCCGGCCTGGTCTCGGGGGCGCTCTTCGCGTTCTCGGTCTCGATCGACGAGACAGTGATGTCCCTGTTCATGCAGTCCCCGGGGGCCACAACCTTGCCGGTGAAGATGTTCACGGATATCCAGTTCAACCTGACCCCGAAGATCGCGGTGTCCTCCGCCCTGCTGGTCAGCGTCGCCACAATCGGGCTCCTGCTACAGGTCCTGTTTGTCCTCAAGCGCCGTTCTACAACCCGGATGCTGCCGCTGGCCGTGTCCGCCCAAACGTAAGGAAAGTCGATGACCGCTTCAGTGATTTCCGCGGAGTCAATTCCCGGAACGGGGAGGGCCGCCCAGGGCGCCATTGAGCTCCGCCAGGTCAGCAAGCACTACGGCGACGTTGTTGCCGTAGACCATCTGGACCTGACCGTCCAGCCCGGCGAGTTCGTGACCCTCCTGGGGCCCAGCGGTTCCGGCAAGACGACCACCATGATGATGGTTGCAGGGTTTGAAGAACACAGCGCCGGAACCGTCCTGATTGACGGTGCGCCCGTGGACTCGCTGCCGCCACGGGACCGCAACCTCGGTGTGGTGTTCCAGAACTACGCCTTGTTCCCGCACATGAGCGCACTGGAAAACGTGGAGTTCGCGCTCCGCATGAGGAAGGTGCCGCGGGCCGAACGGCGCCAGCGCGCCTCTGATGCCCTGGACCGTGTGGGCCTGGGCAAGATGGGCGACCGGAAGCCCCGGCAGCTTTCCGGAGGGCAGCAGCAGCGGGTGGCGCTGGCCCGGGCGCTGGTCTTCAACCCGGCGGCCCTTCTGCTGGATGAGCCGATGGCGGCCCTGGACAAGCGCCTCCGCGAGCAGATGCAGGAGGAGATCAAGACCCTGCAGAAGAGCCTGGGCATCACCGTGCTGTTCGTGACCCACGACCAGGACGAGGCCATGGCCATGTCCGACCGGATCGTGGTGATGAAGGACGGCAAGATCGTCCAGTCCGGCCCGCCGGAGGAGGTGTACAACCACCCCACCACCGACTGGGTGGCCAGTTTCCTTGGCGACACGAACCTCATCCCGTGCACTGTTGTCGAGCGGAACGGCGAGGAGGCCGTGGTCGATCTCGGCGGCCTGGGCCTGGCGCGGGTCCGGGACCGCGGGGCAAGCGGCGAGAACTATGCCGTTTCCATCCGTCCCGAGCACCTGAAATTCAGGACGCGGGCCTCTGCGGGCAACGGATGCGCCGCGACCCTGGTGTCCTCGACGAACCTGGGCGCCACGGTCCGCCACCGCCTCACGGCCGGCGGCCACGAACTCCAGCTTCGTGAACTGAGCTCGGACCGATCGGACCGGTCTGCCCGGGGTGACGGGGGTGCCGGGATCCTGCCGGATGAGGAGCTGTGGGTGGGCTGGGACGCAGATAAGGCCCAGCTGCTGGTCCTGGAGTCCTGATCGCCGGGGGACATGTCCATTCCGGACGGGGGGCATGTCCGTTCGAGCCCCACCCAGCCACCGGACATGCCCTCCTCTGGTGCCCGGGGATGGACATAAACCCACTATGTCCATGCCTGGGCCACTCCGGGGGACAAGTTCCTTCCCAGACGGGGGGCATGTCCGTTCGAGCCCAGTCCTTGAAGGGGACATGTCCGGTTGAGCTTCACCAAGCCACGGGACATGCCCTCCTCTGGCGCCCGTGGATGGACATAAACCCACTATGTCCATCCCTGGGCCACACCGGGGGACAAGTTCCTTCCAGGCGGGGGACATGTCCACTCGAGCCCATCCTTGAGGGGAACATGTCCGTTCAAGCTCCACCCAGCCCGGGGGACATGTCCACTCCAGGCGCCACGCGCACCCTCGCCGCAAAGTCCGTCCTCAACAGGGCCGGCCCTACAATTGTCACAATGATGCCAGGACAAATATCCGCTGCCGACGGGAAGAACGTGCTCAGCGTCGGCGCGGGCATCATCACATCGGTCTGGCAGCCCGGCTCCTTCGTTGACGTCGACGACGCCAAAGACGCCATGCGGGCCGTGGCACAGATCAGCGGCGGAATCCCGATGCCGATGCTCTCCGAAATGACGGACGTTGAAATCAGCGCGGCCGCCAGGTACGAGTTCGCACAGACCACGGGGGTGCTGGCCATTGCAGTGCTGGGATCCAGCACCGTGGATCGCGTCGTCGCCGCGGCCATGAGCCGGCACACCCGGTATCCCCACGAATTCTTCACGTCCAGGGACGAGGCCATGGCCTGGCTGCACAACTTCATTTCCGGCCGTGGCGAACCCGGTGGCTACGGGGACGGCATTTCCGCCCTGGCGTGAGAGACCACCACCGTGAGAGACCCCTAGCCTGAATGAACACCGGCCTGAGACACCCGGGTGAGCGTTCCGGCCGGTCAGGTGCGCTTAAGCCTTCTCCGCCGTCGTGACCGTGGTAGCCGCCTCGGCCTCCTTGACCTGCCGGTCGGTCGCGGCCCAGCTGGCCAAGAGATGAAGTGCGTCCTCCGTCGCTGAGCCGGGCTCGGCGGTGTAGACCAGCAGTGACAGGCCGGCGTCGGCCGAGACGTCCAAGGCCTCGAACATCAGGTGCAGTTCCCCGACCACAGGGTGGCGGAAATGCTTGAGGCCCGTGTAGTGCTGGCGGACGTTGTGCGCGGCCCACAGCGTGCGGAATTCCTCGCTGCGGGTCGACAGTTCGCCCACCAGGTCGCTCAGCCCGCGGTCGTAGGGGTCCCGGCCGGCCTCGGTGCGCAGGATCGCGACGGTGTCGTTCGCCGCACGCTCCCAGTCCGGGTAGAAGCTGCGCGAACGGTGGTCCAGGAAGATGAACCGGGCATGGTTCGCGGGGCGGACCGGACCGGCATACATGTCCGAATACAGGGCGTAGCCCAGGGGGTTCGCTGCGATGATGTCCATGCGCCCGTTCCGGACAAACGCCGGCGCGTTGGTGATTGCGTTCAGTGTCAGCTGCACGCTGCGTCGAACGGATTCAGCGGGACGGGGACGACGGCGGGTTCGGCTTCCCGGGGCAGCTGCCCGGGCCAGATCGAAAAGGTGGGCCCGTTCGGCGTCGTCGAGTTGCAGGGCCTTCGCCACAGCATCCAGCACGTTCTCCGAAACCCCTGACAGGTTTCCCCGTTCCAGCCGCGTGTAATACTCGACGCTGACACCGGCCAGCATCGCGACCTCCCCGCGGCGCAACCCCGGGACCCGGCGCTTGGCGCCGTAGACCGGCAGCCCCGACTGCTCGGGGGTGATCTTGGCCCGGCGCGAGGCAAGGAATTCGCGGGTCGCGTCTCGATTGTCCATGCCATCAACGTTAGGCCTTGCCGCCCACTGAGGGAGACCCTGCCAGTACCCCTATCAGCAGGGACTCCCTCTGTGCTGCGATGACGGGTTTGATGGATGGTGTTCCGTTGAACAACCTCCAACGATCAACAAGCAGGAGATTCATTGCTTACCGTCAACGCTTACGCATCACCGTCCGCGATCGAGCCGCTCGCCCTCACCACCATCGAGCGCCGTGACGTGGGCCCGCACGATGTCCTGATCGAGATCAAGTACGCCGGGATCTGCCATTCGGATATCCACACCGTCCGCGGCGACTGGGGTCCGCAGTCCTACCCGCTGGTCCCTGGCCATGAGATCGCCGGGATCGTCACCGAGGTCGGCTCCGCGGTGACCAAGCACACCGTCGGCGACCGCGTCGGCGTCGGCTGCATGGTCAATTCCTGTGGCGAGTGCGTCAACTGCCGGGCCGGCGAGGAACAGTACTGCCTGGCCGGAAACACCGGCACCTACGGCGCCGTCGACCGTGACGGCACCATCACCCAGGGCGGCTACTCCACCCACGTGGTGGTGGCAGAAGACTTCGTGGTCACCATTCCCGAGGGCATCGAGCTCGACGTCGCCGCGCCGCTGCTGTGCGCCGGCATCACCACCTACTCGCCGCTGAACCACTGGGGCGCGGGCCCCGGCAAGAAGGTCGCAATCGTGGGCCTGGGCGGCCTGGGCCACATGGCCGTCAAGATCGCCCACGCCATGGGAGCCGACGTCACTGTCCTGTCCCAGTCGCTGAAGAAGCAGGAAGACGGGCTGCGCCTGGGCGCGGACCACTACTACGCCACGAGCGACGAGAACACCTTCACGGACCTCGCCGGCACCTTTGACCTGATCATCAACACGGTCAGCGCCCCGATCGACATCAGCGCCTACCTGCAGCTGCTCTCCCTCGACGGCGCCCTGGTCAACGTCGGCGCGCCCGCCGAACCGCTTCCCGTCAACGTGTTCTCCCTGATCATGGGCCGCCGTTCCTTCGCCGGCTCGGCCATCGGCGGCATCCGCGAAACCCAGGAAATGCTCAACTTCTGCGCCGAGCACGGCCTGGGCGCCGAGATCGAGGTCATCCCGGCCGCGAAGATCAACGACGCCTACGAGCGCGTCCTGGCCTCCGACGTCCGCTACCGCTTCGTGATCGACACCGCGACCCTGAACTAGGACGCGGCGTCCCGTCGCGTCAGCGAAATAAACACCGAGCACACACCCTGTGAGGAAATGACAGTGGAAATCCAAGCCAAGAAGCCAAGCGTCAAGGGGCCGGCGCAGATGTTCACCGGCGACGTCTGGTTTGACGTCATCGCGGCCCCGCAGCCCGAACCGTCCCGCATGCGCGTCAACGCGGTGCACTTCGCCCCGTGCGCCCGCACGGCCTGGCACTCGCACGCCGTCGGGCAGACCCTGCACGTCACCGAAGGCGTCGGCCTGATCCAGGCGCGCGGCGGCGAGGTGACCGTGATCCGCCCCGGCGACACGATCTACACGCCCCCGGGCGAATGGCACTGGCACGGCGCCGCGCCGGAGCATTTCATGACCCACCTCGCGATGTGGGAAGCTCCCGTCGACGGCGCCGAGTCAGAGTGGGGCGACCTCGTCACCGACGAGGAATACAACGGCACCAAATAACACGGCTGAGCTAAAACCGCCGGCACTGCCGGTGTGGAGCCCAACCGCCCCTGAGGGGCCGGGCCCGCACCGGCACGCCGGGGGGTTTTGCGCGGTTGCTGCCTGGCCGGAGGTTTAACGGGCGGCGGGTCGGCCCCCCCGAAAGCCGGGCGCTTTAGGCGGTGCCGCGGCTAGGACCCCGGCGCGGCCGGTACGATCCAGAAACCCGCGACTTCACCGGTCCCGGGTCCGGTCATGGCGCGTTCGGCCTGGGCATGCACCGGGCCGGCCGCAAGGTTCACCTGTGCTTGCGTGGCCTTCCCGCATTCGATGGTCAGTTCAAGGTTCCCGCCGTCCCGAAGTTCGTCCTGGGAGATCGAAATATAGCCTTTAGGCGCGCCCATGCAGGCGGCCGTCACCGTATAGGTCCCCTTCGCCAGCGCGCTGACCGACTTGCGCACTCCCGCGCCGCCCATCCCGCCGGCACCTTCCAGGACGATCCCGTCCGGCCGGGCACCGAGCACTGCTTCGAGCTCATCCAAGTTGCGCGTCTCCACGGTGGCGATATCCGGGCCCGCCGGGACCGGCGGAGGTGCGGCCCGGCCGGTCCTGCTGGGGGCCGCCGTCGGCTCCGTTACGTCGTCGGGATACTCACACCCGGCCAGGCCCGCTGCCGTGCCCGCCACTCCCAGCAGCAGCACCGCGGCGCGTATCCAGCGGGTTCCCTGGCCGGCTGCCCCGCCGAATCGCCTGCGCCGTGACTCCCGCTGTGATTTGCCCAGTGGCTTCCCCAGTGACATGCCCCGAGCCTACTGGCAACCGGGGCTATCGGTGCTGAAAGGAGAAGGCTGTCACGTAGTAGATCGTGGACGCGAGGGCCAGTGCGGCGAGGCTGTAACCGATCACGAGGGCGGTGAGCGCCAGCCCGCGTCCCCTCTCCCCGCGCAGACTGATCTGGTTGAGCGACGCATGCCCGGCACCGACGGCGAAGACGGCGAGAACCGCCACGCCCGCGACGGTGCCGAGTACCGCCAGTGCGGCCAACGCCAGCGAGGCAACAGCCAGACGGTTAATGCGCGTGCCCTGACGCATTTGCAGCTCAGGCAATCCCATGTGGCCCTCGATTCACGTAGTTGGACCGAGTCTAGCCCCCGGCCCACAGCGGGCGCGGCGCCATGGATGCGCGGCCCGTCCGGTGTTGGTGGGGTGGGATCGTGCGTTCGGGAGATTGCGGTGGGGGACGCGGCAGGGGAATTACTGCCCCGGCGCCCGGTACGACGGCGTCTTGCTGACCGCCTCGTCGAGGTCCTCCGGCGTCATGAGCGGCTTAAGGTGCAGGTCCACCGCCCCGGTGGAATTGATCATCAGCGACAGTGCGACAGCGCTGGACTGCTCGGGGATGTCGAAGACCCCCACGACATCGGTCTCGCCGAAGGCGTAGTAGAAGCTGTCGAGTGAGCCGCCCACCGATTTGAGGGCTTCGACAACCGCGTCACGCCGCTTGGTGCCGCCCTCCCGCATGAGGCCCTTGATACCGTCGCCAACGTAGTTCGCTTCGAACAGATATTTGCTCATGGTCATTTTCCTATCCTGTGACGCCCAGGACGTCGGCCTCCCGAATGCATGGCCGCTCCCGACGGAAGGTCCGGGGCTGGTCCCCAGAGTGGGGCTCTGCCCACATGCTAGGCCTTCCGCTGCACCCGTACAACGGTTCATTTGCAGGCCTCAGCGGCGCTGCGGGCAGTCCGGCCCTACCGCTGCCCGGGGGGGCAGGAACATAATCGCGGTATCAACCCCGTACGGACAATGGAGGCGATCGACGTGTCTGTTTATACGCTTGGAATCTGGCTGGTGCATCCCGGTCGCGAGAACGATTTTGTGCAGGCCTGGCGGGATCTGGCCAGGAAAACGAAGGAGGATTTTCCCAACGCGAAGGCCGTGCTGATGCACGACCGCGACGTCAAGAACCGGTTCATCAGCACCGGTCCGTGGGATTCCCTGGAACAGATTGAGCAGTGGCGGGATTCCGCACTTTTCAAGCAGAGCGTCGAGGCAATGAATGACATGCTGGAGCATTTCGAGTCACGCACCCTGGACGAGGCAGCAAGTATCGGCTGGGACGCAACCGACATGTGACGTCCCGCAGGCTAGCCGGCCTGGAGCGCCTCATAGACGGCGGCCAGCAACACATCGTTCCGGCCCCAGACGGGATCGAAGATTTCCACGTACCAGGCATCCGCAAGGACCAGGGCCAACGTCTCATTGGACTCCGCCGCCCAGTCCCGGAGCTGGTCTTCGCCGTCGGGCCCCTCGCTGCTCCCCAGCACAGTGACGACGGCGTCGTCCTGCACGGTCACCGGGATGGAGGCGCTGCTCGCCTCGCCAGGGGCATGGGCGACCGTCACCAGGCCGCTCCGGGTGGACAGCGCCAGGAGCGCCGATGCCGTCTCCGGGCTGCAGAATGCCGTCACGTAGGCGCGCTGCGCGAGGCCACCGACCTGAACACCGGGCTGCGATTCCTTGGTGAAGAGCCCGTTCCGGTTGAGCCGGGCAAGCTCTCCGGCGATCGCCGAGGTCTCGTCGTCGAACCCGGGCGTGAAAACTCCCGGCTGGTATTCGCTGTTGCCCTCCAGCCAGCGGGCGGTCAGTTCGCCTGCTGCCGGGATGGTGGTGGCCTGCCGCCAGACTTCGCGGTCCGCGAGAAGCCGGCCGAAGCTGTCCCGTTCCGTCGTGAACCTGTCCTCTGACATTCAGGCCTCCTTTGCGGCGGGCGGCGGGGTGGGCGGCGGCGTGGGCTGGGGCGTGGTTTCCGCTGTGGAATGGGGTGTGGGCTGCGTCTGCGGGGCGTGATGCTGCAGGAGCAGGGACAGCCGTTCGCAGCTGACCCGGAGCGCCTCCAGTTCACGCCGGCTGTAGTCCTCGATGATCGCGTTGACCCGCCCGGCGAGGTCCTCGTCGTCGACCTCGAACTCATGGTGCAGCGTGACCTCGGTGAGCCCGTCGGCCGGCCGGACCTCCCAGTCGCCGCCTAGTTCCCGGAGCGGGGTTTCGAGTTCCAGCTGGTGGAACTCGGCACGGTGGCTGGAGGCATCGAACACGCGCCAGCTGTGGCTTGAACTGAGCGAGCCGTTGGAAACAACCGACGTACGGAGCTCGTGGGCCACGTCGTCGCCGCTGACACGCTCGGAGTAAACCGTCAGTCCGTCGAGGTACGGCCAGTGCGAGGCATCGCGCAACATGCTGAAGACAAGGTCGGCCGGTGCGTTGATGCTGAGCCGGTGCGTGGTCCGGTGCGTCCTCTGGTGCGTGCTCACTGACAAGTTCATCCCTCCTTTGTCGTGCTGTCACCGTGCAGGTCTTCTTAGCAGGCTAGGCCAGTTGGGGCCCGCCGGGAACAATTCCGTCCCCCCGCGTCACGCAGGGCAATCTTCGGTAACACTGGGGCCTCCGCCGGCCGCTTCCGTGGACGCCGGATGAACAGGTATTACCGCCTGTATCCCTTGGTTTCACCGGGTTTCACGGCGCTTTGACCGGGTTTCCGGCGCCCCGGATAGTTGCTGGCATCAGCACCACAGACCACCCCTTTCAAGGAGAATACATGTCCGGTCTTTCATTCAAGTCAGGCGTCAGCCTCGCGTTGGCGGCCAGCGCCGTCCTGGGCCTTGCGGCCTGCTCCGATCCCGGTGCCGCCGCTGCCGGCGGCACTGCGGCGGCGCCGTCGTCCTCCTCTGGTGTGAAGCAGTTCAACCTCTCGCCGCAGCAGGACCGGATCAAGGCAACGGTGGATTCCGCGGCCGCCGCGCTGGTCCCGGAGGCCGTAAAGAAGGACGGGAAACTGACGGTGGCTGTGAGTCCGTTCGCCGCGCCGCTGGCCGTTTACGCCACTGACAACAAGACCCCGGTGGGCAACGAGGTGGATCTCGCCGTCGCACTGGCCGAGTCGCTGGGCCTAGAAGCGGACATTGTCCCCACCGCGTGGGCCGACTGGCCGCTCGGGGTCGATTCCGGCAAGTACGAGGCGGTGCTGTCCAACGTCACCGTCACGGAGGAGCGCAAGCTCAAGTTCGACTTCGCCAGTTACCGCGAGGACAAGCTCGGCTTCTACGCCAAGGCGGACAGCAGCGTCACCAAGGTCGAATCGGCCCCGGACGTCGCCGGCAAGCGCGTGATCGTAGGCTCGGGCACCAACCAGGAAGCGATCCTGCTGCGCTGGGATGAGGAGAACAAGAAGAACGGGCTCAAGCCCGTGGAATTCCAGTATTACGACGACGACTCCGCGTCCCAGCTGGCCATCCAGTCCGGGCGGGCGGACCTCACCTTCGGCCCCAACGCCACGGCAGCCTACAAGGCGTCCTCCGACGCCAAGACCAAGCTGGTGGGACTGGTGGACGGTGGCTGGCCGCTGAAGGCCAGCATCGCCGCCACCACCAAGAAGGGCAACGGATTGGCCGCCGCGGCCCAGGCGGGGCTGAACCACCTGATCCAGGACGGCACCTACGCCAAGATCCTGGACCGCTGGGGGCTGTCCGCGGAGGCCGTGGCGAAGTCGGAGCTGAACCCGGCCGGCCTGCCGAAGAAGTAGCCAGCCAATCGATTGCTCCGTAACCGCCCTTCTGGGGGCTGAAAACGGCGGTTACGGAGCAATCGATGGTGCTGAAGCCAAAGAATCCCCGCCGGGAACGTCTCCGGCGGGGATTTCTTTGTGGCTGCGTGCTGATTCTGGAAAGTCGGTTGTTCCGTAACTGCCGTTATGGGCGCTGAAAACGGCAGTTACGGAGCAATCGATGGTGTTTGGACCTGAGCTTCCCTAGGCCTGTGCTGGGACGGAGTTGGCCTCGGCGACGGCGGCTGTGCGCACCGGGGTGGACAGGCCCAGGTTCTCCCGCAGTGTGCTGCCCGCGTACTCCGTTGGGTACACGCCGCGTTCCTGCAGCTCCGGGACCAGGTGGGTGACGATGTCATCGAGTCCGGACGGGATGAGCCACGGCGAGATGTTGAAGCCGTCGACGGCGCCGGTGCGGGCGTATTCGGCCAGCCGGTCAGCGACCTCGATGTAGGAGCCGGTGAAGGTGGAGTCGCCCCGGCTGGTCTTGGCCGAGACGAACTCGCGGATGGACAGGCCCTTTTCCTTGGCTTCGGCGCGCCACTGGTCGGCCAGTTGGCGGGCCTTGGCGCCGTGGAAGCCGCTGCCGCGGGTTTCGGAGGTTTCTTCCACCACGGGATCGATCTCCGGCAGCGGTCCGTCGGGATCGTAGCCCTGCAGTTCCCGGCCCCAGAACTGCTCGAGGTACGCGATGGCCTGCTGCGGGCCAATCTGCAAGCTGCGGACCCAGGCCTTCTTCTCGAGGGCCTCCTGCGGCGTTGCGGCGAGGATGAACTCGCTGGCGGGCATGATCTTCACATCGTTGGCGCCCCGGCCGGCCCGGAGCGTGCGCTCCACGATGTCGCGGCGGAACGCCAGTGCGTCCTCCAGCTGCGGGTGAGCGGAGAAGATAACGTCCGCCTGGCGGGCGGCGAAGTCCCGGCCCGCGGGCGAATCTCCGGCCTGGAACAGCACCGGGCGGTACTGGGCGCTGCGCGGCAGCCGCGGGGTGACGTCCACGGTGTAATGCTGGCCCGCGTGGCGCACCCGGCGGACGGCACCCTTAGCCGACCACCGGGGCGCCGAGGCTGACGGGGCGATGGCGGCGTCGTCCCACGCATCCCAGATCCGCTTGGCCGTTTCCACGAAGGCCTCGGCATGGGTGTACCGGTCCGCGTGGTCCAGGTAGCCGCCGCGGCGGAAGTTGGCGCCGGTCCAGGCGTTGTCTGTGGTGACGATGTTCCAGGCCGCGCGGCCGCCAGAGAGCAGATCCAACGTGGAGAGCCTGTGGGCCAGGTCTGCGGGGTCGTTGTAGGTGGTGTTCTGGGTTGCGACCAGACCGATCTTCGTGGTCACCGCGGCGAGGGCCGCCAGCGCCGTCTGTGCGTCGGGGCGGCCGGCGACGTCGAGCGCGTGCGGGCGGCCGAGGTGCTCGCGCAGCCTCAGGCCCTCGCCGAGGAAGAACGCCGCGAACAGGCCGCGCTCGGCAGTCTGCGCGATGCGACGGAACGACTCGAAGTCGGTCTGGGAGCCGGACTCGGCCGCCTTCCAGACGGTCCCGGAGTTGACGCCCTGGAAGAAGACGCCCAGCTGGAGCTGGCCGGACGGTTTGAATTCAGAGTGCGTGAATTCGGTGGCGGGGTTGGTGCTCTGGCTCATGATGGGCTCCTTAGTTTTCCTGGCCGGCGGCGCTGGTTGCGGCACTTGCCCCGGCGGCATAGCGGCTGGCGGGCCGCGCCAGCCCCAGCTGATCGCGGAAGGTGGCGTCCGGGGTGTTGGCGGCCAGGAGCCCGCGCCGGCGCAGCTCAGGCAGCACCCGCTGCGAGAGTTCCTCGATATCCGTGTCCAGCACGGCCGGGTGCAGCCGGACGCCGTCGGCCCAGGCCAGCACCTCGGTGAGCAGCTCGGTCAGCTCGGCCGCCGTTCCGACGAACCGCGCCCGCGGGCTTTGCCACACCGCGTGGCTGTCCAGTCCGGCCAGCCTGTCGGCGGCGGCCTGGCCGCGGGAGTCCAGCACGACGTCGAGCTCGGCGATCAGCGCAGGCTCGCTCCCGCCGGCGGCGAGTCCTGCCCGCGTCTCCGCGAGCTCGGCGGCCAGCAGCTCGGGAGCCGGGGCCGAGACCAGGAGCGCATCGGCTGCCCCGGCCGCGACTGCCTCCGGGCTGAGGAGCCCGGCCGGGGCCAGCACCGGAAGCTGGCCCTGGAGCGGCCGCGGAATGATCGACGGTCCCTTGACGGAATAGTTGCCGTTGTCGACGTCGATGTAGTGCAGCTTGTCGACGTCGAGGTAGCGCCCGGTGGCGACGTCACGGATCACGGCGTCGTCCTCCCAGGAGTCCCAGAGTCCGCGGCTGACCTCGATCGAATCGGCGGCCTCCCGGCCGAGCCCGTTCCCGCGCACAGTGTCCCGTCCGACGGCGGCGGCATCGGCGGCACTGGTGGAGGAGGCCACTAGCCAGCCCGCCCGGCCGCCTGAAACGTAGTCCAGGCTGGCCAGCTGGGTTGAGACGTGGAATGGCTCCGTGTAAACCGTGTCCACCTCCGGAATGAGGGCGAGGGAGCGCGTTACGGGACCGGCGAACGCGGCGCGCTGCAGGGCGTTGAGCCGGGCTGCCGTGTCGGGACGCTGTCCCGGCTGGTCGGGCTGGCCCGGCAAGGCTTCCGGAAGGCCGGGGTCGGAAAATGTCGCCGCGTGGAACCCGGCAGACTCGGCGGCGAGGACGGTGCCGCGGAGGTGTTCCGGGGTCAACACGGAGGCGGGTGCCGTGCGGGAAAACCGCCACGCGGACGGGTGGCTGCCGGCGCCGTCCAGCTCCAGCAGCAGGAGGCCGCGACCCCGGGGCTCGTTTTTGGTGGGCTGAGTGCTCATGAGGCGTCCTGACGTTCGTGGGGGATCTGCTCGCCGGCTTCGATGGCCACCGGCAGGCGGTTCTCGGCCGGCGGAAGCGGGCACGTGGCGAGGTCGGTGTAGGCGCACGGCAGGTTCACGGCCCGGTTGAAGTCGAGCAGGACCGTGCCGTCGGCGCGCGGTGCCGGGACGGTGAGCGAGCGGTTGGCCGCATAGGTGGTCTTGCCCGACGTCGCGTCCGTGAACAGCACGGACAGCGTCCCAGGTGCGTGGCCGTTGAAGGCGGTGAGGCTCAGGTCCTCACCGTGCAGCCGGAAGCGGATTTCCCCCGGCGCCTCGTAGACGTGCTGGATTCCCTCGACCGCCGCGCCCACGGTGGTGGCCCGTGGTTCGGCGAACGGAACAAATATTCCGAAAACGGCATATTCGGTGCTGGGGGCGTAGGCCGGCGTGCCGCGGTAGCCTGTGAGCAATGGGTTCAGGGGATGCCGCGGCCGCACGACATAGCGGCCGCCGCGTTTGGCGAGCTCGATCACCGTGTGCCCGGCGCCGTCGTCCTCCACGCGCAGATTCAGGCCCTCGCGCTCGGGAACCGGGCCGAGAAACACGGTGGCCCCCGTCCCGTCGGGGTTTAGTTCCTGCCCGTCACGGAGGACGCGTTCGCCTGCCCCCAAAACCAAGCGGACGGCGTCGTCCTCAACGCTCCACGTGCCCGGCGCGCCGTCCAGCCGGGCGGGTGCGGAGTCCAGCCAGTGCAGGTGCGTGACGGCGAGGAAGCCGTGGGGGTCGGCGCGGTGCCGTTCGTGCGCGGCGTGCCAGTCCGCCCAGACGGCTTCGAATGCACGGGCGGCTTCGAATTCCCGCTCGGCGCTGAATTCCCGCTCGGCGCCGCTGCCGGGAATGGTCCGGCTCTCCGGGGTACCGGCGCCCGGGAATTCCAGGTCAGAGCGGCCGTCGGTGTCAGTGGGTGTAGACATGGGAGCTCCTGTGCTTGTTGTGGTCGGCGGCGACGCGGGCCGCGGCGTCGGGTTCGGTTGAGCCGGCTGCCTCAGGGCGGCCGGCGTACGGGTCGCCGTCGGCCCACAGCGTGGTCGGCGCTGCGGCGCGGACGGCCGGAATGACCTCGAGGGCGAAGCGTTCCAGGATGTCCAGCTGCTGGCCGAAGGGCAGGGTGGTGGGCAGGGAGATCGACTGCAGGTCGTGGCCGTAGAGCGCGTGGTAGCTGAGGATCTTCTCGATCACCTGCTCCGGGCTGCCCACCAGGGCCGGGCCTTCGGCGACCGCGTGGTCGATGTCCCGGTAGGGGGAGTTGTTGCCGGGGACGTTCCGCCCGGTCGTGAGGGCCTCGTAGACCGGGCCGAACTGCCGCTTGGCCTCCTGAGTGGTGTCCGCGAGGAACACCCCGCCTGCGCCGGAGCCGGAGCCGAGGTACTGGTGCCGGGGATCGTGGCCGTGGCGGTCGTATTCTTCGCGGTAGTGATCGATCAGAACCTTGTAGTTCTCGCGGGGCTGGATCGCGTTGGCAGTGAACAGCGGATCGCCCCACTGTGCCGCCAGGGCCGCCGAGGCGAGGCTGGTGGCGGATCCGTGCCACACCCGGGGCGCTCCGGCGAAGGGCCGCGGCGTTGTGGTGGTGGGCTCGGTCAGCGCGGAGCGGAACCTCCCGGACCACGTGACGTTCTCCTCGGTCCAGAGCCGCCGAAGCAGCCCGTACTTTTCCGCCAGGAGCTCCCACTGGTCCGCCAGGTCCAGGCCGAACAGCGGGTACTGCAGCACCTCGTTGCCCTTGCCGATCACCAGTTCCAGCCGGCCGCGGCTGAGCTGGTCGATCGTGGCGTAGTCCTCCGCGACCCGCACCGGATCCAGCACGGAGAGCACGGTCACGCCGCTTTGGAGCCGGATCTTGGTGGTGACCGCGGCGATGGCCGCGAGCACGGTGGTGGGGGAGGAGGAGATGAACTCGCCCGCGTGGCGTTCCCCCACCGAGAAGCTGTCGTAGCCGAGTTCTTCGGCCCGGCGCGCGGTCTCCACCACCTGGTTGAGCCGGTCCGCGGTGGAGACGATTTCCCCGGTGACGGGGTTCTTCAGGTGCGGGATGATGTCGAGGACCTGGAACTTCACTGTGTTTTCCCTGCGGGCGCAGTCCCGAAGTTGGCCTCGGTGACGGTCTTGGACTCCGGAAGTGCTTCTTCGGAGAGTCCCCAGCGGTCCAGGACCTTGGCGTAGGAGCCGTCCTTGATTGCGGAGTTCAGCGCGTCCGTGATGGCCGGGGCCAGGCCGTTGCCCTTCAGCGTGGTGGCCGCGACCAGGGTCTCGGACGGCCAGCCGGCGTTGACCTTGCCCACCACCTTGAGGTCGTCCCGGGTGTTTTCGCGGTACGTGACAGACGGGTAGGGCGCGAGGTTCAGGTCGGTGCGCCCGGAAGACAGTGCCAGGATGGTGTCGGCGTCGGAGGAGTAGTACTGCAGCGCCGCCGGTGCCTTGCCCTTGGCCTCCAGCTCCTTGTTCCAGGCGATCAGGATCTTCTCCTGGTTGGTGCCCGATCCCACCGAGATCTTCAGGCCGGAGATGTCGTCGGAGCCCTTGATGTTGTAGCTGGAGCTCTTCTTGGCCTCGAAGCCCATGTACGCGGCGCGGTAGCTGGAGAAGTCGAAGAGCTTCACCCGGGCGGCGTTGATGCCCACGTTGGAGAACACGGCCTCGAAGTCGCCGGACTGGGTCTTCAGCGGCCAGTTCTCCCAGGAGGTCACCTGGACATCCAGCGTCAGGCCCAGCTTGTCCGCGACCAGCTGGGCCAGGTCCACCTCGACGCCGATCGGGGTCTTGTCGTCCGTGGCGTGGAAGGACAACGGAATCGCGCCTGCGGTGGTGGCTACGGTCAGCTTGCCGTCCTTGCCGATCAGCTCGGGCACCTCGGCGGCCAGGGCCGCATCCTTCGTCGCCCGGATCCGCTGTTGGTCCGGTGAGGTGTTGTAGACGACGCCGTTGCGTGCCGCCGTCGTAGCCGGCTGCCCTCCTGAAGCGGCGGAAGCGCCGGGATCTGAGCAGGAGGTCAGGGCCAGCGAGCCGGACAGGGCACCGATGAGGACGACGGCGGGAAGCGCCGAACGCTTCCGCCGGGGACCAGTACTGGGGCGGGCGGAGCGGAGGGCGGTGCGGATTGCCATGGATGTTCCTTAGATGTTGAAAGCGGGTTCGATCACTTTGGAGAAGAAGCTCCGGGTGCGCTCTTCCCGCGGGTTGGTGAAAATCTCTTTGGGCGTGCCTTGCTCGACGATCTGGCCCTGGTCCATGAACACCACGGTGTCGGCGACGTCGCGGGCGAAGCCCATCTCGTGCGTGACGATGATCAGCGTGGTGCCGGACTTGGCGAGCCCGCGGATAACGTCCAGGACCTCGTTGACCAGCTCCGGGTCCAGGGCCGAGGTGGGCTCGTCGAAGAGCAGGATCTTGGGGTCCAGGGCAAGTGCCCGGGCGATCGCGACGCGTTGCTGCTGGCCGCCGGAAAGCTGGCGCGGGTAGGCGCCGGCCCGGTCCTTCAAGCCCACTCGGTCCAGCAGTTCCAGCCCGCGTTCGCGGGCCTCGGCCTTGGTCAGCCGGGGCTTTCCGGCCCGCGGCGCGACGACGGGCGCCTCGGTGACGTTTTCCAGCGCGGTCAGGTGCGGGAACAGGTTGAAGTTCTGGAACACCATGCCGATCTCGGTGCGCTGCTTCAGGATCTCTTTTTCGCGCAGCTCGTGCAGGCGGTGGCCGCGGACCTCGTAGCCCACCAGCGTGCCGTCGATCGCGATGAACCCGGCGTCGACCTTCTCCAAGTGGTTGATGGTGCGCAGGAGGGTGGATTTGCCGGACCCGGACGGGCCGACGATCACGGCGACGCCGCCGGGTTCGACCGTCAGCGTGATGCCCTTGAGGACTTCCGTGGTGCCGAAGGACTTGCGGACCTTGGTGATCTGGACCAGGCCCCGGGTGGGCTCGGCGGTCCCGGTTGGTCCGGTGGAGCCGGCGATTTCCGCCGTGAGGACTTCGGTGCTCATCGGGTGCCCCTTTCCTGGGTGGTTTCCCTTGTGGCGGGCGCATGCGTGGCGAGGAATTTGCGGGCCTTCTGCAGCGGGGTCAGCGGCAGGGTGCGGACGGCGCCCTTGGAGTAGTGGCGCTCGATGTAGTACTGGAAGACGCTCAGGACCGAGGTGATGACGACGTACCAGAGGGTGGCCACGAGCAGCAGCGGCAGGACCTGCTGGGTCCGGTTGTAGATGACCTGGACGGTGTAGAACAGCTCGGAGTAGGCCAGGACGTAGACGATCGAGGTGCCCTTGACCAGGCCGATTACTTCGTTGAACGCGGTGGGCAGGATGGCCCGCATGGCCTGCGGCAGCACGATCCGGGTGGAGCGCCGCCAGGCCGGAATGCCCAGTGCGGCTGCCGCCTCGAGCTGGCCCTGGTCCACGGAGAGGATGCCGCCGCGGATGATCTCGGCGGAGTAGGCGGCCTGGTTCAGGGTCAGGCCAAGGACGGCCGCGGCGAACTGGCTGATCAGCGTGGTGGTCTGTGCCTCGAAGAAGCGCACGTCCGTGAAGGGGATGCCTAAGCTGATTTTCTCGTAGAGGTAGCCCAGGTTGTACCAGAGCAGCATCTGCACCAGCAGCGGTGTGGAGCGGAAGATCCAGGAGAAGGTCCAGGAGACAGAGACCAGCAGCGGGGACGCGGAGAGCCGCATCAGGGCCAGGATGAATCCCAGGATGAAGCCCAGCGCCCCGGAGATCGCCGTCAGCTTGAGGGTTTCCAGCAGGCCATTCACGATCGACTGCGCGGTGAACCATTGCGCCACCACGCCCCACTCCCAGCGCGGGTTGGTGGCCAGGGACCAGGCGATGCCGGCCACGCCCAGGGCGACGACGGCGGTGCCCACCCAGCGCCACGGGTGGCGGGCGGGGACCAGCCGGTAGTCGGCGTAGTCGGTGGCGGCCTGCCGGCCCGCCGAAACGGTGCCGGAGGTTTCGGTGCCGGAGGTTCCGATGCCGCCTGCGCCGGAGGGTTCCGTGGCCTCGGTCCCGGGTGTTCCGGCGGCCTCGGGCGTTCCGGCAGCGGCCGGTGTGGTGTCGGGTACGGATTCGATGCCGGCGGACGCCGGCTCGGGGGTGGACTGCGCCACCGGGGTTGCTGTTGAACTCATGCGCCACCTCGCTTCTTCCAGTTGCTGTGGGGGTACGGTTGGCTGCCAATCTAGGGCCGTGCGAAAACGCGCAGCAAGGCGGCAAGTTGCATACGTTCACGCAGGTTCGCACGGCGTCACACGACGAATTCTTGCCCCGATTTACGCCGCGTTACGCGCGGTGAACGGCCGTGACCGGCGCCTCGACCGGCCCGGATTCCGGTGCCTAGCATGAGGGCTCCGCACCAGAGCCGAGGAGAGCGCCATGCCAGTGACAACCCCATCCGTGGTCCTCATCGGCGGCGGCCCCCGCACGGCAGGGTTGCTGGAACGCCTCGCCGCGAACCGCCCGGAACTGCTCGCCGGCGCGCTCCAGATCCACGTCGTGGAGCCGCACACCCCGGGCGCCGGCAGGATCTGGCGCTACGAGCAGCATCCCGGGCTGATGCTCAACTCCGCCGCGGCGGACGTCACGATGTTTACCGATGCCTCTGTCCAGTGCGAGGGACCGGCGGTCGAGGGCCCCGGCCTGGCAGGCTGGGCTGCCGGTGTCCTGGCAGGCTCCATCACCGATGTTCCGGAGCTGCCGCACGAACTCCGTCGCCAGCTGGCGGCTCTCACCGGCTCGACCTTCCCCACCCGGCAGCTGCAGAGTGTCTATCTGGAATGGTTTTTCCGCCGTTCCGTCGCCGCCCTCGGTCCGGATGTCACCGTCACGGTGCACCGGGACACGGCCACCGCCGTCGAACCTGTGCAGGGCGAGCCGGAGCCGGCCAGCCGTCAGGGCACCGAAGGCTACCGCGTCCGGTTGGCCGGCGGCGCGGTGCTGCGCGCCGACGTCGTGATCGCCGCCCTGGGGCATACGGATTCGCGGCCGGATGAGGAGTCTGCCGCGTGGGCCGGTTTTGCCGCCCGGCACGGCGCGTTCCACGCGGCACCCAGCTACACCACCGACGTCGACTACTCACCTCTCGCCGCCGGCCAGGACGTTATTGTCTCCGGCATGGGCCTGGCCTTCGTGGACCTGCTGGTGCTCCTGATGGAGGGCCGCGGCGGCAGGTTCGAGGAGCTGCCCGACGGCGGCCTGCGCTATCTGCCCTCCGGCGCCGAGCCGAGGCTGTGGGCAGGGTCCCGCCGCGGCGTGCCCTACCACTCCAAGATCACCTCGGCGCTTCGCGGCGATGCCGCGGGGGAGCCGGCGTTCTTCACCGCAAACGCCCTCGCCGGGCTGCTGGATGCGCCCGGCGAGCTGGACTTCCGCGCCCAGCTGTGGCCCCTGATCGCCAAGGATGCCGGCTACGCGTATTACCGCGAGCTGTTCACCGGCTACCCGGAGCGGGTCCGGATCGGCTGGCAGGAATTCTCCGAACGGTTCTCCGCCGCGGACTGGTACAGCCAGGACCGCCACCGGCTCGTCACCGAGTCCGTCCCGGACACCGGGCTCCACCTGGACCTCGAGCGGCTGGACCACCCCTTCGCCGGCCGCGCCTTCACCGGCCACGCGGACATCCAGGCCGCGGTAGCCGCGTACATCGGCCGCGACCTCGAATTGCGCACCGGGCCGGACCATTCGGAGACCCTGGCGCTGTTCACTTCCCTGCTCAAGTCCTACATGGACCTGGGCCGGCTGGTGCCGGCCGAGCGGCTGAATGCGCGGTCCCAGCGCGAGGTCCAGGGCTGGTGGCACGGCTTCTTCAGCTTCGTCGATTCCGGGCCGCCGCCGCGCAGGCTGCGGGAGATGCTGGCGATCCACCGGGCCGGGCTGCTGCAGTTCATTGGCCCGGGGCTGGAGATCGACGCCGCGGAGTACTCGGGCCGGTTCGTGGCCCGCTCGGCCCAGGCCGGCATCACCGTGTCAGCGACAGCCCTGATCGAGGCCCGGCTCCCGGCGCCGTCGGTGGCCCGTTCCGCGAACCCGCTGCTGCACCAGTTGCACACCTCCGGGCTCGGCACCGAGCAGCAGCTCCTGACCGCGGACGGTACGCACGCGACCGGGCGGCTCCTGGTGTCCGCCCACAACGAGCTGGTCAGTCCGGTCGGGGAGCGGCGCGAGAGGCTGTTCGGCGTCGGACCTGGCACCTCCGGCTGGGGCGCCGGCGCCTTTGCCCGGCCCGGCACCAACGCCGCGCCGTTCCGCGAAAACGACGCCCTGGCCCGGCGTATCCTGACCCTGCTGGGCGGCGACATCAAGAACCAGGACATCAACGGCCAGGACATCAAGAACCAGGACGCCACCCGCCAGGACATCACCCATCGAGCGGCAAGCGAGTCGGCGGTGCCGCAGGCTGCCGCCCACGGAAAGGACCGGGCATGACCCCGTCATCCCTACACGCCACGCCCATTGACGGCCGTCCGCTGGACAGCTCCAGCCTGACAGTCCTCAATCTCCCCATGGACGATCCGCGGGTCCGGCCGCTCCTGGACGAGCTCGCGCTCGAATATGACACCCGCTACGGCAACCTCTTTGGCCGGGGAGCCGCCGCGGAGGAACTCAACCGCTACCCGGCCGGGGAATTCGCCGGGCCGGGCGGGGCCCTGCTGATTGTGCGCGAGAACGGTGAATCCGTGGCAGGCGGCGCGTTCCGCCGGCACGGCCCACAGACCGCCGAGTTCAAACGGATCTGGACGCATTCGGCGCATCGGCGGCGCGGACTCGCCCGGATTGTCCTGGCCGAGCTGGAGGCGCTGGCCGCCCGCCGCGGCTACCGGAAGGTCTACCTGACCACCGGACCCCGCCAGCCGGAGGCGAAACACCTCTACCTGAACACCGGCTACGAGGCACAGTTCGATATCTCCGCCGATCCGGAGACCATCGGAGCGCTGGCATTCACCAAGGACCTGCCCCTCAGTTCCCCGAGGAGCTCTGCCTAGGCTTCCTGTGCCGCGGCATCCCGGAGGGGGCGCCGGGCCAGCCACGCCGCCACGATCGCGCCGGAGATGTTGTGCCACAGCGAGAACACGGCGGAGGGCAGCGCGGTCAGCGGGCTGAAGTGTGCCGTGGCCAGGGTGGCGGCCAGGCCCGAGTTCTGCATGCCGACCTCGAAGGCCAGCGCCCGGCGGGCCTTGTCATCCAGGCGCCCCAGCTTGCCGGCCAGGTACCCCAGGCCCAGGCCGAAGCCGTTGTGCAGCACCACGGCGAGGAACACGATCCCGCCGGCGGCGACGATCTTGCTGGCACTGCCTGCCACCACGATCGCGACGATCAGTGAAATCACGACGGCGGAGGCCCACGGCAGAGCCGGCAGCACCTTGGCGACGAGCTTCTTGAGGAACAGGCGGGCCAGTAGGCCCGCGATCACCGGCAGGAGGACGGTCTTGACGATGTCCTGGACCATGGCTCCGGCGTCAATCTGCAGGTAGGAACCGGCCAGGAACAGCACCAGCAGCGGCGTCACCACAGGGGCGATGAGGGTGGAGACCGACGCGACGGCAACCGAGAGGGCGACGTCGCCCTTGGCCAGGAAGGCCATCACGTTGGACGCCGTGCCCGAGGGGGCGCAGCCCACCAGGATCAGGCCCACGGCCAGTTCGGGTGGCAGGTTCAGGGCGACGGCGATCAGCCAGCCAGCCCCGGGCATGATGACATAGTGCGCCACGATGCCGAGGACCACGGCCCAGGGGCGCTTGGCCACTGAGGCGAAATCAGGCGGGGTCAGGGTCAGGCCCATGCAGAACATGATGATGCCCAGCAGGAAGGGCACGCTGGGCGCGAGGGGTTTGAACGCCCCGGGGAGCAGGAAGCCGGCGAGCCCGGCCACCACCACCAGGATCGGGAAGATGGTCACGGCGATCCGGGCGATCTTTGCCTCGGCGGCGAGGGCGGGATTGGCCAGGGCGTCAGTGACAACGCTCGCGTCCGGGGCGGTATTCGGAGTTTTAGTTGCCTCAAGCATCCAAGAATGGTGCCACCGGGGTGCGCGGGCTGGCGACTTCGTGACCACCCGTCAGACAAATATGTCAGATTTTTGGCCGACGGTGAGGTGCCCGGCCGGTAGGGTTCATGGGGTGGGTGAGCCCTAAAAAGGCGAACTCCCGCCCGGGTGCGACGCCGCCCGCATTCTCCAAAACCCCCACATTCCTGAACTGCCGCAGTGCCTTTAACTGCGACAGCAGCTGTGCCTTCTTCACCGCTGTGCCTTTTTGACCACGAACGGAGCCATCTATGGCCACCAGCACCGCAACGGGGGCCCTGGCCCTCACGCCCGAGCAGCTGAAATCGGTCCGCGGCGCCCTGGCGTCGCCGCGCCGGCTCAAGACCGAGGTCCTGGGCGGGCTTGTCGTGGCCCTGGCCCTGATTCCCGAAGCGATCGCCTTCTCGATCATCGCCGGCGTGGACCCGAGGGTTGGCCTCTTCGCGTCCTTCACCATGGCGGTGACCGTCGCCTTCGTCGGCGGCCGGCCGGCGATGATCTCTGCGGCCACCGGCGCCGTCGCCCTGGTGACTGCCCCACTGGTGAAGTCGCACGGCCTGGATTACCTGGTGGCGGCGGTGATCCTGGCCGGAATTTTCCAGATCGTCCTGGGCCTTTCCGGCGTGGCCAGGCTGATGCGCTTCATCCCGCGCCCGGTCATGGTGGGCTTTGTGAACGCCCTCGCCATCCTGATCTTCATGACGCAGGTGCCCGAGCTGATCGGCGTGCCCTGGCTGGTTTACCCGCTCACTGCGCTGGGCCTGCTGATCGTGTTCGGCCTGCCCAGGCTTACCAGGGCCGTTCCCGCACCGCTCGTGGCCATCGTGGCCCTGACGCTCATCACGGTGAGCGCCGCCGTCGAGGTTCCCACGGTGGGGGACAAGGGCGCGCTGCCGGATTCGCTGCCCACCCTGTTCGTGCCGAATGTCCCGTTCACGCCCGAAACGCTGCAGGTCATCTTCCCGTTCGCGCTGGCCATGGCCTTCGTGGGGCTGCTCGAATCCCTCATGACCGCGAAGCTGGTGGATGACATCACGGACACGCGCTCCTCGAAGACCCGTGAGGCCTGGGGACAGGGTGTGGCGAATATCGTCACCGGAATCTTCGGCGGCATGGGCGGCTGCGCCATGATCGGCCAGACCATGATCAACGTCAAAGCTTCCGGCGCCCGCACCCGGATCTCCACCCTCCTGGCCGGCGTCTTCCTGCTCATCCTCGTGGTGGCCCTCGGCGATCTCGTGTCGCTGATCCCGATGGCCGCGCTCGTGGCGGTCATGATCTTCGTCTCAGTCGCCACCTTCAACTGGCACAGCATCCGGCCCGCCACGCTCAAGGCGCTGCCCAAGAGCGAAACCGCGGTCATGGCGGCCACCGTGGCGGTGACCGTGGCCACGCACAACCTGGCGATCGGCGTCGGCGTCGGCGTCAATGTCGCGATGGTCCTGTTCGCCCGGCGGGTGGCCCACTTCGTAACGGTGGAGCGTTCGGTGACGCAGGACGACGGCGGCCCGCTCGCCACCTACCGGGTGGATGGCGAGCTGTTCTTCGCCTCCTCGAACGACCTCTACACCCAGTTCGAGTACGCCCTGGACCCCGAACGCGTGGTCATCGACATGCGCGACTCCCACCTGTGGGACGCCTCCACGATCGCGGCCCTGGACGCCATCACCGAGAAGTACCGCCAGCACGGCAAGCACGTGGACATCGTGGGCCTGAACGAGGCCAGCATCCTGATGCGCCAACGCCTGGCCGGGAAGCTCGGCGCAGGCCACTGACCGGCGCGGCGATACCGGCCGGGCCCCTCAATTAGGTCAAACGATTGGGTCTTTTTGTTTGCCCGGGGGCGTCCTAGCGTGGACCTAAGTGGATCGCGGTGCACCGGAACCAGGCCGTTTTCACGTCCGCCGAGGGGCTCGGCTACCGGGACCACCTCGACGCCGAACTGGGGACGTCCGCCGTCGAGCACTTCGAGGCCGGGCTGCGAGCCCAGGGCCTGGACCCGGCGGAGTATTTCCTGATGCCGGTCCATCCGTGGCAGTGGGCGAACAAGCTTACCGTGACGTTTGCCGCCGAAATAGCGCAGCAGCACATCGTCCACCTCGGGACCGGGGCGGACGACTACCAGGCCCAGCAGTCCATCCGGACGTTCTTCAACACGGTTTCGCCGGAAAAGTGCTACGTCAAGACGGCCATGTCGGTGCTGAACATGGGCTTCATGCGGGGACTGTCACCGCAGTACATGAAGGCCACCCCAGCCATCAACGACTGGCTCCGGGATCTGATCCTCGGCGACGCCGCCCTGCAGAAGCGCGGGCTGGGACTGATCCGCGAAGTCGCCGCGATCGGCTATCACAACGGCTACTACGAGGCCGCTGCGGCGAAGGAATCGCCGTACCGGAAAATGCTGTCGGCGCTGTGGCGGGAAAGCCCATTGCCGCTGCTAAAGGAAGGGCAGCAGCTGGCCACCATGGCGTCCCTGCTCCACGTCGACGGCGCGGGCAAGCCGATGGTCTCCGCGCTGATCGAGCGTTCCGGCCTTGAACCCGTGGAGTGGCTGCGCCGCTACCTCGAGGCCTACCTGGTCCCGCTGGTTCACTGCCTGTGCGCCTACGAACTGGCGTTCATGCCGCACGGGGAGAACGTCATCCTGATCCTGGAGAACGGCGTCCCGGTCAGTGCCATCATGAAGGACATCGCCGAGGAAATCGTGGTGATGGGTGACCGCCTGGACCTGCCCGAAGAAGTGGCACGAATCAAGGTCGAAATCCCCGACGAGGAGAAGGTCCTGGCCATTTTCACGGACGTCTTCGACTGCATTTTCCGGTTCCTCAGCGCGTTGCTGGAGGAGGACGGCAAGCTCAGTGGCGAGGACTTCTGGCGCACGGCCGCGGACGTCGTGCGCGACTACCAGGCTGAGCATCCCGAACTCGCGGCCCAGTGTGCCCGGCACGATCTGTTCGCCCAGGATTTCCCGTTGTCCTGCCTGAACCGGCTGCAGCTGCGCAACAACCAGCAGATGCTGGACCTGAGCGACCCGTCCGGCGGACTGCAGATGGCCGGCCGGCTGCGGAACCCGCTGGCACGGTTCGCCTGACCGGGCGGGCCTAGCCTGCTTCCGTGCCGCACTCCGCCGCCGCCTCCTGCGCCGCCGGAATTCCCCACCCGGCGAAACCAGGGATTCCCACTGGTGTGCCCGCCTTCGACGCCGTAATTCCCCACCTTTGAGGTTGGCGCCCGGCGTGTCTCGCCGAACCGCCGGGGAGTCGCGGCGTCAAAGGTGGGGAATTTCCGCGCCCAGATGGAGAGACTCGGCAAGGTGGCGAGACGCGGAGAGGTGGAAGGCGGTGCCAGGCGAAACCAGGGATTCCCACTCGTGTGCCCGCCTTCGACGCCGTAATTCCCCACCTTTGAGGTTGGCGCCCGGCGTGTCTCGCCGAACCGCCGGGGTGTTCCGGCGTCGCGGCGTCAAAGGTGGGGAATTTCCGCGCCCAGATGGGGAGACTCGGCAAGGTGGTGAGCATTCGCGGAGGCAGGGAGGCAGGGAGGCAACGGAAGTGGGGCACACGGGTCCGCAGGCGCCGGGGCAGCGGGTGCGGGCGGGTCGCAGGCTTGCAGAAGGCACGTCGCGGCACCCGCTGCTTTCTGCCCCCTGCCCGCGCTAGCCCTGCCCGCGCTAGCCCTGCGTGAGCCGGTACCGCTCGATCTGCTTGAGTCGGCGGAGGAGGCTGTCGCGGCGGGGGTGCGGGACGGCGTCGGCCGGCTCGGCGGTGAGTTCGATGTGCTCGGTGCCGTACTGCCACAGCAGCAGGTCATCGAGGAGCCGGTCCGGGCCGGGGGAGTATCGGTGGTCCAGTGCTTGGCGGACCTCGGTGATCCGGTTGGCGCTGAGGAGCCCGGCGAGCTGCATGGTCTGGTTGAGGCCATGGGCGGCCATGAGCTCGGCGGCCCAGCCCCAGTCGTCGTCGACCTTCCGGTCCACGTGTGGCAGCAGGGTCCGCCAGACGTCGCGGATCCGGTTGGGCGTCAGCGGCGCGGCACCCTCGCCGTCCACATCCCAGTAACCGCGGACCTCTTCGTAGCGCTCGTGCAGGTCCGAGAACGCGCTTTCCACGGTCTCCAGCATGGCGGCAGTGGCGGTGAACTGGCGGTCGAAGTGCGGGGTCCAGGCCCGGGGGTCCTCGGCCTTGAACCGGATGTCGTGCTCGATCTCGCTCCAGGCGTGCGCGAAGACCGTGCGGATCTGGCACTCGAAGAAGTAGCTGCCGTTCGGCGGGACCTCCGGGTTGAAGGCCTGCTGGTACTCCTTGACGGCCTCGTTCTGGATGGTCCGCAGGATCAGGTGCCGGCTGGAGTAGCCGTAGGTGCCGGACTCGATCGAGCCGATGTCCTTTTCGCGGTCACCCCGGCAGTCAAAAAGCTGGCGCTGGCGCTTGATCAGGTTGGCCGCCACGGCGTTTTCCGCGGGCAGCTTGGTGATCACGCGGATGCCCACCATGTCGTTCAGCGTCCGGAACGGATCCGGGAATTTCAAAACTGGGGGACCGCCGGGCTCCAACGGTTTCTCCGTGCGGGAGATCTTCTCGCGGAAGGATTCCACGGTCTTGGTGCGGCCGGTGACGAACAGCGGCGTGACCTCGGTGTCCTTGAGCATGGTCCGCAGTGTCAGCAGGACCTCCCTGGTGACCAGCTTCAGGGCAGGCCGAACCCGCTCGTAGAGTTCCACGTTCTCCTGCACGGATTCGCGCAGGCTCAGGTCCAAACGGTCCCAGTTGCTCGCCATGGACCCAGCTTACGGGGCACCGCCGACACCGGCCCGCAAGCACTCCCGCAAGCACTCCCGCACGCTCTCCGGGAGCAGCCGTCACCGGGGGCGTGCAGGGGGCCCGCCTGCGGGGAGCCGCTTGGAGCCCAAGGTAGGCTCTGCACATGGCTGAAATGCGGCGACGGGCTATCATCGCTGCCGCAGCGGCGGTGACTCTGGGGGCAGTCTCCGCCGCCTGTTCACCGGGCCCCAAGGAGGACGCTGTGAAGAGGCAGAAGTACCAGTACGGCGAGGACCCAAGCCAGTGGGGTGAGCTCTTCCTGCCCGAGGTGGCCGCGCCCAAGGGTGTGGTGGTGGTGATCCATGGCGGGTACTGGCGTTCGCAGTACGGTGCGGAGCTTGGGGAGCCCCTCGCAAAGGACCTCGCCGCGCATGGCATGGCAGCCTGGAACCTGGAGTACCGGCGGGCCGGCAACGGCGGCGGCTGGCCCAACACTTTTGCCGACGTCCTGGCCGGAATCGACAAGCTGGGCGAGCTCGCCGGTGAGCACGGACTCGGACTTGACCGGGTGGTCGCCCTTGGCCATTCGGCCGGCGGCCACCTTGCGGTCTGGGCGGCCGGACGCAGCCGGCTCGCCGGGCTCGGCGCCCCGGATGCGGACCGGCAGCTTACGCGTCGTGGCGACGACGACGGCGCGGTGCAGCTGACCGGCGTCGTCAGCCAGTCAGGGGTGCTCAACCTCGCGGCCGCCGAGCGGCTCAACCTCAGCAACGGTGCCGTCAGCAACTTCCTGGGCGGGTCGTCGGAGAAGTATCCCAAACGGCATAAATTCGCGGACCCGATGAGCGCGGTGCCGCTGGGCGTGCCTGTATATGCCGTGCATGGCACGGAGGACGACACCGTGCCGGTCAGCCAGTCCGAGACCTACGTCGGGGCAGCCAAGGCGGCCGGCGCGCCCGTCCAGTTGCTGAAGGTCCCGGGCGACCACTTTGCACTTATTGATCCGAAGGCACCCGCCTACCGGAAGTGCCGCGAGCTCGTGCAGCAGCTGCTGGTCTGAAATCCGGCCCGGCCCTCCAGCCCGCAGGCAGCCCTCCAGCCCGGCCCGCGGGCCGCCGGAAGCGAATAGACTTGACGCAGGTGCGCCGGGAAGTCTGGTCGGCATAGTTCCGTCGACCCTACTTTGAGGACTCCATGAGCGCCCTGCCACCTACTCCCACACCCCGTCGCCTCTCGGTTTTTGGACGCGGCAGCTACGCCGAGGCCCTGCGGATCGGCGAAATCCTGCGGAAGGAAACCGTCGGTGGCGCCCTGCTGGTCGCCGCGGCGGTGATCGCCCTGATCTGGGCCAACTCCCCGGCGTCGGCGAGCTACTTCGCGCTCCGCGACTTCAAGGTCGGCTACGAGCCCTGGCACCTGGACCTGAGCCTGGGCGCGTGGGCGGCCGACGGGCTGCTGGCCATCTTCTTTTTCCTGGTCGGCCTCGAACTGAAGCGCGAGTTTGTCGCGGGCGACCTGCGCCAGCTGAACAAATCCGTGGTCCCGGTGGCCGCCGCCGTGGGCGGCGTCGCCATTCCCGCACTCATCTATGCAGCGGTTAATCTCGCCGGCCACGACGCCCTGGGGGGCTGGGCCATCCCCACTGCAACGGACATCGCCTTCGCCGTCGCGGTGCTGGCGATCATCGGTTCCCACTTGCCCAGTGCACTGCGGATCTTCCTGCTCACCCTCGCCGTCGTGGACGACCTCCTGGCCATCACCATCATCGCGATTTTCTACACCAGCGAGCTCCATCCCGTGCCGCTCCTGCTGGCCCTGATCCCGCTGGGCCTCTACACGTTCCTGGTCCAGAAATACCCCCGGTTCTTCGGTCTGCACGCACTGGCCGCCTGGGTGATCCTGCTGCCGCTCGGCGCCGCCACCTGGGCGCTGGTCCACGCCTCAGGCATCCACGCCACCGTGGCCGGCGTCCTGCTCGGTTTTGCTGTCCCCGTCCTCCGTTCCCAGGCCAGCGGCGGACCGGAGGCCGGGCCGGGCCTTGCGGAGACCTTTGAACACCGGTTCCGTCCCATCTCGGCCGGAATCGCGGTCCCGGTCTTCGCGTTCTTTTCCGCCGGAGTGGCAGTCGGCGGCCTGACGGGCCTCGTCGCCGCGCTGACGGACCCGGTGGCCGTGGGGATTATCCTGGCCCTCGTGCTCGGAAAACCCGCCGGAATCCTCGGCACCACCTGGCTCATCACCAAGGTCACGCGGGCCCGGCTGGACAGCTCCTTCAAATGGATCGACGTCTTCGGGCTCTCGATCCTGGCCGGCATCGGTTTCACGGTGTCGTTGCTGGTTGCCGAGCTGAGCTTCGGCCAAGGCACTGTCCATGATGACCATGCGAAGGTGGGGATCCTGGCGGCCTCCGTGATAGCCGCGCTCCTCGCGACCGCCGTGCTGCAGGCCCGGAATAAGCACTACCGCCAGACGGAGGCGGAAGAGAGGATCGACTCGGACCACGACGGCATCCCGGATGTGTACCAGCAGAACCCCGCCGCAGGATAGGTGTGGGGCCGGATTTAAGGGAGACTGGGGCGTAGGGGAAGGCGCTGCACGCAGCCCGTTGATACCCCAAGGGGTATCATGATCTAGCTGAAATACGCACTGAAATATGCACCGGCCTTCCGGTGCCCCCGAAAGGAACAGGCATGAAGAGCATCTCCGTAAAGGACCTGGCCGCCCTGGGCGACGACACCGAAATCGTCGATGTCCGCGAGGAAGACGAATTCGCCGCCGTCCGGGTTCCCGGCGCCAGGAGCATCCCGCTCTCGCGCTTCGTCCAGTCCCTTGCCGAGGTTCCGGCCAGCGGAACGGTCTACGTCATGTGCGCCGCCGGCGGCCGCAGCGCCCAGGCCACCGCGTACCTGGAGGACCAGGGATACGACGCCGTCAACGTCACCGGCGGGATCATGCAGTGGCACGACGAAGGGCACCCCGTCAACCGGGGCTGACCGTAGCGGGCTGACCTAACGGAGGGGCCATGGAAGTCATTGTCATCGAGACCCGCCAGCTCGGGGACCGCAGCTATCTGGTCCACGACGGCTCAGTGGCGCTGGCGATCGACCCGCAGCGTGACACGGACCGCATCGAGGCGGCCGCCCGCGACGCCGGGGTCGCCATCACGCACGTCGCCGAAACCCACCTGCACAATGACTACATCACCGGCGGGCTGATCCTGGCCCGCGCCCACGGCGCCAGCTATCTGGTGAACGCCGCCGATCCCGTGGCGTTCGAGCGCACCCCCATCACGGACGGCCAGACGGTCCGGGTAGGCTCGCTCACCGTCACGGCGGTCGCCACGCCCGGCCACACGCACACCCATATGTCATTCATCGTGGACGACGGCGAGAAGCGGGCAGTCTTTTCGGGCGGCAGCCTGCTGTACGGCTCGGTGGGCCGCACAGACCTTGTGGCCGAGGCGGACACCGTGGGCCTGACCCACGACCAGTACGCCTCGGTCCGGCGCCTCGCCGCGGAGGCCGGCCATGACGCCGCGCTGTTCCCGACCCACGGATTCGGCTCGTTCTGCTCCTCCGGACCCGCCACCGGAGCCCGGTCCTCCACCATCGCCGAGCAGCTCGCCGCCAACCACGCCCTCACGGACCCGGACGAGGACCACTTCGTCCGCCAGCTCATCGCCAACCTCACGGACTACCCCTCGTACTACGCCCACATGAGTCCGGCCAACGTCCGGGGCCCGGGCCCGGCGGATCTGGCCGTTCCCGCGTCGCTTGATCCCGCCGAGCTCACCCGGCGACTGGAGGGCGGCGAGTGGGTGGTGGACGTGCGCCGGCGCGTGGCGTTCGCCAGCAGCCACCTCAAGGGCAGCGTCAGTTTCGAGTACGGCTCCGGTTCCAGTTTCACCACCTACCTCGGCTGGGTGCTGCCGTGGGGTGAACCGTTGACCCTCGTGGGCTCGCGGGACGATATCGAGAACGCAATTCGCGACCTCTCCCGGATCGGCATCGAATCCCCGGACGCCGCGCTCGGAACTGAACCGCACACCCTGGCCCCGCAGGCCGCCCTCGCCTCGTACCCGCGTGTGGGCTGGGACGGCGTGCTCGTCGGCCGGGGCGCCGGTGACGCCATCCTGGACGTGCGCCGGGCCGACGAATTCGCCGCTTCCCGGGTGGTGGGCGCGGTCAACGTGCCGCTGCACGAACTGCTGCTGCGCCTTGACGAGGTTCCTGCCGGGAAGCTCTGGGTGCACTGCGGTTCCGGGTACCGTGCCGGGATCGCCGCCAGCCTCCTCCAGCGGGCCGGGCGGGACGTGGTCCACATCGATGCCCGGTTCGCTGAGGCCGCGTCCGCTGGGATCGCCCTGGACACCCCGGCGGCCTGAACGCCGGCATCCGGTCCGGCGGCTGGAGGTAACCAAACGACGCGGAACGGATTCTCTGGCAGAGTATGAGCATGCTCACAGTTATAGGCGAGGGGCTGGTTGATGTAGTCCAGCGATCCTCCGGCGTCCAGGCCCATGTCGGCGGCAGCCCCCTCAACGTGGCGGTAGGGCTGGCCCGGCTGGACCATCCGGTCCAGTTCATCGGACGCTATGGCCGCGATGCCTACGGGGAGGCCTTGGCCGCGCACCTGAAGTCGAGCTCCGTGCTGCTCCCGCTGGGTCCCGACGAGCTGCCCACCAGCGTGGCCGCAGCGTTGATTGACGACGCCGGCGCCGCCACTTACACCTTCGACCTCGCCTGGGAGCTTCCCGGCGTCGCAGCGCGCCTGCCCTTCCTGCTGCAGGGCACCACGCTGCTGCACACGGGGTCCATCGCCACCATGCTGGCGCCCGGCGCCGCCGACGTGCTGGCCGCCGTCGAACGCGCCCACCCGTCCGCCACTATCAGCTTTGACCCCAACTGCCGCCCCAGCATCATCCCGGACGTGGACTTTGCCCGCGCGCAGGCCGAAAAGTTCGTGACCCTCGCCGACGTTGTCAAAGCCTCCGACGAGGACCTCGAATGGCTCTACCCGGGTGCTGACCCGCTGGACTCGGCCCGCCGCTGGCTGGCCTTGGGCGGCTCGGAAGGGCCGGCCATGGTGGTGGTGACCCGCGGCGGCGAGGGCCCCTGGGGCGTCAACGCCGCTGGTGCCGCCCAGTTCCCCGCTCCCGAGATCAGCGTCGCGGACACCGTCGGTGCGGGGGATTCGTTCATGGCCGCCCTGCTGTCCGGCGTGGTGGACCTGGGCCTGGACGGGGCCCAGAACCGCAAGGCCCTGCGCGAACTGTCCGCCGAAAGCCTCCGCGATCTCCTCGCCCACGCCTCCCGGGCAGCGGCGGTCACCGTGTCCCGCGCCGGCGCCAACCCGCCCACGCGTGCGGAGATGGCACGGATGGAAACGGACGCGCAGCCCCAGCAGTAAGTGAAAGGCAGCCATGACACGCCACGATGTTCCGGTGTTCCCGGTCCGCAGTGACTCTTTCACGGAGGGCCAGACCCTCCCGCCTGCCCAGCGCAGCGGCCGGATGCGCGCCGGCGGCCAGGACCAGTCGCCGCAGCTGAGCTGGAGCGGCGCCCCGGCCGGCACCAAGGGCTACGCAGTGACCATGTTCGACCCCGACGCCCCGGGGCGCGGCGGCTTCTGGCACTGGGCCGTGCTGGACGTCCCCGCCGACGTCACGTCGTTGCCCGCCGGGGCTGGTGCCGAAGGCGGCAACGTCCTTCCCCCGGGGGCCATCCAGTTGAAGAACGACGGCGGGTTCCACGGCTACCTCGGGGCCGCACCGCCTCCCGGGCACGGGCCGCACCGGTACGTAATCACCGTCCACGCACTCGACGTTGCGCGGTCCGAGCTGAATGAGGGCACATCTCCGGCCAGCCTGGAAACGAAGCTGTCGGCTCACACCCTGGGCCGGGGCACGCTCACCGGCATCTTCGAACGGCACTGAGCCCACCGCGGGCGCCCGTCACTTCCCGCCGCTGCCACCGCGTGCCCAGTCCGCCGCTGCCACCGAGTGCCCCAGCCCGCCGTGGTCCGCCGCCTGCCGCTGCCCGCCCCAGTCCGCCGTCGGACTCGCCGGAAACTCTCCGGTTCGCCGGAAATTTCCGGCGAACCGGACGCGGTCCGGCGAACTCAACGTGGTCCGGCGATCCGGACGGATGCGGACGCGGGAGCCGGCCGCCGCGGTCCACGTAGACTGGCTCTATGCGGCTGGTAGCAAGTGACATCGACGGAACGATCCTGGGCCATGACGGCAAAATCAGTGAACGGACCGTCCGCGCGTTCCACGCCTGCCGCGACGCCGGGCTGGAACTGGTCTTCGTCACAGGTCGGCCGCCGCGCTGGCTCCACCCCCTGCAGGACCAGCTGGGGCACACCGGAACGGTCATCTGCTCCAACGGCGCCGTCGTGTGGGACCTCGAGGCAGACCGCATGCTCTCGGCGCGGACCCTGGACCTGGACGCCGTGTTCGAGATCCGGCGCATCATCAAGCAGCTGCGTCCGTCCGCCTTGTTTGCCGCCGAGACCCTCACCGGCTTCCACCTGGAACCGGGCTTCATTGAAAACGGCTCAAGCCAACTGCTCGCGGAATTCACGCCGGCCCCGCTGCACACCACCCTCGCCGAGGGGGACTCCGTGGTGAAGTTCCTGGCCATTCTCCGCGAGGGCACCGCCGACGAATTCCTCGCCGACGTGGCGCCCGCCGTCGCCCATCTGGCCGCCGCGACGCACTCGGCGCCGAACATGGCCCTGCTGGAGCTCTCCTTGCCCGGCGTGAACAAGGCCGTGACCCTCGCCGAATATGCGGCGTCCCTAGGCATCGGCGCGGCGGACGTGGTGGCATTCGGGGATATGCCCAACGACATCGAGATGCTCCGCTGGGCGGGGCACGGCTACGCGATGGCCAGCGGCCACCCCGAAGCGATCCGCGCCGCGGGCCAGCAGGCCCCGCACTTCGACGACGACGGCGTCGCCCAGATCCTCGAGGCCAAGCTGGCCGAACTCGGCGTGCGGCTGACCTAAGGGGCGCCACAGCCGACATCCCCGCCTGGGCCGAGGCCCACATCCCCCGGCGTGCCCCCGGCGTCCTGATGCACGTCCCGGCCGGACACCGGATTCCCAGCGGACGGTCAACTGGCGTTCACCTTGCCCTTCTAGGCTGAAGTCTCGCGACAGTTCGTATGACCGATAGTGGGGACATCATGGCCAGGCACCGCATCAACAACACGGACGATCAACCCCTGCGCCCGGCGGAGCCGGACCCGCACTGGAGGCAGCTGCGTCAGGGCGACCGCGTCAGCGTCCGGCTGGCCCCGGGCGTCGAGACCAGCGGCCTCGTGGACGCAGTGACGGCGGACCACAGCGTCGTCTGGGTGGACCTCGACGGCGGCCGGGGCCGCACACTGCTGCACTGCGCCGACGGCGTCGAAATCCGACCGCACGAATCCTGACACCGGCCCCGCCGAGCCCCTTTGCCCGCTGCCGTCCGGTCCCGCCTGCGGCCCGGTCGAACTCACGGGCCGCAGGTCCAGGCTCAGGTACGCTTCAGGAGTGACCAGCCCGCACCCGTACTTCGCCCCCCGCGGGAACCGCGACGCCAGCCCGAAGGACGCCGCTGCCCGTGCTCCCGGCGATTCCCTGGCGCCCTTGGCGATGGCCCACCGGGGCTTCTCGCTGGACGGGCTCGAGAACTCGATGGCCGCGTTCCGCGCCGCCGTTGACCTCGGGTACCGGCATCTGGAGACGGATGTCCACACGACGGCCGACGGCGTTTTGATGCTCTTCCACGACCCCACCCTGGACCGGATCACGCAGGGGAAAGGCCGGATCGCGGACCTTCCGGCGGAGACCGTGGAGCAGGCCAGGATCGGCGGAACCGAGCCGATTCCGCGGTTCGAGGAGCTGATTGCGGCCTTCCCGGACATCCGGCTCAACATCGACGTCAAGGACTGGCAATCGGTGGGCACCCTGGCCTCGGCGATCGAACGCCACGGGCTGCACGACCGCGTGCTGGTGGCCAGCTTCTCGGACCGGCGGCGCCGTGCGGTACTGAAGCGGCTGAGCCGTCCCGCCGCGAGCTCGGCCGGCATCATGTCCAGCGCCGTGTTCGTCCTTCTGGGCCCGGTGCTGCCGGCGCGGCTGATGTCCCTCGTGGCGCGTGGGGCACTGCGCGGGGTCCACGCCCTGCAGGTCCCGGTCCGCTATGGCGCGGTGCCCGTGGTGACGTCCGGCTTCATCCGGCGGGCCCACCGGCACGGCCTGCAGGTCCATGTGTGGACGGTCAACGAGCCCGCGGAAATGCACCGGCTGCTGGACCTCGGCGTCGATGGCCTTGTCACGGACCGCGCCGACCTGCTCAAGGCGGTCCTTCAGGAGCGCGGGACCTGGGCCTAAACACCGCGTCGTCTTGGTGCCGCGACCACGCCAGACTGGCAGGATAGTGCCATGCGCATCCTCATCGCCCCGGACAAATTCAAGGGCTCCCTCACCGCCACCGAAGCCGCCGCCGCCATTGCCGAAGGCGCCCTGCGCGTCTACCCGGACGCCGAGGCCATCCAGTTTCCGGTGGCCGACGGCGGGGAGGGGACCCTCGAGGCGGCCGTCGCGGCCGGTTATGAGGAAAGGCTCAACGCGGTCGTTGGCCCGATCCTGGCCCCGATCGGCGCCGCCTGGGCTATCCGCGCGGATGCCTTCGGCGGGGCCACCGCGGTGATTGAAACGGCCCAGGCATCCGGGCTGGCGCACATGGAGCCCACCCCGGCGAACGCGCTGCGCGCCCACAGCTATGGCTGCGGGCAGCTGATCGCCGCCGCGCTGGACGCCGGTGCCAACGAAATCGTCCTGGGCGTGGGCGGCTCGGCCATGAGCGACGGCGGCAGCGGCGCACTCCGGGCCCTCGGACTCAAGCCTCTGGACGCGGCCGGGAATGTCGTGCCCCTCGGCGGCGGATCGCTCGCCGACGTCGTGTCCGTGGACATCAGCGGCCTCGATCCACGGCTGTCCGAAGTAAAGTTCAGGATCGCCGTCGACGTCCAAAACCCGCTGTACGGCACCGACGGGGCCGCACACGTATTTGGTCCGCAAAAAGGCGCCGACGCCGATGCGGTGGAGCTGCTCGACGCCGGCCTGCGGAACTGGGCCTCGGTCCTGCGCGAGTCGACGGGCCGGGACGTCAATGTGCCCGGCGCCGGCGCGGCCGGCGGCTTCCCGGCGTCGTTCCTGGCCTTCAGTACGGCCGCCCTGGAAGGCGGCTTCGAACTGGTGGCCGGCCTCACCGGGCTTGCCGCGAAGCTCGCGGTGGCGGACCTGGTCATCACCGGAGAAGGCTCCATGGACAGCCAGTCGCTGACGGGCAAGGCTCCGATCGCCCTCGCCGATGCCGCCCAGGCCCTCGGCATTCCCGTGATCGTGGTTGCCGGCCGGATCCTCGTCACGCCCGAGGACCTGGCCCGTCACGGAGTGGTGGCCGGCGCGCAACTGCTGGACGTCGCCGGCAGCCCGGAGGACGCCGTCGCCAACGCCGCAAAATACCTTGCCTGGGCCACCAGCCAGGTCCTCGAAGGCGCGTAGGGCCGGACCGGGCCGCGACTGCGCCCCCGTTCCTCTGGTCCGGGTGGGCCCGCCCGGCTAAACTGGCCCAATTGGGGGCCCGTGACTCCCTGCCAGGGCCATGAGCACACATGGCCTTCCCAGGAGGACGATATGTCCACGAAGCACAACTCCCGCCGGGCGAAGCTCCAAGAGCGCCGGCTAGAGGTCGAACACATCAACGTCGTGGACCGGCGCGTCATGCGCAAGGCCCTCGGCGGCACCATCGTCGGGAACACTATGGAGTGGTACGACGTCGGCGTGTTCGGCTACCTGATCACCACCATGGGCCCGGTCTTCCTGCCGGAGGCGGACAAGACCGTACAGAACCTGTTCCTGCTCGGCACCTTCGGCGCGACCTTCATTGCGCGGCCGCTGGGCGGGGTGTTCTTCGGCTGGCTCGGCGACAAGATCGGCCGCCAGAAGGTCCTCGCGATGACCCTCATCATCATGGCGGCCTCGACCTTCGTGGTGGGTCTCCTGCCCGGGTACGCCGTGCTCGGAATCTGGGCGGCCGTTCTTCTGGTGGTCACCAAACTCATCCAGGGCTTCTCGACCGGCGGTGAGTATGCCGGTGCCACGACCTTTGTCAGCGAACACGCCCCGGACGCCCGCCGCGGCTACTTCGCCAGCTTCCTGGACCTTGGCAGCTACATGGGCTTCGCCATCGGCGCGGCCCTGGTAACGCTGCTGCAGGTGGTGCTCGGCAGCGACACGATGGAGGCATGGGGCTGGCGCATTCCGTTCCTGATCGCCGGCCCGCTGGGGCTTGTGGCCATCTACTTCCGCATGAAGATTGAGGAGTCCCCGACTTTCCAGGCCAGCCTTGACGCCCAGGCCGCCGGAGAAGCCGGCGCGGGCGGTGAGGCCGCGGCAAAGGGCCCGGTAGCGATCATCGCCTCGCATTGGCAGAGCATCCTGCTCGCCATGATCCTGGTCGCGGCCGCCAACATCGTCGGCTACGCGCTGACGTCCTATATGCCGACGTACCTGACGTCGAACCTGGGCTACGACGAACTTCATGGCACCCTGCTGACCATTCCCGTCCTCGTGGCGATGTCTGCGGCCATCCCGCTCACCGGCCGGCTCTCGGACCGGATCGGCCGCCGCCCGGTGCTCTGGATCGGTTCGCTCGGCACTGTGATCCTGGCGGCCCCGGCCTTCCTGCTGATTGGCGTGGGGGAGATCTGGTCCACCCTCCTGGGCCTGGCTCTCATCGCTTTTCCGCTGACGTTCTACGTGGCGAATCTGGCCTCTGCCCTGCCGGCGCTGTTCCCCACGGCCAGCCGGTACGGTGCCATGGGCATTGCGTACAATTTCGCGGTGGCAATCTTCGGTGGCACTGCCCCGTTTGTGATCGCCGCGCTCATCGCCGCCACCGGAAACGACATGATGCCGGCCTACTACCTCATTGCCACCTCGGCCGTCGGCGCGGTGGCCGTGTACTTCATCCGCGAAACGGCCGGACGCCCGCTCCTCGGCTCCATGCCGAGCGTGGATACCGTGGAGGAAGCCCATGAGCTGGTCGCAGGCCAGGACACCAACGACAACCTGAATCTCAACGAGATGCCTTTTGACCACACCTACGAGCCGGCGGAACCGGCCAGTGCGGAAGGCGGGGCAGGGGCAGCAGAGACGAAGGACCGGCCGGCGGAGTAGCCAGCCCTGAGTATCGGGCTATCGCCCGCCAGCGGTGGTTTCCCAGCAGTGCTTTCCTAGCGGCGCTTCTTGGGGGTGCGCTTGACGGCTGCCTTCACCGCGGCGGCCGAGGCCGCAGCCGGCGCCGGATCTTCGGTTTCCGGCTCCGCCACCGTGCCGCGCACCTTCGCGATCGCCTTCATGCCGTGGTAGATCACCAGGGCCGCGGCCGAGCCCAGCGCGATCCCGGTGAACTTCAGGTCGCCAATGGTCCAGGTGTAGTCCGCAATCCCGACGATCAGGGCCACGGCGGCCGTGGTCAGGTTGATCGAGTTGGAGAAATTCACCTTGTTCTGGACCCAGATCTTCACGCCCAGCACGCCGATCATCCCGTAAAGCATCGTGGCCGCGCCGCCCAGGACACCGGCAGGGACAGTGGCGATCAGCTCGCCGAACTTCGGCGAGAAGCTCAGGATCACGGCGAAGATGCCGGCCACCCAGTAGGCCGCCGTCGAATACACCTTGGTGGCGGCCATGACGCCGATGTTCTCCGCGTACGTGGTGGTACCGGACCCGCCGCCAAACCCGGCAAGCATGGTGGCGGCGCCGTCGGCCAGCAGCGCCCGGCCGGAGACGCCGTCGAGGTTCTGGCCCGTCATGGCCGACACGGACTTCACATGGCCGATGTTCTCCGCCACCAGCACCAGCACCACCGGAACGAAGAGGCCCACGACGCCGAGGTGGAATTCGGGAGTCTGGAAATGCGGCAGGCCCACCCACGCAGCACCCTCCATCTTGGAAAAGTTCACCTCGCCCCGGATCATCGCAACCAGGTAGCCCACCAGAACGCCCACCAGGATGCTCAGCCGGCCCAGCATGCCGCGGAACAGCACGCTGACCACGATGATGACGGCCAGGGTGATGAAGGCCGTGACGGGGGCCAAGTCGAAGTTGGCCTTCGCCGCGGGAGCCAGGTTCAAACCGATCAGCGCCACGATCGCGCCGGTCACGATCGGCGGCATGACCCGGTTGATCCAGCCGGCACCGAATTTCTGCACCACGGCACCGACGACGGCGAGCGTCGCGCCCGCCAGCACCACACCGCCCAGTGCCCCGGGGACGCCGAACTGCTGCTGGGAAGCCAAGATCGGGGCTATGAACGCGAAGCTGGAACCGAGGTAGCTCGGCACGCGTCCCTGCGTGATGACCAGGAACAGCAGGGTGCCGATGCCGGAGAAGAATAAGGTGGTGGCCGGCGGCATGCCCGTGATGATCGGGACCAGGAAGGTGGCACCGAACATCGCCACGACGTGCTGCATCCCGATCCCCACCGTCAGGGGCCAGGTGAGCCGCTCATCAGGCCGGACGACCTCACCGGGGCGGACGGACTTGCCGTTGCCGTGGAGCTTCCATTTGGTGCCGAGCATGCTCATAGCCGGGAGCCTTTCAGAGAATGTGGGGCGGGCGCGGAAGGAATCTTCCCGAGCAACTTTACCGCGCAGGGTTTTGCCGGCCGTCCGGCTCGGGACGGTTGGGGCCGGGCCAAGCGCGATGTCCGCCGGAGCAGTGTGTGCCGGAGGTCACAGGGCTTTGTGGGAAGCAGGCGCCGGAAGTTGAAGTTGCAAGTAGTGACCACAATTATGGACAGCAAAAGCCGGCCACCCAAAGGGCGCGCCGGCACAGCGAAAGGGATGCCAATGACAATCGCCCACGATGAAGCAGTAATCGAGGCAGCCGCCGTCGACGCCATCTTTGCCGAAGCCCGCACCGCGAACGCCTTTACCGGCGACGTTACCGAGCAGCAGGCCCGCGCCATCTACGAACTGACGAAGTTCGGACCCACCGCTTTCAACTCACAGCCGCTGCGCGTCACCTACGTGCGTTCCGACGACGCCCGGGCCACGCTCGTGGATGCCCTGTCCGCCGGAAACCGCGCCAAGACGGCCTCCGCGCCGCTTGTCGCCGTCCTGAGCTACGACACCGCCTGGCAGGAGCAGTGGGACACGTTCCTTCCCGGCTACAACGCCCCCAAGGCCATGTACGACGCCGCACCGGACCTCGCCGCGTCCACCGGCAACAACAACGCCCACCTGCAGGCCGGTTACTTCATCCTCGCGGTCCGCTCCCTGGGCCTGGCCGCCGGTCCCATGACGGGTGCCGATTTCGCCAAGATCGACGCCGCGTTCTTCCCCGACGGGAGCCAGAAGAGCTTCCTGGTGGTCAACATCGGCCAGCCCGGTGAAGACGCTTGGGGCGCAGCCAAGCCGAAGTTCGCCTACGAGGACGTCGTCCGTACCGTCTAAAGGCCTCTGTTCCGCGGAGGTGCCTCCGGCACTGCCCATCCGCGGAGGTGCCTCCGACACCATGGGGGACAGGCCGGAGGCACTCGGGATGTGATTCTGCGGTTCAGCGCACGGCCCACATCCAGGGCCACTTCTAATCTTAGTCCGCGCCTTTGTCTCCGGCACTGCGTGTTTGTGCAAAGTGCCACGGTCCGTGGCGGCCTTGGCGTGGCACACTTTTCCCATGCGGAACCTGATCGCGGTGGCCTTCGTGGAGCCGGTAGCCGAGGGGCTCGAGTTTCCCCGTGATGACTGGCCGCTGCACATCACATTGGTCAAGTTCGACGTTGTCGAACCCCGCCAGGACGCACGCCCCGAAGCCGAGCCGGGCGCAATGCCGGTCCACGACGATCCGCTCGCCGGGCAGATCGCCGCACTCATGGCGGATCCGGTGGCCGCGGTCCTGGGTTCCAGCCTGCGCGTGGCTGGCGAAGCCGGTTTTGGCCGCGCCGGCTCCATCCCGGTCAACCTGATCGAACCCAGCGACCAGCTGCAGTTTCTCCATAACCAGCTGGTCCGGATGGTGGAGCAGCTGCCCGGCAGGATTTCCACGCCTGCGTACACCCTGGAAGGGTACCGGCCGCACGTCTCCCACCACGGTGACAAACGGCTCCAGCAGGGCGACGCCGTCACGCTGGACCAGATAGCGCTGGTGGACATGGCCCCCGACGGCAGGCACGCCACCCGCCGGGTACTCAAATTGTGGACCGAAGCCCCGGCCTGAGCACCGGAACGGCCTCCTACGAGGTCCAACACGTCATATCCGTGACCCCAGCGGTGGATTCCCGCACGACCGGTGCCATACTAAGGGCAACTTCGACGATGAAGCGATGCATTCGGGCAAGTCAAAAGCGGACCGGGGGGGCCACTACATGATGCTTGACACCGCGACGCTGAGGGTTGCCTTGGCGCTGGTCGACCTGACACTGCTGCTGCTTTTCTACTTCATTACGTTCCGGCGCACGAGGTCCCCCTACAGCGGCTGGTGGTGCATGGCCCTCCTGCTGTTCCTGGTCGGCAATGCCGCGTATCTGATGGACGGAACGGTCCACCAGGCCTGGGCCATTCCGGCCGGCAACGTCCTGCTGGTCGCCGGCGCCGCAAGCATCTGGGCCGGTGGGCGATCGCTGCGCGCCCCTTCACCACGGTCCTGGCACCTCGCGGCCGGCCCCGCCGCCACCGCCGTCGCTTCAGCCTTGGACCACCCGGCCACCAACACGTGGGCGGGAGGCCCGGTGTACCTGGGATTCATGGCCCTGCTGATCGGCATGGGATCCCGGGAGCTGTTCCTGCTCGAACGCGACTACTCCCGTGTGCATCGTCCCCTCGCCGTCGGAGCCGGCATCCTGGCCGTTTTCTACCTGGGCCGCCTCGTCGTGTTCCTGACGAAAGGGCCGGACAGCGCAATCTTCACCACGGTCTTCGGCTCCGGCACCATGACCGTCTTCTCGATGATCACGCTGGTGGTCGCCTCCTTCACCATGGCCGAGCTGAGCTACGAACAACAGACCCAGGATCTGCGGTCCCGGGCCACCGTGGACGGCCTCACTGGTCTGCTCAACCGCTCGGCCTTCCTGGATCTCGCGGAAAATGAACTGCGGCGCCTGCGCCGGACCGGAACCACGGCGTCGGTCATCATTGCAGACCTTGACCATTTCAAGAAGATCAACGACCAGTTCGGCCACCCGGCCGGGGACTCTGCCCTGCAGGCGTTTGCCCGGGCCTGCACCGGAACCGTCCGCTCCACGGACCTCATTGGCCGCTACGGCGGCGAGGAATTCATCCTTCTGCTGCCGGGCGTCACACCGGAACGCGCCCGGGAAATCGCGGCCGACGTCAGCAGTCGGCTCCAGCAGTCCGGGTCCCGTGTCATTCCGCGCCTGCCGACCGTCAGCTACGGCATCGCGGCCGTCGACGCCGGCCCGGGCAGTCTCGACGCTGCGGTGGCCTTGGCCGACGCGGCCCTCTACCAGGCGAAGACGCTGGGCAGGGACCGCGCCGAACTGGCCGCCGGCGGTGGCAGCTAGGAAATGACCCCGTCCACCAGGGCCTTCGCCTCGGCCTGGACCTGCTTGAGGTGCTCGGCCCCCTTGAAGGACTCGGCGTAGATCTTGTAGACGTCCTCCGTGCCGGACGGCCGCGCCGCGAACCAGGCGTTCTCGGTGACCACCTTCAGGCCGCCGATCGCAGCACCGTTGCCGGGCGCCTCGGTCAGTTTGGCGGTAATCGTTTCGCCCGCCAGTTCGGTGGCAGTGACGTCCGACGGCGAGAGCTTGCCCAGGGCGGCCTTCTGTTCACGCGTGGCGGCGGCGTCGATCCGGGCATAGACGGGATCGCCGAATCGGTCGGTGAGCCCCTTGTAGAGCTGCGACGGCGACTGGCCGGTGACGGCCGTGATCTCCGAGGCCAGCAGTGCCAGCAGGATGCCGTCCTTGTCGGTGGTCCAGACGCTGCCGTCCATCTTATTAAAGGAGGCGCCCGCGGATTCCTCCCCGCCGAACGCACCCTCGCCGGACAGCAGGCCGGGAACGAACCACTTGAAGCCCACGGGGACCTCCACGAGCTTGCGGCCCAGGCTCTCGGCCACGCGGTCGATGATCGAGGAGGACACCAGGGTCTTGCCGATCACGGACTGCGGGTTCCACCCGGTGCGGTGCCGGTACAGGTAATCGATGGCGACGGCGAGGTAGTGGTTCGGGTTCATCAGCCCGCCCTGTCCATCAACAAATGGCGTCACGATGCCGTGCCGGTCGGCGTCGGCGTCGTTGCCGGTGGCGATGTCGAACTTCGCCCCTTCGGACATCCTCGTGATCAGCGAGGCCATCGCCGACGGCGAGGAGCAGTCCATCCGGATCTTCTCGTCCCAGTCCAGGGTCATGAAGGCCCACTGCGGGTCAACGGTCGGGTTAACCACCGTGAGGTTCAGGTGGTGGCGCTCGCCGATCTCGCCCCAGTAGTCCACGGACGCGCCGCCCATGGGGTCCGCGCCGATCCGGACACCCGCCTCGCGGATGGCATTCAGGTCCAGCACCGAGGGAAGGTCGTCGACGTAGCTGCTAAGGAAATCGAACTTGCCGGTGGTGTCTGCCGCGAGGGCTTCGGCCACGGGGATCCGCTTGACGCCGCGCAGGCCATTCTCGAGGAGTTCGTTAGCGCGGTTGGCGATCCAGCCGGTGGCGTCGGTGTCCGCGGGGCCGCCGTGCGGCGGGTTGTACTTGAATCCGCCGTCGCCCGGGGGGTTGTGGCTGGGGGTCACCACGATGCCGTCGGCCTGCGGTGCGCCGGGGGCGGCGTTCCGGTTGTGCGTGAGGATGGCGTGGCTTAGGGCAGGGGTGGGTGTGTAGCCGTGGCGGGCATCGATGAGGACATTCACGCCGTTGGCCGCCAGTACTTCGAGGGCGGAATTCTGAGCTGGTTCGCTCAGGCCGTGGGTGTCCTTCGCCATGTAGAGGGGGCCGGTGATGCCCTGGCCCGCACGGTATTCCACGATTGCCTGCGTGATGGCGAGGATATGGGGTTCGTTGAAGGAGGCCTTTAGGCTCGATCCCCGGTGTCCGGAGGTGCCGAAGGCCACACGCTGGCCCGGGTCCGAGAGGTCCGGCGAAACGTCGTAGTACGCATCCAAAAGCGCAGTGAGGTCAACAAGGTCCTGGGGTTGGGCAACTGTGCCCGCGCGGCTAGCCATGGCACCAGCATGCCAGACGACACCGGCGTGCAACACGGTTTCGCGTCAAAGCCGTTCCTATGACGAAAAGAAAACCCGCCGAAGGGCCTGGTCCCAAGCCAACCCCACGGCGGTACGCTGGACGCAGGGACTTCTTGAGGGGACATGCCATGACTGACCAGCCAAAACAAGGCAAAGACGAGACCCCGGAGGGCTACCAGCCGACGCTGCGCCTCCCGGACCAGCAGCCGGACGTTCCGCAGCAGCAGGCAGCGCCCGGTGGCCAGGACCAGGAACAATCGGCGACGCAGCAGTTCGCGCAGCCCGAGCCCCCGCGGCAAGCTGAGGCCCCGCAGCAGCCTGACGCCCCTCAACAGCCTGACGCCCCTCAACAGCCTGACGTCCCTCAACAGCCTGAGGCCCCGCGGCAAGCTGAGTCCCCGCAGCAGCCGTGGCAGGAACAGCCCTACACGGGCCAGCAAGCCGGCCAGCCGCTGCCCGGCCAGCAGCAGCCCGGGCAGCCGGCGCCGGACCAGGGCCCGTACTCCAGCCCTTACCCGCCGATCTACGGCGACTCCGGCCGCACGCCCTATGCCGCGGGATCGGCGGGCTACGGACAGCCTGCCTATGGCCAGCCCTCCTCGCCGTATGGCCAGCAGCAGTCGCCGTATGGCCAGCAGCAGTCGCCGTACGCCCAGCCGGGCAGCCCCAATGCCTACGGCCAGCCGGCGTACTACGGCGTGCCAGCAGCGCCCAAGAGCCTGAGCATCGCCAGCATGTGCTGCGGTATCGCCGCCCTGGTGGGCTTCGGATTCTTCCTGCTTCCGCAGCTGGCCGCCGTCATCCTGGGACACCTGGCCCTGCGGCGCGAACCGGCCGGCCGGGGCATGGCGATCGCCGGTCTCGTGATGGGGTACGTGGGCATCGCCGTCACGGTCCTGGTGCTGGTCATCTTTGGACTGGTCATCGGCACGGCGCGAAACAGCGGATACGGCACCTAACCGCCGCCGCGGAGGCCGTGGCCGGTCTGCATCAAAGCGTGGGCTCAGCGCGTCAGTGCGGCCACCAGCGGTTCGGCATTGGCCTCAAGCCACGCACGGCGGCGGTTGATGAGGCCGCCCACGCCGTCCTCCCACATCCGCGCCCAGCCGCCGCCCAGGACGGCGGCGTTGTGCCGCATCCGCTCGTAGCTCAGCGCGGCGGCATCGATCCCGGCGACGGGAACCCGGCGTCGTTCATTCTCTGTCCAGCCGTAGGCGTCGGCGAAAATGCGCAGCCGGCGGAATGGGTCTTGGTCTTCCCAGCCTGGCCAGGCGTCTGAGGGGTCGCGGAGCGGAACCCAGTGCATGGCAGTGTTGAGCGAATCGTGGAGTGCCGTGGCGGGTCCGGCGAGGTCGAAATCGACAAGTCCCGCGGCCAGGCCGCCCCGGACCACCACATTCTGGGGTGTGACGTCCAGATGGCAGATGAGCGCGGCGGCATCGGAGGGGTTTGGCCGGACCGGCCGGGGCGGGAACGAGTGGGCCCGCGGCACGAAGCCTGCCGACGCCGTGTGCAGGCGCCGCACCAGGCGGGCCACGGAGGCCAGCAGGTCCTCGGACTGCGTCCACTCTTCCGGCTGCGCCCCGGCGCACCGGCCCGGCACAAAGGTCAGGACGTCCCGGCCCTGTGCGTCGCGGCCGAGGAAGCGCGGGGAGCCCTCAAAGCCTGCGTCCTCCAGCCAGTCGAGGTACTCGGCCACGGCGAGGGATTGCGGTTGGTGCGGGCGGCGGATGGTTCCGCCAACCCGCACCACACCATCGGTCACGTCGCCCGCAGGCATGATTTCGACGTCGGACGCCTCGCCGGGGGCGGGAGCGTAGACGCGCGAATCAACCGGGACGCGACGTGCGGGGCTCATCGGGTCAGCGTACGCCGCCCATGAGCTTCTTGATCGCCGGCGAGGCGATTGCCAGGCCCACGGCCAGCAGCATCGCGGTTCCGCCGATGCCGATGAAGTAGGGCAGCTCGTCCTTCGGGTTGTACAGGCCGGACAGGATGCCGGCCAGTGTGGTGCCCAGGGAAACGGACAGGAAGAACAGGGCCACCATCTGGGTGTGGAAGGCCTTCGGCGCCAGCTTGGTGGTCACGGACAGGCCGATGGGGGAGAGGAACAGCTCTGCGAGGGTGAACAGCAGCAGGATTCCGACCAGGGCCAGCAGAGGGGTCTTGCCGCCGCCGGCCAGCGGGATGAAGGCCAGGAAGGCCAGACCCATGACGAACAGGCCTACGGAGAACTTCAGGGCCGAACCGGGCTGCTTCCGGCCGAGCCTGGTCCACAGGGCGGCCATGATGCCGGCAAAGATGATGATGAACACCGGGTTGATGGACTGGACCCAGGCGGCAGGCATTTCCCAGCCGAAGAGGTTCCGGTCCAGCTTCTCTTCCGAGTAGACGGCAATGAAGGTGAACTGCTGCTGGAACAGCGCCCAGAACGCGGCAGAGGCGATGTACAGCGGGATAAACGCCGTCACCCGGCCGCGCTCGACGGCGGTGACCTTCTTGCTGCTGAAGATCAGGGCGAAGTACAGCACCGACGCGCCGATTGCGGCGTAGGCCATGGACATGGCCAGGTTCTCGGGGTTCACGGTGCCGGTCACGAGCAGCGCTGCGATGATCACGGCGATGCCACCGAAGATCAGGCCGTAGCGGGTGCGCTGGGCAGCGGGAAGGGGATTCGGGACCCGCTGTGCTGCTTCGGGCAGCTTCTTGCGGCCCAGCGAGTAGATGACAAGGCCAATGGCCATGCCGATGGCGGCGGCGCCGAAGCCCCAGTGGAAGCCCTGGCTTTCCTGCAGCCAGCCGGTGACCAGCGGGCCGATCAGCGCGCCGGCGTTGATGCCCATGTAGAAGATGGAGAATCCGGCGTCGCGGCGTTCGTCCTTCTCGCCGTACAGGCTGCCGACGAGGGCGGTGGCGTTGGCCTTCAGCCCACCGGAGCCCACGCCCACCAGCACCAGACCGGCGATCAGGCCCGGTATGCCGGGAACGAGCGCCAGCCCAATGTGGCCGGCCATGATCAGGATGGCCGCACCGAACAGCACCTTCTCCGAGCCGAAGAGCCGGTCCGCAAGCCACGCGCCGAGGATCGTGGAGAGGTAGACGCCGCCACCGTAGGCGCCGACCAGGCCGGCGGCCATGGCCTGTGGGATCTCAAGGCCACCCTGGGCGGCCGTGAAGTACATGTAGTAGAGGAGGATCCCCTGCATTCCGTAGAAGGAGAATCGCTCCCACATCTCTACGGAGAAAAGGCTGGCCAGCATCTTTGGGTGGCCGAAAAACGAGGTGTCGCCCGGCGCCTTAGCGGAGGGACTGAACGAGGGATCGCCCGGCGTTGTAGCGGGGGGATTGGATAAATGAGTTGTGCTCATTTACTTAATGGTGACATTGTGACGCGCGATTGTCACATTCGAGCAGTCCGGAGGCAAGCAACCCGGATAGTGTTTTGCCTCTCTTTCGCCTCCCTTTCGCCGGATTTTCCGGGAGCCGGCCGCGGCGGGCGGCCGGGTCCCGGGGCGTGTGCTAGGCGGGCTCGCCGCCGTCGAACATGATGACCTGCCGGATGGCGTGGCCGTCAGCCAGCTGGTCCATGGCCTGGTTGATGTCGGCCAGGGCGATACGGTCCGAAATCAGCTCCTCGACCGGCAGTTTCCCGTCCCGCCACAGCTGGGCGTATTGCGGGATGTCCCGCGACGGTACGGCGGAACCGAGGTAGCTGCCCACGATCGTCCTGGCCTCGGCGGTGACCGTCAGCGGCGCCAGCTGGGCCCGGGCCTCGGGGGACGGCAGCCCGGCCGTGACGGTGGTGCCGCCGGGGGAGGTGGCGGCGAACGCGGTTTCGAACGCGCGGGCGTTACCGGCGCACTCAATCACGTACCTGGCTTTGACGCCCTCCTCGAGGACCTGCTGCGGGGTGTACGTTTCGTGGGCGCCGAGGCGGCGGGCGTGATCGAGTTTCTGCTCCAGCGTGTCCACGGCGATGATCCGCGAGATGCCCTGGGAGATGGCGGTGATGAGCGCCGCCATGCCCACGCCTCCAAGGCCGACGATCATGATGCTGTCCTGCGGGCGCGGCCGGGCCGCGTTCAGCACGGCGCCGCCGCCGGTCAGTACGGCGCAGCCCAGGACCGCTGCTATGTCCGCAGGGATGTCGTCGTCCACCGGCACGGCCGACGCGCGGTCCACCACGGCATGGGTCGCGAAACCTGAGACGCCCAGGTGGTGGTGGACCGGCGCGCCGTTGCGGCTCAGGTGCCTGGATCCGTGCAGCAGCGTTCCGTCGTTGTTGCTCTTCGAACCCGCCGTGCAGGGCAGCCGGCCGTCCTCGGCGCAGTTCGGGCAGCTCTCGCATCGCGGCAGGAAGGACATGACCACGCGCTGCCCGGGCCGCAGGTCGGCGACGGCGGAACCGACCGTCACGATCCGGCCCGCGGCCTCGTGGCCCAGAAGCATGGGGACCGGCCGGACCCGGTTGCCGTCGACGACGCTCAGGTCAGAGTGGCAGATCCCGGCGGCCTCCATGCGGACGAGGATCTCGGTGGGCCCCGGAGCCGCCAGCTCCAGCTCGGAGATGCTGATGGGCCTGGATTCCGCGAAGGGACGCGGGCGCCCGATTTCTTCAAGTACTGCACCGGTGATCTTCATCGATCCTCTTTCGCGGCCTGGTCGGGTTTGTGTGAACGATAGCCGCCGGCCGCAGCCACCGTCCATTTGGGCGGTGCCTTGAGCGTCCCGACGGGCGGCGCGAGGGGAGGAGGTGCAGACCATCGCCGGCGCCGCGGTACTTGGGGTTCTCCGGGACGGGCTGGTTTCCTCTGCGCCCCGCGGGACATGCCCATTCTTGGCGCCCATGCGTGGACATCATGGCATTATGTCCAGTCCTCCCGGCAAGGGGCGGGCATGTGCCGTTGCGGGTAGGAGGGGCGGACATGTCCGCAACGGTCAGTGCCGGGCATGTCCCGTGCCGGCGGGAGGGGTGGGCATGTCCTCTGGGTTCTCCGGGGCGGGCTGGTTTCCTCTGCGCCCCGCGGGACATGCCCATTTTTGGCGCCCATGCGTGGACATCATGGCATTATGTCCAGTCCTCGCGGCTAGGGGTGGGCATGTGCCGTTGCGGGTGGGAGGGGCGGACATGTCCTGTGTTCGGTCTGTGGCGTGGACATGTGCCGTGGCCGGTGGGAGGGGTGGGCATGTGCCCACGGCCGGGGCCGGACCGAGGGCTAGAACCCCAGCTGGGCGGCCACCTGCAGCAGCAGCCCCTCGGATCCCATCGGGCCGATCAGTTGTATGCCCATCGGCAGGCCGGAACCCGGGGCGCCGCCGGTCCAGTGCACCGGGATGCTGATGGCAGGCAGTCCGCAGACGTTCACCATGGAGGACCACGGCGCGTACTTGCATTGCTTGCGGTAGTCGCCGTCGGCGTCGCCCGCCCATTCCGCAGCCGGCCAGTAATCACCGCCGTGCGTCGCGGCGGTGAACCAGCCCACCGGGCGGGGCGTCTGCGCCAGGGCCGGGGTGAGGATGAGGTCCCATTGGCTGTACTGGGCGATCGTGTCGTGCTGGAACTGCCGTAGGAAACCGAGGGCTTCGTTGAGTTTCGCCGCACTCCGCTGCTGCGCCCGGCGCCGGAACGTCCTTGTGAGCGGGGTCAGGAGCGCCTCGCGCTGGGGTGGGATCCGCGCGCTGCCGATCCCGGCCGTCCAGGCTGTCGTGAAAGCGGCCGCGTAGCGGTTGTCATAGCGAATCGCGGCCTCCGAGGTCGCGTGTCCCGCGGCCTCCAGCCGCGCGACGCCGTCGGACAGTGCCTCGAGCGCCTCAGGATCCGGGGTGAAGGGGAAAGCGGTTTGCCACGGGCTGTCCAGGCTGATTCCGATCCGCAGCCGGCGCGGTTCCCTGGCGGTCAGGTCGAGATAGCTGGAGCCCGGTGGGGCCGCGGGGGCCGGCGCCACGGCGGGCATCAGGGCATCCAAAAGCAGCGCGGCATCGGCGGCCGAGCGCGCGAGCGGCCCGGCAACCACGAGCTGGGCCGGATCGCCGGAGCTTTCCCCGGCAGGCACCAGCCCTCGCCCGGGTTTCAGCCCGACCAGTCCGCACGCCGCCGCCGGAATCCGCACCGAGCCGCCGCCATCGGATCCGGGGGCGAAGGGCAGCAGCCCCGCCGCCACGGCGGCAGCGCTGCCGCCCGAGGATCCGCCCGAACTGCGGCTGGGTGCATGTGGATTGCGCGACGGCGGGGCGATCCGGTTCTCGCTGTACGCCGTCAGGCCGAACTCCGGGACCTGCGTCTTGCCCAATGACACCACACCCGCCGCCTTGAGCGCGGTGGCGAGGGCGCCGTCGGCCAGCGCGGGTTTGCGGTCGAGCGCGGCGCTTCCATGCGTGGTGACCACCCCCGCCACATCCGTCAGGTCCTTGAAGGCGACCGGCATCCCATGCAGCGGCGCCAGGGCTTCGCCGGTCCGGGTTCGGAGGGCGTGGACGTGGTCCGCTGCCGCGGCATCCTTCCGCGCCTGATCCGCGGTGACGGTGATGAATGCCCCGAGGCGCGGGTTCTGGGCTTCGATGCGGTCCAGGAAATGATCGGTGGCCTGCCTGGCGGAGAGCTCCCCGGAACGGAGCGCATCGCGGAGCTGGAGGGCGGAGAGCTCGTGGATTTCAGCCAAGGAAGCCGGACTCCAGCCGTTCGCGGGGCCATGCGGGTTCCGTGCCCGCCGGACATGCCCATTTTTGGGACCTGCGGGAGGACACCTTGGCATCATGTCCAGCGCTCGCAGCGAGGGGAGGGCATGTCCCGGGGCGGGGGCCGCGGACGGGCCGCTCCGCGGGGTGTTCGGCAGCCATGAGTCTCCTTTGCGGTCCCCAGAAGCGTAACGTGCCGGCAGCCGGGCACCGCTGCCGGCAGCGGGGGATACGCTGGGATCGGAGCTTGAATTCTGCGGAAAGGGTGAACATGAGCGACTTCCAGAGCGTAAGCGTGTCTGGCATCCCCGATGGTGCCAAGATCGTGGACGTCCGCGAGGACTATGAATGGGCCGCGGGACACGCCGAAGGCGCCCTGCACATCCCCATGGACCAGCTGCCGGCCCGGATCGAGGAACTCGACCCGGACGAGGACGTCTATGTCATTTGCCGCACCGGCGGCCGCTCCTACCGGGCCACCCAGTGGCTGGTGGGAATGGGATATTCCGCCGTGAATGTGGCCGGCGGCATGGACCAGTGGGTCGAGACCGGCATGCCGCTGGTCTCGGACAACGGCCTCAAACCGGTCGTCCTGTAACCGAAGAAGGAAAAACTGATGCCCGCACCCACCGTCACCTACACATTCCTCGGACCCGAGGGCACCTTCACCGAGGCGGCCCTGATGCAAGTCCCGGGCGCGGCGGACGCCGTCCGCATCCCGTCATCGAATGTGAACACGGCGCTGGACAAGGTGCGGGACGGTTCCGCCGACGCGGCCATGGTGCCGATTGAAAACTCGGTCGAAGGCGGTGTGACGGCCACCCTCGACTCAATCGCCACCGGCCAGGAACTCAGGATCCTCCGGGAGGCCCTGGTGCCCATCAGCTTCGTCCTTGTGGCCAGGCCCGGAGTGGCGATCGGGGACATCCGGCGCGTCTCCACCCACGGCCACGCCTGGGCCCAGTGCAGGCTCTGGGTCGAGGCCAATATTCCTCATGCGGAATATATTCCGGGGTCGTCCACCGCCGCGGCCGCCATGGGCCTGCTGGGCGGCGACGGCGCCCACTACGACGCCGCGATCTGCGCCCCGATCGTGGCCGCCGAGCAGCCGGGGCTGGCCGTGCTGGCAGATAACATCGGCGACAACCCCGGCGCCGTCACCCGGTTCGTGCTCGTGGGCCGCCCGGGCCAGCTGCCGGACCGCACCGGCGCGGACAAGACCACCGTGGTGGTGCCGCTGCCCGAGGACCGGCCGGGCGCACTGATGGAGATCCTGGACCAGTTCGCGACCCGCGGCGTGAACCTGAGCCGGATCGAATCCCGGCCGACCGGGCAGTACCTGGGCCACTACTTCTTCAGCATTGACGCCGATGGCCATGTGGCTGACGCCCGGGTGGCCGACGCGCTTGCCGGCCTCCACCGGATCAGCCCGGCCACCCGCTTCCTCGGCTCGTACCAGCGTGCCGACGGCACCCGGACCAGCGTGGCGCCGCATACCTCGGACCAGGCATTCCGGTCTGCGCATGCGTGGGTGAAAGACATACTGGGCGGAGCATCTGCCGAGGTGGAATATACGCCGGGGGCTTCGCCCAAAGCGTAGGCAAATGCCATCCGGTGCCCTTCCACCCCCTCCCAACTGTGCGTATGCTTGCCTGATCCATATTGGGGAAGTCCCCTAACGGAGGGAGCGGGTCATGTCAGGCACCAGCACAGACAACGACGGCCAGGGAATGATCGTCAATCCCAAGCCGACGGCTGACAACCAGGACTGGGACGGCGACGACGCCGACCGCGCGGACCGCCTGCGTTTCGAAGAAGAACAGGCAATGATCCGGGAGCAGTCCGAAGCCCGGGCCGCCAAGGCTGCCGCGGAAGCGAAGAAGGCCGAAGAGGCAAAGAAGGCCGCCAGCGCCTAGTCACCACTCCAGCCGCCGTCGGCCTAGCCGACTTCGGTGCCGTCCTTGACCCGGACCAGCAGGGATCCCGGGGCCACCTGGACGGTGACCTTCGTGGCCTCGCCGGAAGGGTCGCCGTCGACCTGGGTGGGCAGGGGTTCGGAGCTCCGGATGGTGATCTTGCCCGACCGGTAGTACGTCATGACCGGCAGTTCCTTCTTGTGCTTCAGAACAATCTTTGTGTACATGGCCAGCCAGCCGATTGCACTGCGCGGGCTCATCACCACGATGTCCAGCATCCCGTCATCGATCATCGCCTGGGGGATGAAATCGATGCCCCCGGGGATCAGGCCGCAATTCGCGAAGAGGACGCTGCGGATACTCCGGAACTGTTCGGGCTGGTCATCCAGGGCTATGGAAACCTTTTTGCGCCGCCCCACCAGGTGCCGGGCGCCGGCCTCCGTGTACGCGAGCCAGCCCACCGCCTTCTTCAAATCGTCGTTCGTATCATTGACCACTTCGGCGTCCATGCCGATGCCCGCGATCACCAGGAAGGTGTATTGCGCTGACTCTCCGGTGCGTGAATTGTCCAGAGTGAGCCGCGCCGTGTCGATAAACCGCTGGTGTCCGAACAAGGCGGCCTGCACATTGCCTGGGAGGTCCCCCACCTCCAGATGCACATTGCGGGCCAGGAGGTTGCCCGTGCCCAGCGGAATCAGGCCCATCGCGATGTCCGTCCCGGCGAGGATCTCGGCCACCACGCGCACGGTACCGTCGCCGCCGCAGGCCAGGACGACGTCGGCTCCGTAGGCCACCGCCGCCCGCGCCTGGGAAAAGCCGGGGTCCTCGGCGGTGGTTTCAAAGATGCGGGGCGGCTGCCAGCCTGCCTCGGCGCACGCCGCTTCAATCAGGCCCCGCGCCTCGGCGGACCGGGCCTTGATGGGATTCAGGACCACGGCAACTCTCTGATGGCCCAGGCCCGGGCTGTGGGTTTCCTCCCACACGGCCCTGCGGGTGTGCTTGGCCTTCAGCCGACGCACTCCCCACCAACTGGAGACGGCAAACGCCAGGACCCCAGCGATGACGAGGTACAGCAGCCAGTCGCGCATTGTGATCCAACAGTATCCCGCCAGCGCCCCCGCAACGGGTTGCCCGGGAACGGCGACCGGATTGGATACTCTTGTCTGGTGATCGACGTAAAAGACCTCAGCGAAAATCCGGACAAGTTCCGTGCCAGCCAGCGCGCCCGTGGCGCCGACGAATCCGCGGTGGACGCGATCATCGCTGCGGACTCGGCCAGGCGCGCGGCGCTGATCCGGTTCGAGAACCTCCGGGCCGAACAGAACGTCTTCGGCAAGAAGGTCGCGCAGGCCAAGGGCGAGGAAAAGCAGGCCCTCCTCGCGGACGTGAAGGTCCTGGCCGCCTCGGTCAAGGCCGCATCTGCCGAGGCGGATGTTGCCCAGAGCGCCCACGAGGAACTGCTCCGAAGCATCCCCAACCTGATCGAGGACGGTGTCCCGGCCGGCGGCGAGGACGACTACATCGTGGTCAAGACGGTGGGCACGCCGCGCGAGTTCCCCGACTTCGAGCCCAAGGACCACCTGGAAATCGGTGAGCTGATCGGGGCCATCGACATGGAACGCGGGGCCAAGGTGTCCGGCTCACGCTTCTACTTCCTGCGCGGAGTCGGCGCCCGGCTTGAGATGGCGCTGCTTCAGATGGCGATGGAACAGGCGATCGACGCCGGCTTCGTCCCCATGATCACGCCCACCCTGGTGCGTCCGGAAACCATGCAGGGCACCGGCTTTGACGTCAAGCACGACGCCGAGATCTACCGTCTCGCCGAAGACGACCTTTACCTTGTGGGCACCTCTGAAGTAGCCCTTGCCGGATACCACGCCGACGAGATCCTGGACCTTTCGGGCGGTCCGGTCCGCTACGCGGGCCAGAGCTCCTGCTACCGCCGCGAGGCCGGTTCGCACGGCAAGGACACCCGCGGCATCATCCGGGTCCACCAGTTCAACAAGGTGGAGATGTTCATCTACACCACTGTTGAGGAGGCGGTCGGCGAGCACGCCCGGCTCCTGGCGTGGGAAGAGGAGATGCTGGCCAAGTGCGAACTCCCGTACCGCGTGATTGACACCGCGGCCGGGGACCTGGGCAATTCAGCGGCCCGGAAGTTCGACTGCGAGGCGTGGGTCCCCACCCAGGGCGCCTACCGGGAGCTGACCTCCACGTCCAACTGCACCACGTTCCAGGCGCGCCGCCTGAACATCCGTGAACGGGTTTTCAACGAGGACGGTGCGCCCAAGGGCACCCGGGCCGTGGCCACGCTCAACGGCACCCTGGCAACCACCCGCTGGATCGTTGCCATCCTGGAGCACCACCAGAACCCCGATGGGTCCGTCAACGTCCCCGCAGCGCTGCAGAAGTACCTCGGCGGCATGACGGTGTTCCCCGTCCTATAACCACCGTCCTTTAACCACCAGCCAGGAACCGCCAGCCAGGCCTCCGGTGGCCGCCGGGTAAATATTCACACTGTGGACAGGCTGTGGGTGTTTACCACAAGTTAACGCCGTGCTGTGGCGTGTGTCCTAGCGGCCGTCGGGGGTGTCTGCTCTACTTGTGAGATGACAACCATGACTGAATCCTCAGTCGCCGGCAACGATGACCGGCGCACCACACACCAGAACATGACCGACCAGAACACGGCAGACCAGACCAGGAACGTCCGGGACCAAAGTGCCCTGAACGGCGCCGGCGGCAAGCTGCTGATCGCTCTCGACGTCGATGGCACCCTTGTGGACCACGACGGGCACATGTCGGTTCCTGTCCGCGAGGCCGCCCAGGCCGTGGTGGCCGCAGGCCACCACGTCATGATCGCCACCGGCCGCTCCCTCAACGCCACATTGCCCGTCATCGAGCACATCGGGATCGACACCGGTTACGCAGTGTGCTCCAACGGCGGCGTGATCCTGCGCATCGACTCGGGCCTGCCGGACGGCTACGAAGTCCTCCACAAGGCAACGTTTGACCCGGGCCCTGTGCTTCGGGCCCTGCGCAAGCGGCTGCCCACCGCAAAGTACGCCCTCGAGGACGAAGAAGGTAATTTCCTGTCCACGGAGCGCTTCCAGGACGCCAGCTTCGGTGTCGAGGCGGTGGGCGTCGACTTCCAGACCATGCTGGAGGCAACCGCTGTGCGCGTGGTGGTCTTCAGCTCGGAAAACACGCCCGAAGAGTTCAACGCCGCCATCCGCCACATCGGTCTCGCCGGCGTGACGTATTCGGTGGGCTGGACGGCGTGGCTGGACATTGCCGCGGCCGGCGTCACAAAGGCCAGTGCACTGGAGCACCTCCGCGACCGGCTGAGCATTGACACCCAACGCACGGTCGCCGTCGGCGACGGCCGCAACGACATCGAGATGCTCACCTGGGCACGCCGCGGCGTGGCCATGGGGCAGGCCCCGGTGGAAGTGATTGCCGCCGCGGATGAGGTGACGAAGTCGGTCTACGACGACGGCGCCGCGCACGTGCTTCGCAGCCTCCTCTAGCCGCCGGAGGGCGGACGGGCGGTTCCGGTGAGGGGCCGTCCGGCTAGCGGACGTCGAGGATGAGGCCCAGGAGACGGGCCGCAGCGGGACGGGCCGCGTACTCTTCGTTCCACTGGGACCTGGCCACGGCTTTGCTCACGGCCTGGGTTGTGATCCCGAGCTCCTCGGCTACCGCTTTCTGCTGACCACGCACGCCCGGGGTGAGCAGGTCCAGCACCCGCCATTCCGCCTGGCTCCGGTCGTGCACAATGTGGCCCAGGAGGCGCAGGACGGCCTCGGCCTCGGCCGCGAGATCGGCCAGCGGGCCCTCTACGGCCACGCGGACCCGGTCCTTGCCGTTGCGGAGGCGATCCACGGCGCGCCGGGCGTAGATCAGCCCGTGGCCCGAGGCGTCCTTGATCTGGTTCGGCAGGGGTTCATTGACCGGCCCAACCCCAATGCCCACGTACCAGCTGCCGCTGCGCAGGGCGATCATGGCCGCCTCCACCGCCTGGTCCGGACAGTCCAGGATGCCCTGGACCTCGTCCTCCACGGAACGGTCGAAATCGAGGCGCGCCGGAATGTGCCGCAGGTCCTTGAGGAGCTGCGGCACACGGTCGCCGTCGCGCCGGCTGTCGGTTTGATTGATGGTCAGCGTGAACATTCTGGATGACACACTACCCGGTGGCACTTGCCGGGCAAGTGCCCGGCGTGACCCGCAGGGCCGGGACCGTAACAGTGACGGTTACCGGGCGACTATCCGGCTGCCAGGTCGGAAAGCTGGCCGGAGGGCAGATGGATCCAGCCCTCGCTCAGGGCGGCCGCGGCGTGCCCGGCATCGGGGCGGAGCGTCCTGCCGAGAGCGACTGCCCGCGCTGTCAAGGAGGCAATGACGGCATCGAACATGTCATCGGACGCCGCAAGATCGCCCCGGTACTCCGAGAGGTCCAGCCACGGGGCCTTGAGGGTCAGATCCGCCACGGCCGAGGACAGCCTTTCGGCTTCCGGGGCCCCGCGTCCCTTGTAGCCGCGGGCGTGGATCCCCCAGATCTTCAGGGATGCCGCCGGATAGACCTCCGCGAGCCGGCCGGAGCCGTCCCTGGCCTGCGGCCCCGCGTCCCGGGCGATCTTGGCCTGGATGACGGCGCACCTCATGGCCGGGTGGGCCAGCCGGTCCGCGGAGACGCTGAGCGGAATCAGCCCGGTCTTGCCCGTGACGAACCGGTCGGTGTCACGGTAGGCGAGCAGCCGGCGGCCCTCGATCCCGTCGTGGCTGAGGACCGGCCCGGCGTCGAAAGCCAAATGCCCTGCAATGAAAGGCAGGAAGGCGTCAGGCCAGCCGAGGGGGCAGTCGATACCCGTCATGTCGCTGGCGCCGAAGAGGCTGATGATCTCCTCGTCGTCCACGTCCAGGGACAGATGCGCCAGGCGGGCCGCGCCGCCGTCGTCCCATTCGATGAGGGCAGCAGCCGTCTTCTTCGCGGCCGCAGCGAGGTCGACGCCGAGGGTCCTCACCGCTGCGCCCGCCAGCACTTAAAAAACGCGGGGTCACGTACCGCCCATTCCGGTGACCCGGATGGGCGGTACGTGACCCCGCGTTGGAGTGCAGAAACGGTCAGTGACCGGCCGCCGGCACGTAGCGCTTGATGGACGCTTCGAGCTCGGCCTCGGCGGCGGCGCGGTCGCCCCAGCCCTCTGCCTTGACCCACTTGCCCGGCTCCAGGTCCTTGTAACGGGTAAAGAAGTGCTCGATTTCCTTGATCAGGAATTCGCTGACATCGCTGATCTCTTTGATGTGGTCGAACCGGGCGTCGGTCGGGACGCAGAGGACCTTGGCGTCGCCGCCGCCGTCGTCGGTCATGTTGAAAACGCCGATCGGGCGGGACTCGACGATGACGCCCGGGTACAGGTCGAAGTCCTGCAGGAGCACCAGCGCGTCCAGCGGATCTCCGTCTTCACCCAAGGTGTTCTCGAAGAAACCGTAGTGAGTGGGGTACTGCATCGACGTGAACAGGACGCGGTCCAGGCGGACGCGGCCGGTCTCGTGGTCGACTTCGTACTTGACGCGCGATCCCTTGGGGATCTCGATGGTCACGTCATGCTTCATGGAATGCTCCTTGACGAATTCAGGGGTGCGCGGCACGCGTGACGAAGGCAAAAAGCAGTGTCGGTGCCGCCGACTACTATTGAGGATATAGCGAGAGGCGCTGGTTTCAGGAACTAGTGAGGACATTTCAGGACTAAGGACCAGCAGCAGCATGAAACCGATAACCAGCCGCGCCGGCACCGCACCGGGGCCCGGCAGGCTTCGCGGGATCCTCGCACCGCTGCTCCAGACCGTCCTGGTGGTGGCGGTGGCACTGCCGGCCGGGATCGCCATCGCCCCGGCTTTCCTCGGCCCGGACCAGCCCCGGAGCGCTTCTGCATCAACGCCTGCCTGGCAGCAGATTCCCGCGACGCTGAGCGGCCCCGGCAGCGATGCGGACGGAATCCGGCCACTCAGCGACGCCGCGCCAATCCCCGCCGGCGCAGCCCTCGCGGCACAGCTCAACGAGACCCTTAAGCCCGACGGCGCCGGCACCTTCACCGGGATCGTCCAGGACGCCGCCACGGGACAGGTGCTCTTTGAACGCGGGGCCGACGAGGCCCGCGTTCCGGCGTCGAACATGAAGCTCCTCACAGCCGGCGCCGCACTGCGTGTCTTGGGCCCGGACCGCCGCTTCAGCACCCGGGTGGTGGCAGGGCCTACGCCGGGCTCGGTGGTCCTGACCGGCGGGGGCGATGTCCTTCTGGGCGCCGGCGAATCCGCCCCCGGGGCCGTCCTGGGCCGCGCCGGGCTCGCCACGCTCGCCGAGGCCACGGTCCGTACCCTCAAGGCCGACGGCGCGAGCGGCGCCGTAAGCGTCCTGCTCGATGACTCCCTCTTCAGTGGCCCCTCGCTCAGCAAGGCGTGGAGCCCCGAGGACGTCGCCGCCGGGGAGACGGCCCCGCTGTTTCCGCTGGCACTGAACTCGGCCAGGTTCGATCCCGCCAAAACCACCGGACCCCGCCCGCAGGACGCCGCCATGACCGCCGCCGAGGCGTTCGCCGCCCGGCTTACCTCGGCAGCGGCGGCCGCTGGGCTCTCCGTGACCCCCGGGGTCGCCCGGGTCCAGCCCGGAGACGCGCATGACAGGGAACCCGGGAAAGCCAGTGAACACGGGAAAGACAGCGCCCCCGCCAAGGTCCTGGCCGAGGTCCAGTCCGCCACGCTGGGCCAGCAGGTGGACCTCATACTGCAGACTTCGGACAACTACCTGGCCGAGGTATTGGGACGGATGACCGCCCTCGGCGACGGCCGGGCCGGCAGCGGCGAGGACGCCATTACCGCCGTGCTGCAGCAGGTCCGGGGCATGGGCGTGCCCACTGATGCCCTCCGTGCCGCGGACGTCTCCGGCCTGACCCTGGCCAACCGGGTCTCGGCCCGGCAGCTCACGGACGTGGTCCGGGCCATGACCTCGGGGACGGACACCCGGTTGCGCGCCGCCCTTTCGGGATTCCCGGTCGCCGGGCTCACCGGAACCCTGGGGGGCCGGTATGTGGAGGGAGCCGCAGCCGCGGGCGCCGGTCTGGTCCGCGCCAAGACGGGCACGCTGAACACTGTCATTGCGCTCAGCGGTTACGTCGTCGACGCCGACGGCCGACTGCTGGTCTTTTCCTTCGTGGGGAACGGCCTGACTCCCGGCGCCGCGAACAAGGCCGCCTTGGACCGCTCCGCCGCCGTCCTCGCCGGCTGCGGCTGCCGCTGACGGACCCCGCCGGATCTAAACGAACGGGGACCACCCGGTTCGCCGGTCAGCGAAAATTAAGGCGCATTGTCCGGCCCCTGTGATCTGATGGATCCCATGGAGTCCTCTGCGCGCGAGACAACAAGCGAGCCATCACGAAAAACCTCGGGTGAGACCCCGGTCCAGGCCCAAGGTCTTATCAATTGGGAGCTCGCCGCGTCCACGGCGGCGCGCCTGACGCCCGCGGGCCCCGTCCTGGGCGCCGCCGAGATCGGCGCCGCGGTCGAAAACCTGCGGCTCATGGCAGACCTTTCGGTGCCGCACGTCCACGACATCACCGGGCTCGACGCCGCCCGGGACCTGCGTGATTCCGAGGTCCTCGTGGTGGACCGGGCCTCATGGGCCAAGGCCAACACCCAGAGCTTCGCCGTGATGCTCAAGCCCGCCATGGAAAAGCTGCTGGAGGGCCGCGCAGCCCTGAGCCCCGGAGCCACCAGCGTCAGCGCGGCCATCACCGGCAGCCAGCTCGGCGCCATCCTGGCCTTCCTTTCCAGCAAAGTCCTGGGCCAGTACGACCCCTTCTCGGCGCTGGCCGAAAACTCCACGGCCCCCGCATCCGGGCGCCTTCTGCTCGTCGCGCCGAACATCATCGCCGTGGAACGGGAACTGAAGGTCGCTCCCGAGGACTTCCGGCTCTGGGTCTGCCTCCACGAACAAACCCACCGGGTCCAGTTCGCCGCCGCCCCGTGGCTGCGGCACCACATGCTCCAGGAGATCGAAAACCTCAGCGGCATGCTGCTGGGCAACGTCGATTCGCTGATGGAACGGGCCTCCGCGGCCGCGAAGTCGCTGAAGGACCGGGCGGCGCCCGGCGCCGCGCCGGGACGGGGCGCCATCCTGGACCTGCTCCAGAACCCGGAGGAAAAGGCGGCCCTGTCCCGCCTCACCGCCCTCATGAGCCTGCTCGAGGGCCACGCCAACGTGGTCATGGACGCCGTGGACGCCAGCATCGTCCCCTCCGTGAAGACCATCCGGCAGCGGTTCAACGCCCGCGGCCAGGACCGCGGCATGATCGAGAAATTCATCCGCAACCTGCTCGGACTCGACGCCAAGATGCGCCAGTACAGTGACGGCGCCAAGTTCGTCCGCGAAGTGGTGGACGCCGCCGGCATGGCAGGATTCAACAAAGTCTGGGAGCAGGCCGGCCACCTCCCCAGCGAAGCCGAGATCCACGACTCGAAGCTCTGGCTCGACCGGATGGGCCTCTAGCCGCCATGACTGTCAGCAACGGTGTTGGTTCGACCTCCGTTTCCAGCGGACGACGCCGGCCCGGCCGCCTCGCGCCGGTGGTCGGCACGGCCCGGAAAATGCTGCAGGACACCCTTGCTGCGGCCGGCTACCCGGAACGCGTCCTGGTCGCCTGCAGCGGCGGCCCGGACTCCCTGGCCCTCGCCGCCGTCGCCGCCTATTTCGCCCGCCGCGCCCATGTGGACGGCCACCCCGTGTCCGTTGGCGCCGTCGTCGTGGACCACCAGCTGCAGCCCGGCTCTGCCGGGGTCGCCGCACTCACCGCCCGGGCCCTCGAGGACCTCGGACTCTCGCCCGTGCAGATCAGGACGGTCGACGTCGCCTCCACCGGCATCGGCCCCGAGGCGGCCGCCCGGGACGCCCGCCACGCGGCCCTGGAGGCAGCGGCCGACGAGACGGGTGCCGCCGCGATCCTGCTCGGCCACACGCTCGATGACCAGGCCGAGCAGGTGCTCCTGGGCCTGGCGCGCGGCTCGGGCACCCGCTCCCTGGCCGGAATGAGGCCCTCCCGGGGGCGGCTGCTGCGCCCGTTCCTGGGCCTGCGGCGGGCGGACACCCTGGAGATCTGCCGCGTCGAGGGCCTGGAACCCTGGCACGACCCGTCCAATACCGATCCCGCGTTCGCGCGCTCCCGGACAAGGGTTGAAGTGTTGCCCCTGCTGGAGGACAAACTCGGCCCCGGCGTCGCCGAATCCCTGGCCCGCACGGCCGCGATCCTGCAGTTCGACGCCGACTACCTCGAGGACGTGGCGAACGACACCTTCGGCCGGCTGCGGGAGCAGGCCGGTGAGGAGATCAGCCTTCCGGAGGCCGCGCTGCGGGACCTTGCCCCGGCCGTGAGGTTCCGGGTGATCGCCAAGGCCGCCGCCGCCGTCGGAGGTCAACAGCCCAGCTACCAGCGTCTGCTCGCCGCCGAAGCGCTGCTGCGCCGGCAGGGATCGGCGGGCCCGGTGGAGCTTCCCGGAGGCGTCAGCGTCTACCGGCTCTCGCTCGCGGAGCTCCTCGCTGCGGGGCTGTCCGCCTCCGCCGGTGTTCCCCGCGAAGCCGCCCGCTGTGGGAAGCTTGTATTCCGGCCTCAACGGCCGCCCCGAAATTAGTCGCACCCCGCATCTACACAGGAGCCATTGGTGGATTCAAACGACGTCCAGGCAGACCTCAAACACGTTCTCTACACCAAGGAACAGATCCAGCAACGGATCACCGAACTCGCGGCGCAGATCGACAAGGACTACGAGGGACGCGACCTCCTGATCGTCGGCGTCCTCAAGGGCGCCGTCATGGTCATGGCAGACCTGGCCCGTGCACTGCACAGCCACGTTTCCATGGACTGGATGGCCGTCTCCTCGTACGGCTCCGGCACCCAGTCCTCCGGCGTGGTCCGCATCCTCAAGGACCTCGACACCGACCTCATGGGCAAGGACGTCCTGATCGTCGAGGACATCATCGACTCGGGCCTCACGCTCTCCTGGCTCAAGACGAACCTGGAATCCCGCGGCACCGCCTCAGTGGAAATCTGCACCGCTTTCCGCAAGCCGACGGCCGCCAAGGTCAAAATCGACGTCAAGTACGTCGGCTACGACATTCCCAACGAGTTCGTCGTAGGCTACGGCCTGGACTATGCCGAGAAGTACCGCAACCTGGACTTCGTCGGCACCCTGGCCCCGCACGTCTACGAGTAGACCGCTCACGCAGAGGCACCCGCGCCCGGAACCCGGGCGGGGCAACGCCCGGCTCAGCTACGCCCACAGGGAACTTTTGCCCTTCACCGTGCGTGAGTTAGTGCGACGGTGTATAGCTAGAACCTGACGCAGCACCACACGCGCGCAGAACGGTCGCCGTGCAGCACTACCAGGAGGGACGGGGCCAGCCCCCGAACAGATGAAAGCTAAGAGTTTCTTCAAGGGCCCCGGCATCTGGATTGTCGTCGTGGTGGCCATGCTCCTGCTGGCATTCGCCACTCTGGCGCCCGGCGGCGCGAGCCGGATCGACACTGACAAGGGCCTTGAACTGCTGAGCACTAGCGGCAAGGTTGATCAGGCCAAGATCTTCGACGCCGAGAACCGTGTGGACCTGGTCCTGAAGGACAACCTGCAGGTCGACGGGCAGGACAAGGGCAAGAACGTCCAGTTCTACTTCGTCAACGCCCGCGCCCAGGATGTTGTCAAGGCAGTCACGGACGCCAAACCGTCCGGCGGCTTCACCGACCAGCCGATCGAAAACAACTGGTTCTCCGGGCTGTTCTCCCTGCTGGTGCCGGTGCTGCTGCTCGGTGTCCTGTTCTGGTTCCTGCTCTCACGGATGCAGGGCGGCGGGTCCAAGGTCATGCAGTTCGGCAAGTCCAAGGCGAAGCTCGTCAACAAGGACATGCCCCAGGTGACCTTCAGCGATGTCGCCGGCTCCGATGAGGCCGTCGAGGAACTCGAGGAGATCAAGGAGTTCCTGCAGGAACCGGCCAAGTTCCAGGCAGTCGGCGCCAAGATCCCCAAGGGCGTGCTGCTCTACGGCCCTCCGGGCACCGGCAAGACCCTGCTGGCCCGCGCGGTCGCCGGCGAGGCCGGCGTACCCTTCTTCTCCATCTCCGGTTCCGACTTCGTGGAAATGTTCGTCGGTGTGGGCGCCTCCCGCGTCCGCGACCTCTTCGAGCAGGCGAAGTCCAACGCGCCGGCCATCATCTTCGTCGATGAGATCGACGCCGTCGGCCGGCACCGCGGCGCCGGAATCGGCGGCGGCAACGACGAGCGCGAGCAGACCCTGAACCAGCTGCTGGTTGAAATGGACGGCTTCGACGTCAAGACCAACGTCATCCTGATTGCCGCCACCAACCGCCCCGACGTCCTGGACCCCGCACTGCTGCGTCCGGGCCGCTTCGACCGGCAGATCTCGGTCGAGGCCCCCGACCTGATCGGCCGCGACCAGATCCTGCAGGTGCACGCCAAGGGCAAGCCGATGGCTGCCGGCGTCGACCTCAAGGCCGTTGCCAAGAAGACCCCCGGCTACACCGGCGCTGACCTGGCCAACGTCCTGAACGAGGCGGCGCTGCTGACCGCCCGCTCCAACGCGAACCTGATCGATGACCGTGCCCTCGACGAGGCGATCGACCGCGTCATGGCCGGCCCGCAGAAGCGCAGCAGGGTCATGAAGGAACACGAACGCAAGGTCACCGCGTACCACGAGGGCGGCCACGCGCTCGTCGCCGCGGCCCTGCGGAACTCCGCCCCGGTCACCAAGATCACCATCCTGCCCCGCGGCCGTGCCCTGGGCTACACCATGGTGGTCCCGGAAAACGACAAATACTCCGTCACCCGCAACGAGCTGCTCGACCAGATGGCCTACGCCATGGGCGGGCGCGTCGCCGAGGAACTCGTCTTCCACGACCCGTCCACGGGTGCGTCCAACGACATCGAGAAGGCCACCGGGATCGCCCGGAAGATGGTCACCGAGTTCGGCATGAGTGAAAGGGTCGGCTCGGTGCGGCTCGGCCAGGGCGGCGGCGAGCCGTTCCTGGGCCGCGACGCCGGCCACGAGCGCAACTACTCGGACCAGATCGCGTACATCGTCGACGAGGAAGTCCGCCGCCTGATCGACGGCGCGCATGACGAGGCCTACGCCATCCTGACCGAGAACCGCGACGTCCTGGACGAGCTGGCCCTGGAACTGTTGGAGCGCGAGACCCTGAACCAGGCCGAAATCGCCCAGGTCTTCACCAACATCCGCAAACGCGACTTCCGCGACGTCTGGCTTTCCAAGGAAACCCGCCCGGTCCAGGACGCAGGCCCGGTGGAGTCACGCCGCGAAAAGGCGGAACGTGAAGCGCAGGAGGAAGCCACCCATGCCCGGCTCGAAGAGCCCCTGGATGCCCAGCCGCCGCATGCGCAGGGTGTTGGCGGGCAGGAGTCCTTCCAGGGCGGTGCAACAGATATCGGGACTGATGGTCATCCCCGCTAGGCTTCTTCTGTGACTTCTAACTTCGACGATGACGTAACCGCCCCCGCTGCCGCCTCGGCGGGGGACGGGGAATCCCAGCATTCCAAGACCAAGGTGGATCGCCCCAGGATCGAAGCCGCCGTGCGGGAAATCCTGCTCGCAATCGGCGAGGACCCGGATCGCGGCGGGCTCCTGGACACTCCGAAGCGGGTGGCCAAGGCCTATGCGGAAATGTTTGCCGGCCTGCACCACGACCCCGCCGAGATCCTGGCCACCACGTTCGACCTTGACCACGAGGAACTCGTGCTGGTCAAGGACATCCCGTTCTACTCCACCTGCGAGCACCACCTGGTGCCGTTCCACGGGGTGGCGCATGTTGGCTACATCCCGTCCCACGACGGCAAGGTCACCGGCCTGAGCAAACTGGCCCGGCTGGTGGATATGTTCGCCAAGCGCCCGCAGGTCCAGGAACGCCTGACCACCCAGATCGTCGAGGCCCTCGTCAGCCACCTCAAACCGCGCGGCGCGATCGTCGTCGTCGAATGCGAGCACCTGTGCATGTCCATGCGGGGCATCCGCAAGCCCGGCGCCAAGACCGTCACCAGCGCAGTGCGCGGGCAACTGCACGACCCGGCCACCCGCGCCGAAGCCATGAGCCTCATACTCGGAAGGTAAGAACACAGACTATGGACTCCCTAGCCGCAGCCCCGGGGACCGGCCCCGCAACCTCGCCCCTGCCCATCCTGCGCAAACCGCGCCCGGCGGCGAAGTTCCAGGACCTGCCCACGGACCGGACACTCGTAATGGGAATCCTCAACGTCACCCCCGATTCCTTCAGCGACGGCGGAGACCACCCGACGCCGGACACTGCGATCGCGGCGGGGCTCCGGATGTTCTACGCCGGAGCGGACATCATCGACGTCGGCGGTGAATCCACCCGCCCCGGCGCTACGGCAGTGGGCGTCGAGGAGGAACAGCGCCGGGTCCTGCCGGTCATCGAAGCCCTGGTCAAGGCCGGCGCCCTGGTCAGCATCGACACTACCCACGCCGCCACCGCCGCCGCGGCCCTGAAAGCCGGCGCCGCGATCATCAACGACGTTTCGGGCCTGACCATGGAACCGGAAATGGCCGAACTGGCCGCCCGCACCAAGGCCCCCTACATCCTGACGCACCGCCGCGGCGATGCCAGCACCATGAACTCGCTGACCGACTACCGTGACGTCGCGCGGGAAGTCGTCACGGAACTCACCGGTGTCCGCGACAAGCTCTACGCCGCCGGCGTCGCGCCTGAGCAGATCATTGTGGACCCGGGCCTGGGCTTCGCGAAGAACGACGCCCAGAACTGGGAGCTGCTGCAGCATCTGGATGTCCTGCAGGCCATGGGCCACAGGGTCCTGGTCGCCGGCTCCCGCAAACGGTTCCTCGGCAGCCTCCTGACAGTGGCCGGCAAGGCCGCGCAGCCGGTTGAACGCGACGCCGCCACAGCCGCCGTGACCGCTATCAGCGCCTTCCGCGGCGCCTGGGCCGTGCGCGTGCACGACGTCGGCCCCAGCCTGGACGCCGTCAAGGTCGCCGCACGCATGGTTCCGGCGGCGGCAGCGGCCGGCTCCGCCGGCGCCGGCACCAACTGATCCGGCCGGCACCATGGACCAGATCACGCTGAGCGGCGTCACCGCCGTCGGCTATCACGGGGTGTTCGACTTCGAGCGTCGCGACGGCCAGCCGTTTGTGGTTGACGCCGTGCTGCACCTGGACTTCAGCAAGGCCGCCGCTTCCGACGACGTACTGGACACCGCGCATTACGGCGAAGTGGCCGACTGCATCAAGGACTGGATCACAGGCGAACCGCTGAACCTGATCGAGGCCCTCGCGGTGCGGATTGCCGAGGACGTGCTGCAGAAATTCCCCGTGGCCGCCGTGGACATCACCGTGCACAAGCCCAAGGCCCCCATCGAGGTGGACTTCGGTGACGTTTCCGTCAGCGTGCACCGGAGGCGGCCGTGATCCCGCCCTACACCCGCGCCGTGATCGCGCTCGGCAGCAACCTGGGGGAGCGCAGCGACACCCTGTCCGCCGCCGTCGCGGACCTCGTCGACCCGCCGGAAGTGCGCCTGCTGGCCATCTCCCCGATCGTCCAGACGAAGGCTGTTGGCGGCCCTCCGGGCCAGCCTGACTTCCTGAACATGGTCATCGCCGTCGAGACGACCCTGCCGCCGCGCGAACTGCTGCAGCACTGCCACGCCGTGGAACAGAAGCATCTGCGCGTGCGCGAAGTCCGGTGGGGCCCGCGGACCCTGGACGTGGACATCATCACCTACGGGGACGTGGTCAGCTCCGACCCCGAGCTCACCCTGCCCCACCCCCGGGCCGCCGAACGGGCTTTCGTGCTCTATCCGTGGTCGCTGATCGATCCCGCGGCGGAGCTCAACGGCGAACGCGTCGGCGAACTTGCGGTCAATGCCGCCGATTTCGCCGACATTGCGACGTTTGACGGCTTCCAGAACCGTGCAGCGGAGGCCACATCCCCCGGGAGCACCGGAGCCTCCGGCGCAGTGGAGCGGCCGTGAAACTGACCAGCCCCCTGCTCCTGCTGGCCATTGGTGTGGTTGTGGCGATAGCCGGCTGGCTCACCACCGTCCTGACTGGCCGCTATTCGCTGGCCACCCCCGTGCTGCCCCTGACCGGGCTGGTGACCATGGGCGTGATCGTGGTGCTGACCCTGGTGCTGGGGATCCGGGTGCTCCGGTGGCGCAATGGCAAGAAGAAGAAAATCCTCAACCCGATCCTGGCTGCGTGGACCCTGGTCCTCGCCCAGGCCTGCGCCTACACGGGCACGGTCCTGCTGGGTTGGCACGCGGGAATCTTCGTGGAACAGCTGAGGCTGTGGAACCTGCGCAGCAACCAGGATCTTACCTGGCAGGCCCTCGCCATGGCCGGCGGCGGGCTGATCATGGTGATCGTGGGCCTCGTCGTCGAGCGGTTCTGCCGGATTCCACCGGAGGACGGCGACGCCGATTCCGGTCACGGCGCGCAGGGAAAGCGCAACAAGCCCTCGGCGGAAGGCGAATATGCCTACCGAAGCGATTGATCCTCCGGGCATCGACTGGCTCAGGGTGTCACCGAAGTACGTCACCGTGCGCCTCGTGGGTTGGGGGCTGGGAAACCTGGTCGCCGTTGCCGTGTTCTCAATTCCCCTGATCCTGGTGCTGGCCGGGGTCTGGACCTGGCCTCCGCTCTGGCTGGCCGCCGCCATCCCCGCCGTCTGGCTGGTCCTGGCGCTGTGGCGGCTGGTGCTGATTCCGCGGCAGGTCCGCTCGATCGGCTACGCCGAGCGGGTGGACGACCTCCTGATCCGGCGCGGCATCTTCTTCCAGCGCACCCTCGTGGTGCCCTACGGGCGGATGCAGTATGTGGACATCGCCGTGGGACCGGTCGAGCGTCCGCTGGGCCTGTGCACCCTGAAGCTTCACACGGCATCCGCCGGAACCAACGCCGAGATCCCCGGATTGCCCGCCAGCGAAGGAGCCCGGCTCCGCGAACAGCTGTCTGCCCGCGGCGAAGCCCGGCTGGCCGGGCTGTGAGGGGAAGGCCATGACGGGATGGCGCTGACACCGCAGGGTCCCGGAAGCGCCGCTGGCGCCGGTGCCGGCGGGGCGGGGGGAGCCGGCGGGGCCGGTAGCGAAGGAACCGGCGACGCCGGCTGGTTGCGCGTGCACCCGGCATCGCCCTTTGTCCGGGGCTGGGTGGCGCTGGCCGCGCTGTTGTTCTTTTTTGGCCGCGACAGCTTCGAACGGCTCCTCCAGGGCGGCCCGGTCTTTGACGAGCGGTTCACCGGACGGGCGCCATGGCTGCTGCTCGGCGGCGGCATCCTGCTGCTCCTGACCGTTCTCGGCTACGTCCTGAGCTGGTACTTCACCCGCTACCAGGTGGCGGGCGGCTACGTGCGCGTCAACACCGGATTCCTGTTCAGGCAGCAGCGGCAGGCCCGGCTGGACCGGGTGCAGGCAATCGACGTCGTGCAGCCCTTCCTGGCGCGGATCTTCGGGCTGGCGGAGCTGAGGTTCGAAGTCGCCGACGCCGGTGAATCCGCGGTGCGCCTCTCCTACCTGCGCGCGGACGAGGCCCGGCAGCTCCGGGCGACAATCCTGGCCCGCGCTGCCGGCTTTGCGCCGGAGCCGGGGCAGCCGGAGGCATCGGCCGTCGAGGCCCCGGAACAAGCAGTGCTGACCGTGCCGCCGCCCCGGCTGGTGGGCTCGTTGCTGCTGAGCGAACAAAGCGTCGCGATCGTAGCCGGCGGCATTGCTTCCGTGCTGCTCTCGACCTTCACCGAACACAAGAACTTCACGGTCTTCCTGATCCCCGCCCTGATCGGACTCGTCGCCTCCTACTGGTCCTCGTTCAACAAGGGCTACAACTTCACGGCCGCCGTATCGCCTGACGGCATCAGGCTGCGCTACGGCCTGTTGGACACGCAGGCGCAGACCGTGCCGCCGGGCAGGATCCAGGCGCTTAAGGTCAGCCAGCCGCCGCTGTGGCGGACGCTTGGCTGGTACCGGGTCCAGGTCAACGTGGCCGGCTACGGACTGGCCGTGAACAGCGGCGAAGGATCGGCCCGGACCACGCTGCTTCCGGTGGGCTCCCTCACCGACGTCCTGAACATCCTGGCCCTGGTGCTCCCGGATCCCGGTACCCGGGATCCGGTGGGGGTATTCACGGCGGGAATCACCGGCATTGCCGCTGCCGCCGGAACCCCGGAAACCGGAACCCCGGAAGCCGGCGTCCCGGAAGCCGGCGCCCCGGGAACAGGAACCCCGCAGCAGACCGACGGCGGGTTCGTCACCACGCCGCGCCGCGCCCGATACCTGGCGCCGCTGGGCTGGCGGCGCAACGGCTTCACCGCAACGGACACCGCCCTGCTCCTGAGATCGGGCCGGTGGTGGCGGAACTTCGTGGTGGTACCGCACCAGCGCACCCAGTCCATGGCGCTCCAGCAAGGGCCGCTCGCCCGGAGGTTCCGGGTGGCGGACCTGGTCCTGCACACCACGGCAGGTCCGGTGGTCCCGCGGCTCATCCAGGCCGGCCTCGACGAGGCCCGGGCTCTGCTGGATGCCCAGTCCGCCCGGGCCCGTGCCGCGCGCATGCTCCAGCGGAGCGAGCACTGGATGGAGCCGGCAGCCCAACCGGCACCGCCACCCACAGACCACCCCCAGGAAGGCCCGCATCATGGCTAAACCAGGACGCCTCGGCGTCGGAATCATTGGCGCAGGGAAGGTCGGTGCCGTCCTCGGGGCGGCGCTGCGCGGAGCCGAGCACGCCGTCATAGGCGCGTCCGCCGTGTCCGACGCCAGCCGCGAACGCGCCGAAACGCTCCTGCCGGGTGTTCCCATCCTGGACGTGCAGGACATCGTGGAGCGCGCCGAGCTCGTCCTGCTGGCCGTCCCGGACGATGCCCTCGGCCCCCTCGTGGACGGCTTGGCCAAGCTCGGCGCCTGGCAGCCCGGCCAGCTGGTGGCGCACACCTCCGGACGCTTCGGCGTCGGGATCCTGCACCCCGTCCGTGCCGCCGGCGCCGTGCCGCTCGCGCTGCACCCGGCCATGACGTTCACGGGCATGAGCCTGGACCTCACGAGGCTCCTGGACTGCACTTTTGGCGTTACGGCCGACGCCGCGATGCTGCCGATCGCGCAGGCGCTCGTCGTCGAAATGGGCGCGGAGCCCGTAGCGATCGCAGAGGCCGACCGCGTCCTGTACCACGCCGCCCTCGCGCACGGTTCAAACCACATGGTCACGCTCGTGGCGCAGGCCTCGCAGCTGCTCCGCGACGTTGGCGTCGAGGCCCCGGACCGGATGCTGGGCCCGCTCCTGCGAGCCACGCTCGAGAACGCCCTCGCGTCCGGCGAGTCGGCCCTGACCGGCCCCGTAGCCCGCGGCGACGCCGGCACCGTTGCCGCGCACGCCGGCGCCCTGCGCGAGTACGACGGCGGCGCGGCCGGCGATATTCTTGAGGCGTACCTGGCCATGGCCCGGGCTACGGCCCGCCGGGCAGGAAGCCGCGGGCTCCTGAAACAGGAACAACTCGACGGCATCGAACAGGCGCTCGGCGGGCCCGGCCAGAACGGGACGCACGCCCCGGAAGGACCCTGACATGGCAATCCAACTCGTCACCACCGCTGCCCAGCTCCGCGCCGCCAGCGCCCGGCTGCTGGCGCAGAATGGCGGCACGTCCCAGGGACTCGTGCCCACCATGGGCGCGCTGCACGAGGGTCATGCCCAGCTGGCCCGGACCGCCGTCGCTCAAAACGACGTCGTGGTGGCCAGCATCTTCGTCAACCCCCTGCAGTTTGGCGAGGCCGCGGATCTGGAACGCTACCCCCGGACATTGGATGCCGACCTCGCGCTGCTCGACGCTGAGGGCGTGGACCTGGCGTTCGCTCCAAGTGTTGAGGAGGTCTACCCCGGCGGGGCACCGCTCGTGCGGATCACGGCAGGACCCCTGGGCGACAAGTGGGAGGGCGCCTCCCGGCCCGGACACTTCGACGGCGCCCTGACCGTCGTCGCGAAACTGCTCCACTACGGAATCCCGGGGGCAGGGCTGCCGGGCGGTGGCCAGCCGGCGTACCGCGCCTACTTCGGCCAGAAAGACGCGCAGCAGCTGGCGCTGGTCCAGCGCATGGTGGCGGACCTGAATTTCCCTGTGGAGATCGTGCCCGTTCCCATCGTCCGCTCGGCCGACGGCCTGGCCCTGTCCAGCCGCAACCGTTTCCTGTCCGGGGACCAGCGTGAGGCCGCCCTGGTGCTCTCCCGTGCGCTGCGGCTCATCGAGGAGCGCGCCAACGCCCACGAGCCCCTGGACGTTGAATCCGCGCAGGCCCTGGTCCGCTCCCAGCCGCTCGTGGAACTGGACTATTTCGAGGTGGTGGATCCGAGCACCCTGGAGCCCCTCGCGGAAAACTGCAGGGACACCCCGTTCCGCGGCGAAGGGCTGGCGATCATCGCCGCCAAGGTAGGACCCGTCCGGCTCCTCGACAACGCGCCCCTGCACTCCTGACCCAGAGCTCCAACTAATAGCAACGCGGGGACACTTCGCGCCCATGGTGGGGCCCTCCATGGGCCGTGTCGGACCCCGCGTTGTTTTTTCGGTGACGGGAATGCGTCCGGGGCTTAGACTGTTGGAATCTGCAGCAGCGCCGACGCTCGCCGGACCCACACCAAGCTCCCCGAGGGAACACCCATGTCAACAGACGTCTCTTCCAACGCCTCTGGCGACCCCACAACGGGCGCTGCCCCCGTCATTCCCGCACCGACCGCGCTGGCTGCACCAACCGCGCCGGCCAAGATGTCCCGGGAGTCCGTGACCATCATCGTCACGCTGCTGGTGGCCACGTTCGTCGTGATCCTCAACGAGACCATCATGAACGTCGCCCTGCAGCGGCTGATGGTGGACCTGAACATCGACGCGCCCACCGTGCAGTGGCTGTCCACGGGCTTCATGCTCACCATGGCGGTGGTGATTCCGACCACCGGGTTCATCCTGCAGCGCCTTTCCACCCGTGCGGTGTTCATGCTGGCCATGGGGCTGTTCTCCGGCGGCACGCTGCTGGCCGCCGTCGCGCCCGGCTTCGGAGTCCTGCTGCTGGCCCGCATCGTCCAGGCCGGCGGCACGGCCATCATGCTGCCGCTCCTGATGACCACCATCCTCACGCTCGTCCCGATTGAACGCCGCGGGGCCGTCATGGGCAACGTCAGCATCGCCATTTCGGTTGCCCCCGCACTGGGCCCCACTGTCTCGGGCCTGATCCTCCAGCACTTTTCCTGGCGGTTCATGTTCGTTTTCGTTCTGCCGATCGCCCTCGTCGCGCTGGCCATCGGGGCCAAGTACCTGACCAACATCGGCGAAACCGAGAAAACCCGGCTCGACGCCCTCTCAGCGCTGCTCACGGTCCCCGCGTTTGGCGGCCTCGTGTACGGCCTGAGCCAGATCGGCGGGGGACAGGCCGGCTCCCGCACCCCTGCCGTGCTGGCACTTGCCATCGGCGTGGCAGCGTTGGCGGCGTTCGTGCTGCGCCAGCTGAAACTGCAGAAGGTCGATGCCCCGCTGCTGGACCTGCGCGCCTTCAAATTCCGGATGTTCACGGTATCCGTACTGCTGCTTGTCGTGGCGATGATTGCCTTGTTCGGCGCGGTGATCCTGCTGCCGCTGTACCTGCAGGAGATCCGCGGCCTGAAGTCACTCGAGACTGGCCTGGTGCTGCTCCCGGGCGGCCTCGCCATGGGCCTGCTGGGGCCATTCATCGGCCGCGTTTTCGACAAGGTGGGGCCGCTGCCGCTGACGGTGACGGGCTCGGTCATGATGGTGCTGTCCCTCTGGCAGTTCTCCATGCTGGACGCCGCCTCACCGGTGGGCTGGATCATTGCCTTGCACGTGACACTGAGCCTGGGCCTGGCATTGCTGTTCACCCCGGCCTTCACCACCGGCCTGAACCCGCTGCCGCCTCACCTGTACTCGCACGGCTCGGCCATCATGAGCACCCTGCAGCAGGTGGCCGGCGCGGCCGGGACTGCGCTCCTGGTCTCGATCTACGCATTCGTGGCAGAGTCTTCGGGAATGGTTGCGGGTATGCACGCCGCTTTCCTGACGGCTGCCGTCATAGCCCTCGCCGCCGTCGCGCTGTCCGCCATGATGCGTAAGACCGCAGGCGTGGCCCAGCCCGCCCACTAGGCCCCATGCAACGACCAACGCGGAGTCCCTTAGCGCCCATTCCGGACGTCCGGAATGGGCGCTAAGGGACCCGCGTTGCTTGGGTCAGCCCGCGTAGAAGGCGCTGAGCTCGGAGATGAGCTTGTCCGGCGCCTTGTTGACGCCGTCGTGGCCCATGCCCGGCAGGATGGTGTAGCTGGAGCCTGAGAGGACGTCGTGGATCTGGGCGCAGGCCACGCCGAAGTAGGCCGGGCTCTTCTCGCCCACGATGATCAGCGTCTCCAGCGGCAGTTCCAGGAACGGCTCGGCCGGCATGTCTGCGGCGATGATCGCCTTGATCTCCCGGACACCGGTCTGCATGAGGTCCCGCAGCTGCTTGCCCATCGGGGTGGCCGCGGAAAGCTTGTTCGCCAGCGTCAGCATGGACAGCGGCATCCGGGACAGGGCACTGCCGGTCTCCAGGCCTCTGAGCAGCACGGCGAGGGCGCGGTCGTCGTCGCCGGCGGCAGTGGCCCGCTCATATTCGGGTGTCCAGTCCGCCGTGACGCTGTGGTTGACGGAGACCGCGGGGTCGTACACGGCGAGCCGTTCCACCGGCAGGGTGCGGGCCGCGTGCAGGGCCACCGCCCCGCCGAAGCTGTGGCCAAAGACGTCCGTGCTGTTCGTTTTCTTCATGACCGCGTCGAGGTCGTGGATATCCACGTCCAGGGTGTAATCCTCCGGCTGCGGGGAGGACGAGCCGCGGCCGCGCCGGTTGAAGGTGTGCACCGGCCGGCCCAGCGATGCACTGAGTTTCTGCGCGAAACGCGTGTAGTCGGCGGCTGTCACCATCGAGGCCGGCACGACGACGATGCCCGAACCCGCCGAGGCGAGCTCGGCGCCCGTGCTGAAAAGCTCGATGGTTCCGCCGTCGGGGGTATTGATGTTCTCGCGGGTCATGCTCCGAGCCTAGCCGAGCCCACGCCGCGGTGCAGTAAGTGCCAGTTCACACGGCAGTTTACGAGCGGGTTCAGAATGCGGGTGCGTCGTACGCAGTACGCCGCAGGCCGAAAGCCCGCGGGAACGCGGGGAGCGGGCGCTAGCTGCCCAGCCGGCCGCCGGAGACCTCGAGGTAGCAGGCGCCGCAGAGCGACTCGTACCAGACGTCCTGGCCATCGATAGCGACCTGGTTTCCGTCGAAGACCACCTGGTCCCCGATCCGGCGGGTGTTGAAGATGGCCTTCCGCCCGCAACGGCAGATGGTCTTGAGCTCTTCGAGGGTGTGCGCAATCTCCAGGAGCCGGAGGGAACCGGGGAAGGCGCGGGTCCGGAAGTCTGTGCGGATGCCGTAAGCGAGGACGGGGACGTTGTCCAGGACCGCTATACGGAAGAGATCGTCCACCTGCGCCGGTTCCAGGAACTGGGCTTCGTCAACCAGCAGGGAAGCCACCGGCGCGGTGTCCACGTGCTGGAGCAGGGCGTCCGGATCATCCCCATGGGCCTGGGCGGTGAAAAGCCCGCGGGCCGACGCGCCGGCGGGGATCAGGAAGTCCACAGAACGGGTCATGCCCAGGCGGGACACGACGTCGGCGTCGCCTTTGGTGTCGACGTCCGGCTTGGCCAGCAGAACCCGCTGTCCGCGTTCCTCATAGTTGAACGCCGCCTGCAGCAGCCCCGTAGATTTGCCGGAGTTCATGGCGCCGTAACGGAAATAGAGCTTGGCCAAGGGGGTCCTTTCGAAAGGGTCGCCCCCGATTCTAGCGGTCGGACGCTTAGCCGCCGTCAGCGGCCGTGCCCGGTTCCGGGGACGGGGCAGCCGCCCCGCCGAGGAGGAACCGTGCCACGCGGAGGGCCAGCCGGTTGCCCGGCCGGATGGGTCCTTCGTGGAGCTGCCCCGGAACCACGGCGAAGCTGAGCGCGGGAACGGCGTCGGCAAGCTGGCGGCCCGTCCCGGCGAAGTAGGCAGGGCTCCAGCCGCCGCTGAGCATGAGAGTCGGGGCGGTGATGGCGGCAAAATCGGCGATTTCGGCGTCGGCGTCCAGTACGGCCCGCATCTCGGCAACAGCCGTGGGCAGCAGTTCGCGCATTTCCGCCCCCAGATTGGTGCGGGCAGAGAGGATGCTCAGCATGCGCAGCGCGCCCAGGGGCAGCCGGGACACCGGCCCCGCCGTCCCCAGGCCCTGCACCAAATGGGCCCAGGCGTCGTCGAGCTTGCCCGCGGCCACGGACCGCTCAAGCTCGGGCCGCCAGCGCCGGTTGAGGTTCCCGGAGAGGCTGACGGCCGCGTCGTAGGTCACCATCCGCCGGATCGGCACGCTCCGGGCCGCCTGCAGGGCCACAAACCCGCCGTAGCTGTGGGCCACGACGTCGCTGGCGCCGGTCTCACGGAGCACGGTGGCCAGGTCGGCCACCTCGGTGGCGGCAGAATAGCCGGCGGGCTGGGGCGAGGAACCCGCGCGCCCACGCCGGTTGTAGCAGTGCACCGGCTGGCCCAGCAGCCGGCCGAGTTTGCTGGCAAAGGGCCGGTAGAGCGTATCGGTCACCAGGGTTCCGTGCACGACGACGACGCCGGATCCGTCGCCGCGCGGTTTTGGGACCCGTTTTGGGCCCTGCTCCGCCGGACGGATGGTGTGCAACTCGAGGTGCCCCTCGCCGTCGTCGGTCCGCACAGTCCACGTCTCCACAGCCCCGAGTCTATTCCCGCGGCCCGTCCGCCCTGCTGCCGCCCGGGCAGAACCGGGCCGCGACCTGAACGGGACCTGACCGAGCGCAAATCGACGGTAAACTTGGGGATTGTGACTTCCCAAAACACCCCCGCCCCGACCAACGCCGCCGAGCCGCACGATGCCCCCGAGCAGACCCGCATCCGCATGGAGAAGCGCGCCAAGCTGATCGAACGCGGCGTCGAGGCATATCCGGTGGGTGTCGAGCGGACCCACTCACTCACGGAAATCCGTGAGAAATACGCCCACCTGCAGGCCGACGAAACCACCGGCGACACCGTCGGCGTGACCGGCCGCATCGTCTTCATCCGCAACACCGGCAAGCTCTGCTTCGCCACCCTCCAGGAGGGCGGTGTGGACGGCAAGGCCGTGCGGCTTCAGGTCATGCTGAGCCTGGCGAATATCGGCGAAGAGGCGCTCGCGGAGTGGAAGTCCCTCGTGGACCTCGGCGACCACGTCTTCATCAAGGGCGAGGTCATTTCCTCACGCCGCGGCGAGCTGTCCGTCATGGCGGACTCCTGGACCATGGCGTCCAAGGCGCTGCGCCCGCTGCCCGTTCTGCACGCCGGGCTGAACGAGGAAACCCGTGTCCGCCAGCGCTACGTGGACCTCATTGTCCGCGACGAAGCCCGCGAAATGGTCTACACCCGCGCCGCGATCACCCGGTCCATCCGCGAAACCCTGCACCGCCAGGGCTACGTGGAGGTCGAGACCCCCATGCTGCAGCTGGTTCACGGCGGCGCCACGGCCCGCCCCTTCGAGACGCACATGAATGCTTTCGACCAGAAAATGACGCTGCGGATCGCGACCGAGCTGTACCTCAAGCGCACGGTGGTCGGCGGGATCGACCGGGTCTACGACATGGGCCGGGTCTTCCGCAACGAAGGCGTGGACTCCACGCACAGCCCCGAATTCACCACCCTGGAGTCCTACGAGGCGTGGGCGGACCAGTTCGTCATGGCGGACCGGATCAAGGAGATCATCCTCGACGCCGCCGACGCCGCCGGGGTGGGCCGCGTGCTGCAGACCGAAGCCGGGGAGATCAACCTCGACGGCGACTGGGCCTGGCTGGCCGTCTACCCGGGCCTGTCCGACTTCGTGGGCCAGGAAGTGACTCCCGATACCCCGGTTGCCGAGTTGCTGGAACTGGCGGCCAAGCACGAGGTCAAGGTCGACGCCGGCTGGGACGCCGAGAAGCTCGTCGTCGAGCTCTTCGGCGAACTGGTGGAGCCCACGCTGCTCAACCCCACGTTCGTCTACGACTACCCGCCCTCTGCCCAGCCGCTGGCCCGCCAGCACCGCGAGGACGGCCGCCTGATCGAGGCCTGGGACCTCATCATCGGCGGCATGGAGCGCGGCACCGCGTTCTCCGAACTGATCGACCCGGTGATCCAGCGCGAACGCCTCACCGAGCAGTCCCGCCGCTCGGCCGCCGGTGACGTGGAGGCGATGCAGCTGGACGAAGACTTCCTCCGTGCGCTCGAGTACGGCGCGCCGCCCATGGGCGGGATCGGCCTTGGCATCGACCGCCTCGTCATGCTCTTCACCGGCGCGGGCATCCGCGAAACGATCCTCTTCCCACTGTTGAAGCCCGAAGGACACTGAGCATGGACTATATCGCCGTATTGCTGCCCCCCATCGTGGTGGGCCTGCTTTTCTGGTTTGCCATGAAATCCATATTCAATGCGGACAAATCAGAGCGGCAGGCAGAAGCACGCGCGCATGCTGAAGCGGAAGCGCGGGCGGAAGCTCAAACAGGGGAACAGGATTCCGGGGCCGTCGGGAGCTAATTGCCGGGGAATGAAGTAATAGTTCCCTATTGCGGGCTGTGGTTTTCCTTTGAACAGAGTTTTACGCTTTGACTCCCTGCTGTAACGCGGAGGATACTTATTCCAGATACATCCTGCTTTTCTTAACGCTCGATCTTTGGAAAGAGAGTCCTTTATGGCACAGAAAGTAAAAATCATCCTCGTTGATGATCTGGATGGGGGATCCGCGGACGAAACTGTCCGGTTTGGCCTTGACGGCGTGAGCTATGAAATAGATCTGTCGTCAGGCAATGCTTCGGAACTGCGCTCTGCGGTTGAACGATTTGTGGCGCATGCACGCAAGACGTCAAGCGGACGCGCCACGCGCACCAAAATTTCCAGCGGACGGAATCAGGACTCTGCCCAGATCCGTCAGTGGGCACGGGACAACGGCTATGCAGTAAACAGCCGCGGACGTATCCAGGCCGAAATTCAGGAAGCCTACCAAAAGGCCAATTCCTAGCCCGGAACCCGCTTCGGGCGCACTATCAAAGCCCCGCATCGAGCCGGAATCACGTCTCTCAGTCGAGCGTCACGGTCAAATGCCAATGCCTCCGTTATCTGACGGGGGCATTGGCATTTGACGGCCCCATGCCCGCCCCGCCGGCAACCCGGGAGGCCCGCGGGCAATCCAAGAAGGCCCCGCCGGCAACCCGGGATGCCCGCCTGCCCACGCGCGAAGTGCCCCGCGAAGGGCCCCGCCCCGGCGCCGACTGCGGCGCCGGCCGGCAGGCTTTCGGACGGTTCACGCCGCCGTCGGGGACGGTGTCCGGGCGGGGGCGCGCAACCCTCCGGTTTCCCCTGTGGCGAACAAGCCCCAAATCTGGAACCCGGCCACGTAGCATCAAAGTACGTCGTAGCTAGGAGTGTGGCGAAATGTTTGAGCGATTTACGGACCGTGCCCGTCGCGTAGTTGTGCTTGCCCAAGAAGAGGCACGCATGCTGAACCACAATTACATTGGTACCGAACACATCCTCTTGGGTCTGATCCATGAGGGTGAAGGTGTTGCCGCCAAAGCCCTTGAATCCTTGAGCATTTCGCTCGACGGTGTCCGCGAGCAGGTGCAGGAGATCATCGGCCAGGGCCAGCAGGCGCCGTCCGGCCACATCCCCTTCACGCCCCGTGCCAAGAAGGTCCTGGAGCTCTCGCTGCGCGAGGCCCTGCAGTTGGGCCATAACTACATCGGTACCGAGCACATCCTCCTCGGCCTCATCCGGGAGGGCGAAGGCGTGGCCGCCCAGGTGCTCGTCAAGCTCGGCGCCGACCTGAACCGGGTCCGCCAGCAGGTCATCCAGCTGCTCTCCGGCTACCAGGGCAAGGAAACCACCGGCGCCGGCGTCGGCCCCGGCCAGGCCGAAGGGACCCCCGCCGGTTCCGTCGTTCTGGACCAGTTCGGCCGCAACCTGACCCAGGCCGCGCGGGAGAACAAACTGGACCCTGTGATCGGCCGCGAGCAGGAAATGGAACGCGTCATGCAGGTCCTTTCCCGCCGTACCAAGAACAACCCGGTGCTGATCGGCGAGCCCGGCGTCGGCAAGACCGCCGTCGTCGAAGGCCTGGCCCAGGCGATCGTCCGTGGGGATGTCCCGGAGACCATCAAGGACAAGCAGCTCTACACGCTGGACCTCGGCTCCCTCGTGGCAGGCTCCCGGTACCGCGGTGACTTCGAAGAGCGCCTGAAGAAGGTCCTCAAGGAAATCCGCACCCGCGGCGACATCATCCTGTTCATCGATGAGATCCACACCCTTGTGGGTGCCGGTGCCGCCGAAGGCGCCATCGATGCGGCCTCGATCCTGAAGCCCATGCTGGCCCGCGGTGAGCTCCAGACCATCGGTGCCACGACGCTGGACGAATACCGCAAGCACATCGAGAAAGATGCCGCGCTGGAGCGCCGCTTCCAGCCGATCCAGGTCAAGGAACCCTCCGTCGCGCACGCGATCGAGATCCTCAAGGGCCTCCGCGACCGGTACGAGGCACACCACCGCGTCACCATCACCGACGGCGCCCTCGCCTCGGCCGCGGCCCTCTCCGAACGCTACATCTCGGACCGGTTCCTGCCGGACAAGGCGATCGACCTGATCGATGAGGCCGGTGCGCGGCTGCGCATCCGCCGCATGACCGCTCCGCCAGAGCTCAAGATCATGGACGAGAAGATCGCCGCCATGAAGCTGGAGAAGGAATCCGCGATCGACGCGCAGGACTTCGAAGGCGCCGCGTCGCTGCGCGACAAGGAGCAGAAGCTCATTGCCGAGCGCGCCGAGAAGGAACGCCAGTGGAAGACCGGCGGCATGGACGACATCTCCGAAGTCGATGAGGACCTCATCGCCGAGGTGCTGGCGAACTCCACCGGCATCCCGGTCTTCAAGCTGACCGAGGAAGAGTCCTCGCGCCTGCTGAAGATGGAAGACGAACTCCACAAGCGCGTGGTCGGCCAGGACGAGGCCATCAAGGCCCTGTCCCAGGCGATCCGGCGCACCCGTGCAGGCCTGAAGGACCCCAAGCGTCCGGGCGGCTCGTTCATCTTCGCCGGCCCCACCGGCGTCGGCAAGACCGAACTGGCCAAGGCCCTCGCGGAATTCCTGTTCGGCGAGGAAGACGCGCTGATCACCCTGGACATGTCCGAGTACTCGGAGAAGCACACCGTCTCCCGGCTCTTCGGTGCCCCTCCGGGCTACGTGGGCTACGAGGAAGGCGGCCAGCTGACCGAGAAGGTCCGCCGTCGTCCGTTCTCCGTGGTCCTGTTCGATGAAGTGGAGAAGGCGCACGCCGATCTCTTCAACTCGCTGCTGCAGATCCTGGAAGACGGCCGCCTGACCGACTCCCAGGGCCGCGTGGTGGACTTCAAGAACACCGTGATCATCATGACCACGAACCTCGGCACCCGGGACATCTCCAAGAGTGTGGCCACCGGCTTCCAGTCCGGGACGGACACGCAGACCGGCTACAACCGGATGCGCGCCCGGGTCACGGAGGAGCTCAAGCAGCACTTCCGCCCCGAGTTCCTGAACCGTGTTGACGATGTTGTGGTCTTCCCGCAACTGACCCAGGACGAGATCATCGAGATCGTGGACATGTTCGTTGGCCGGCTCGAGAAGCGCCTCAAGGACAAGGACATGGGCATCGAGCTCACGTCGGCGGCCAAGGTGCTCCTGGCAACCCGCGGCTACGACCCCGCCATGGGTGCCCGGCCGCTGCGCCGCACCATCCAGCGCGAGATCGAGGACCAGCTCTCCGAGAAGATCCTCTTCGGCGAGCTGCACGCCGGAGACATCGTGGTGGTGGATGTGGAAGGCGAGGGCGACACCGCGAAGTTTACCTTCGCCGGCAACGCCAAGCCGCGCATCCCGGAGATCGCTCCCAGCGTCTAGGCAGTAATTCCCAAAGGCCCCGTCCGTTCCGAAAGGAACGGGCGGGGCCTTTGCGTTGCGCGCTCGGCTCCATTGGTCAGGTGGCAAATGGCGCCGGCCGCGCAACGTCGCAGGTCAGCGCCATATGGGCCCGGCCCGGTGCCGGTCTGAAAGCAGTGGTTCACTCTTAGTGAACTTTTTGTGATCAACGCCACAGAGGGTGTTGAATCGGTGCATGGCTGCCAAGGACTCAGAGACCCTGAGCGAACAACCCGAGACCCCTTTCCATGATCTGGACCATTACCTCGCAATCCCCAAGGTGAGCGGTTTGGCGCTGAGCCCCGACGGCGCCCGGCTGGTCACCACTGTGGCCACGCTCGGCGCGAAGGGCACAGAGTTCTGCACCGCTCTGTGGGAAGTGGACCCGGCCGGAGTCAAGCAGGCCCGCCGGATCACCCGCAGTGCCAAGGGGGAGGCGGGCGCGGTGTTTGCCGCCAACGGCGACCTCTACTTCACCTCCGCCCGTCCTGATCCGGAGAGCCCCGACGCCGACCCCGTCAGCGCCCTCTGGATACTGCCGTCCGACGGCGGCGAAGCCCGGGTGGCGCTGTCCCGCGCCGGCGGAATCGGCGCGGTCCAGGCCGCCAGGGATGCCGACACGGTGGTGGTCACGGCCTCTGTCCTGGCCGGCTCCACCGACGAGGACAATGACGAAGAACGCCGCAAGACGCGCAAGGACAACAAGGTCGCGGCCATCCTGCACAGCGGCTATCCCGTCCGCTACTGGGACGCGGACCTCGGGCCGGCGCAGCCGCGGCTGTTCGCCGTCGAATCCGGAGGGCCGCTGGAGGCCGGAAAGCCGACGACGGTCGACGCTGCGCCGCCGCTGCAGCTCCGCAACCTGACGCCGGACGCCGGGGCCGGACTCCGGGACGCCGTCTCGGTGGTCAGCCCGGACGGCCGGACCATCTACAGCAGCTTCGCGAAGCCCCTGGCGAACGCCGATTCGCGTTTCGTGCTGGTCGCCGTCGACGTCGCCACCGGCACCCGGACCGTCCTGCTGGACACGGAAGGCATGAGCTACTTCCCGGGACCTGTCAGCCCGGACAACCGGAGCCTGGTGGTGGTCAGCGAAAGCGACACCACGCCGTTTGAGGCCCCGCAGGTCAAGCTGCACCTCCTCGACGTCGCCGGCCCGGCAGCAGGCGAGGGCACGCTCACGCCGCTGGCCCATGACTGGGACCGGTGGGCCCGCCCCGCCGCCTGGCTGCCGGACGGATCGGCCCTGCTGGTCACCGCCGACGAGGACGGCGCATCGCCGATGTTCCGGATCGCTGTGTCGGGCGAGGCGGGCGAGGCCGGCCAGGTGCTGCGCCTGACGGACGACGCCGCCGCGTACACCGACGTCGTCGCCGCACCGGACGGACGCAGCGCCTACGCCCTGCGCAGCTCGTACGAATTCCCCGCCGAACCGGTGCGGATCGACCTCGACGGCGGCGGCGTCGTCCGCCTGCCCGCGCCGGCGGAGCGCCCCGAATACAAGGGGACACTGGAGCGCGTGGAGACGACCGCTGCCGACGGCGCCAGGGTGCCCGCGTACCTGGCCCTGCCGGAGGGCGCGTCCGCGGCGAGCCCGGCCCCGCTGCTGCTCTGGATCCACGGCGGCCCGCTGGGATCCTGGAACGCCTGGACCTGGCGCTGGAACCCGTGGCTGCTGGTGGCCCGCGGCTACGCCGTGCTGCTCCCGGACCCCGCCCTCTCCACCGGCTACGGCCAGGACCACATCCAGCGCGGCTGGGGGGAATGGGGCAAGGCTCCGTTCACGGACCTGATGGCCATTACCGACGCCGTGGTGCTGCGCCCGGACATCGACGAGACGCGCACGGCCGCCATGGGCGGTTCCTTCGGCGGGTACATGGCCAACTGGGTGGCCGGGCACACGGACCGCTTCAAGGCAATCGTCACGCACGCCAGCCTGTGGGCCCTGGACCAGTTTGGCCCCACCACGGACGCCGCGCAGTACTGGCTCAAGGAAATGACGGCCGAGATGGCCCTGGAGAACTCCCCGCATCTGCACGTGGAGAACATCCGGACCCCCATGCTGGTCATCCATGGCGACAAGGACTACCGGGTGCCGATCGGCGAAGGGCTGCGGCTCTGGTACGAACTGCTCGCCAAATCGCAGCTGGCGGCCGACGCGAACGGCGAAACGGACCACCGGTTCCTGTACTTCCCGGACGAGAACCACTGGATCCTGCAGCCGCAGCACGCCAAGGTCTGGTACGGCGTCGTGGAGCACTTCCTGGCCAGGAACCTGCTGGACAAGGACATTCCCGTCCCCGACGAGCTGGGCCTCTGAGCCTGACCTTCCTGCCCAACCGACCCGCAGCAGGGGCCGTTATGAGCGCTGAAAACGGCCCCACCTGCGAGTCAGTTGGGTGGGGGAGCGGCCAGGGTCCCCCGTAGGATTGGGCTGTGACTGAGACCGTGACCGAGACCGCCACTGCGACGATCCGCATCCGCCCTGCCCGCACCAGCGACGTTGGCGCCATCAAGACGCTCGTCGCGCCGCTGGCCGACCAGCGGATCCTCATGGCCAAAGAAACCGTGGCCTACTACGAAAGCCTGCAGGAATTCCGGATCGCCGAAGCCGAAGACGGCGAGGTGATCGGCTGCGGAGCGCTCCACGTCATGTGGGAAGACCTCGCCGAGGTGCGCACCCTGGCCGCCTCGGATGCATGGCGCGGCAAGGGAGTTGGCCACGTGCTGGTGGAGCGGCTGCTGGAGGATGCCCGCGCGCTGGGGGTCTCGCGCGTCTTCTGCCTGACGTTCGAAGTGGATTTTTTCAAGAAGCACGGCTTTGAAGTCATGGCCGACCAGACCGCCGTCGACCCCGTGGTGTATTCGGAGCTGCTGCGCTCCCATGACGAAGGCGTGGCCGAATTCCTGGACCTCGCGCGGGTCAAACCGAACACACTGGGCAACACGCGGATGATCAAGGAACTGTAGCGCCCGCAGCATCCGTCGGACCGGGACTTCCCATCAATAAATTTGGTGGATAAACTGATCCCGGCCCAGGGGGTGGGCCGCAATACTTTTCGGAGGCAGAAAATTGCTTAACGACGTGATTTTTCCCGATTTCTCCGCTTTCCACAGAACAGCCGCCAGAGCCGCTGACATGCCGGCAGAGCCGCCGGGGTCACCAGTCCAGACGCCAAATCAGTTGCCCGCCCGGTTGCTGGAGGGCGCAGCGCCGGGACCCGCCAACCGCTCGTCGCCCGCCGCGCCGCCGTTCTCCTGGCTGGGCGTGGACGCCTGGCCGCACTTCCCGGCGCGGGCCGACAAGCAGGCCTGACGACGCTTCCGCGGGACGAAGAACGAACCGCATCAACCCCGCCGGCCGGAATTCGCAGCCCCGCCGCGTATTTGCGGCTTATCAGTGCACTTGCGGCTCCGCCGTGGAGCCCCGGGCCCGGGAAACGGGAGCCTACCGCCGGCCGTGCCCCGGTAGTAGGGTCTAAGCACAGCCAGGACAACCATCCAGGGAGCGCCGCCATGAAGAAACTCATCAATGATCCCAAGGCCGTGGTCGACGAGTCAGTGGAAGGGTTCGGGCTTGCACATGCCGACCTCGTGACCGTCTTCGCGGACCCGAAATACATCGTGCGCAAGGACGCGCCGGTGGCGGGGAAAGTCGGACTCGTTTCCGGCGGCGGCAGCGGACATGAGCCGCTCCACGGCGGCTATGTCGGGGTGGGCATGCTCGACGCCGCCGTTCCCGGCGCCGTGTTCACCTCGCCCACACCGGACCAGATCCTGCCGGCAACGCTGGCCGTGAACTCCGGCGCCGGCGTCGTGCACATCGTGAAGAACTACACCGGGGACGTCCTCAACTTCGAAACCGCCGCCGAACTCGCGCAGGCCGAAGGCGTCGAGATCCGCACAGTCCTGGTCAACGACGACGTCGCCGTGGAGGATTCGCTGTACACGGCGGGCCGCAGGGGCGTCGGCGGCACCGTCCTGGTCGAGAAGATCGCCGGCGCGGCAGCCGAGCGTGGCGACAACCTGGACGCCGTGGCCGCGATCGGGGACCGGGTCAACCAGAACGTGCGCAGCATGGGCGTGGCGTTGTCGGCCTGCACCGTTCCGCACGCGGGGGTTCCCAGTTTCGAGCTCGAGGAAAACGAGATCGAAATCGGGATCGGCATCCACGGCGAGCCGGGACGGCACAGGATTCCCATGGAAAACGCCGACGGCATCACCGACCGCCTCTTGGATCCTGTGGTCAGCGACCTCGGACTGAATTCCGGGGACAAGGTGCTCCTGTTCGTCAACGGCATGGGCGGCACTCCGGCGAGCGAGCTCTACATCGTGTACCGCCGGGCGGCCCAGAAACTCGCCGAGCAGGGCGTTACCGTGGCGCGCTCCCTTGTGGGCAACTACATCACCTCCCTCGAAATGCAGGGTTGCTCCATCACCGTCCTGCGCCTCGATGACGAAATGACGACACTCTGGGACGCTCCCGTGCACACTCCGGCCCTTCGCTGGGGCGTCTGACCGTGGGGCTGGATGTCGGCTGGGCCGTGCGCTGGCTGACGCTCTCGGCGCAGGCCATGGCCGATCACCGGGTGGAGCTGATCGAGCTGGACCGGCCCATCGGGGACTCGGACCACGGCGAGAACATGGACCGCGGCTTCAAGGCCGTGATGGACAAACTGTCCGAGGCGCCGCCGGAAACTCCGGGAGCGGCCCTGAAGCTGACGGCCATGACGCTGATGTCCAAGGTTGGCGGGGCCGCCGGCCCGCTCTATGGCACTGCTTTCCTGCGGGCCGCCACGGCGCTGGGTGACACGTCCGACGTCGACGCCGCCACCCTGGCAGCCGCGCTGCAGGCTGCCCGCGACGGGATTGTGGCCCGCGGAAAGGCCGAGCCGGGGGACAAGACCATGGTGGACGCCTGGACTCCTGCGATAGAGGCAGCCGCCGCCGAGGCCGGCGACGGCGATGTCCGGAAGGTGCTGCTCGCCGCGGCAGAGGCCGCCGAGGCCGGTGCCGTGTCCACGGATCCGATGCTCGCCCGCAAGGGCCGCGCCAGTTATCTGGGAGAGCGCAGCATCGGCCACCGCGACCCGGGAGCGGTCTCCAGTGCGCTGATCCTGCGCGCCGCGGCCGGAGCCACTGAATGACAGTCCGGCTGGTGGTCGTCTCGCACAGCGCCAAGATCGCCGACGGCGCCGCCGAGCTCGCCGCCCAGATGGCGCCGGACGTCCTCATCCTCCCCGCCGGCGGCACCGACGACGGCCGGATCGGCACGAGTCTGGAAAAGGTCATGGCTGCCCTGGAGGAGGCCGCCGGTGACGGGGCCGGTGAAGGCGTCGTGGTGCTCACTGACCTCGGATCCGCCGTGATGACGGCCGAGTCCGCAGTAGAGTTCGCGGCGGATCCGGGATCTGTGCTGCTCGCGGACGCGCCACTGGTCGAAGGACTCGTTGCGGCCGCCGTGGCTGCCCAGGCGGGGGCCGAAGCGGCGGCGGTCAAGGACGCGGCGGAGGCCGTCTACCGGCCCCCGGCCCATCCTGCGGCGGCCGAGCACGGACACCAGCAGCCCCCGGATGCCACGGGGGACTTCGAACTCGTCAACCAGGCGGGAATGCACGCCCGGCCGGCGGCGAAGATCGCCGGAGGCCTGTCCGCCATGGACGCCGACGTGACCGTCAACGGCGCCGATGGCGCCTCGATGACAGAGCTCATGATGCTTGCCGCCGGCAAGGGAACCGTCCTGCACGTGGAAGCCAGCGGCCCCGACGCCGCCAAGGCGGTCGGCTACCTCGAGCGCCTGGTCAGCTCGGGGTTCGGGGAACCGTAAGCGGGCCCGGGCCATCGGGTCCGGGCTATGGGGCCTGCCGGAGTCCGTCCGAGTCGAGCACCACGCTGGCTGTGATGAAAGTTCCGCACTGCTCCCCAAACGGATGCGCCGTACGGGGCGTGAAGGCGGCTGTGCGTGCCGGCAACGGATTTCCGGCGGTATCTGTGCCCGTAGCCGTAACTTCGATGCGGCTGGCCGTCAGCGTGTCCATCATCAGCATGCCGGTGAGGGTGCCGTTGGGGGAAGAAGTGGCCGAGCAGACGCCGTCGCCGCCGGAGTGGCCCGGCTCGCAGCCCTGGTCCACGGCGGTGCTCCCTGGAACGAGTTCCAGGTTAGCTTCCTTGCAGCGGCCGTCCTGGCAGGCCGAGAGGTGGATGGTCCGCACCGACGGGGCGTACTCCCGGGCCACGGTAAGGGAAACAACCGTTGCCTGGGCGATCGCCGGGCAAGCGACCTCCGCCCGGCACGAGGTGGCCACGACGGCGGTGAGGGCCAGTGCGGCCGCGGCCGCCTGCATTCGCATGCTCCAGCGTAGATCCTCAGGCAGGGAGCCGGAAGCCGCCCAGGTGCAGTTCCGCGAGGCCGTCGCCCAGCAGGCCGTCCAGCGCGCGTTCGAGCTGTTCGGGAGCGGCATTGAGCCGGTGCAGGGCCGCGAGCGGGATCCCGATCCCATGCGGTTCAAAGCCCAGGTCCGCCGGGGCCTCGTGGAACAGGACCGGAGCCACGGGGTCCTCGGCCACCCGCAGCACGGCCATGACGGCGCCGCGCACCTGCCGGTCGGTGCCGTGCCAGGACTGCCCCTTGGGTGTGTACGTTGGCGGCGGCTCGCCGGCCGCAAGCCAGGCGCAGGACTCGCGGACCGGGCATTGGCCGCACTTGGGGGCCCGCGCCGTGCAGACCAGCGCGCCGAGTTCCATGACGGAGGCGTTCCAGCGCACCGAGGCGCCGGGGTCGGCGGGGAGCAGCGATGCCGCCAGCCTCATTTCGGCAGCGGTGAGGGCCTGCGACGGCAGCGCCGAGCCGGAGACCAGCCGCGCATGGACCCGGCGGATGTTGGTGTCCACCACCGTTTCACGGCGTCCATACGCGAATGCCGCAACGGCAGCGGCGGTGTAGCTGCCCACGCCGGGGAGCTCCAGGAGCTCGGCGTAGGAGCCGGGGACGGCGCCGCCGTGGCTGTCCCTGATTGCTGCGGCGGCGGCATGCAGGCGCAGGGCGCGCCGCGGATAGCCCAGCCGGCCCCAGGACCTGACGGCTTCCCCGGCCGGTTCCCCGGCCAGATCGGACGGCTCCGGCCAGCGGCGCAGCCATTCCTGCCAGACCGGAAGGACCCGTACCACCGGCGTCTGCTGCAGCATGACCTCGCTGACCAGCACGCCCCAGGGCGTGCACTCCGCGGCCCGCCACGGCAGTTCCCTGGCGTTCGACGCGAACCAGCCATCCAGGGCGGCATGGAGGGCGGGGAGATCCGCGGCGCCATCGCACGGCCCGGCGGGCAGGGACTCCCGCTGTGCCGCGGCGGATACTGGGGGCGTGGGGGTTAGAGTTTCGATCCATCCAGCGTAGTAGATCGGGGTAACGGATCGGGACGGCGGCGGGTCCAGCGGCGTGGTCGGACGCCATAGCCCACGCGGTTCTCTAGGCTAGAAGAATGGTCAGGCAAGGCAGTTCAGGAACAGGCGGATCGCGGCCGAAAGGTTCCGGCGGAGGACGGCCCGGGCGAAAGCCCGGACGGCCCCCGCTTACCCGGGTCTACCGCCGTCGCCGACTGGTTGCCGGCGTGGTCCTGCTGCTCATCATCGCCGTGGGCTTCGGCGGCTTCGTGGCCATCTCCAACGCCATCGGCGGCGGCCAGCCGTCCGGCCAGCCGACCGGGGCAGGATCGGCTCCCGCGGGCCAGCCGACCGCCTCCGCATCGGAAAGTTCCGCGGCGTCCGAGGACCCTTCGGCTTCGCCCACGCCGTCCTCGGGGGACGGCTGCGAGCAGAATCTGGTGACCGTCACGGCCGCCACCGACAAGCAGGCCTATGCCGCCGGCGAGAAGCCGATGCTGAGCCTGAAGGTGACCAACAACAACAAGGTCCCCTGCGAGATCAACATTGGGACCTCGCAGATGGAATACATGATCACCAGCGGCTCGGACCGGATCTTCTCGTCCAAGGATTGCCAGGCCGAGAGTACGGACCTGATGAAGACCATTGCTCCGGGCAAGAGTGAAACGGCGAACTTCCCCTGGCAGCGCAACCGCACGGTGCAGGGCTGCGAATCCATCGACGCCAAACCCGGCGCCGGGGGCGCCTACTATGTCTTCACCGCACGGCTGGCGAACAAGACAAGCGCCAAGGGTGCCGTGTTCCAGCTCAACTAACCGGGGCGCCAGGCGTGTGCGGGGGTGAGGGTTTAGAGGAACCGGTCCAGCAGGCTTGCCTCGGCCATCCGGCTCAGACCCTCCCTGACGGTCCTGGCGCGCTGGTCACCGATCCCGTCCACGGTCATGAGGTCATCAATCGTTGCCGCCATCAGGAACTGCAGGCCGCCAAAGTGGTCCACGAGCCGGTCGGCGACTGCCTTCGGCACGGCTTTGAGGCCGGAGAGCAGACGGTAGCCGCGCGGCTGCACGACGGCGTCGAGGTTGGCTTCGCCGCCGGCAAAGCCAACGATCCCGGCGATCTTGCCCAGGTCGATCAGTTCGGTGGGGCCCAGGCTGACGAGGGCCTTGACCGCGTTGTCGATGTCCTCCGCGGAGGCGGCGGGGCCGGAGTAGTCGCGGATGATGACGTCGCTGCCCGGGCCGCGGCCCACGGTGAGCTCGTCCAGCTGCAGCGAGAGCAGGCGGCCGTCCTCGCCGAGTTCCAGGACATACTGGGAGATTTCCTCGGAGATCCTGCGCACCATTTCCTGGCGCTGGAGGGTGACCGCGACGTCGCGGACCGTCACCATGGCCTCGATTTCCAGGGCGGAGAGCGAGCTGGTCACCTGGTCCAGCCGCGAGCGGTAGCGTTCCAGGGTTGCCAGTGCCTGGTTGGCGCGGGCCAGGACCTTCTCTGAGCCCTCCAGGACGTGGCGCAGACCGTTCACGTACAGCGCGATGATCTGCATGGACTGGCTGACCGAGATGACCGGGACGCCCGTCTGGATGGCCACGCGTTCCGCCGTCCGGTGCCGGGTGCCCGATTCCTGCGTTTCGATGCTCGAGTCCGGGACGAGCTGGACGGCCGCGCGCAGGATGTTGCTGGCGTCCTTGTCGCAGACAATGGCACCGTCCATCTTCGCCAGTTCCCGCAGCCTGGTGGGGGAGAAGTCGATGCCGATCTCGAAGCCGCCGGAACAGATGGACTCAATGGTCCTGTCGATGCCCAGCACGATCAGGGCGCCGGTCCGTCCGCGCAGGATGCGTTCCAGGCCGTCGCGAAGGGCCGTGCCCGGTGCCACTCTGGCCAGGGTCGCCTTGAGCGCATCTTCAGGGCTCCGAGCCATAGATTTCCCTTCAAAGGTGCAGGCGCATGCCCGCAAGTGCGCCGGTTTCCAGGGTCTCCCGGCAGGATCAAAAGTACTCAGTTCCCCGCTCTCCCCATGATAGGGGTAAAGCAGGGCCTCTTCCGCACAAGCAAGCCTTAAAGTGGTCCATTGCGACGTTCCGCCGGAGCTCCCGGAAGTGCCGCCGCGGGGACCGTTCGCGGGGGCATTTTGCCGGTGCCGGACCGCCGCTTCGGGCTGCCTTTATTCCCCTGTCATGTCCCCTGCGAACCCAAGTCATGCCCGCTTCGTGCGCTGTCCGCGGCCTGCGATAAACTTGAACCCTTGGGTGTACCGCGGGTTCTCCGCGCCGTGACCCGTCCACAGCCGCAGCGAAAGTAGCATCGTGTCTCAAGAAGTCCTCAGCCCCGCCCGAGTCCAGGAGATTCACAAGCAGGCGGCCCGGCGTCGGACTTTCGCGGTCATCTCGCACCCCGACGCCGGCAAGTCCACCCTGACGGAGGCCCTCGCGCTGCACGCAAAGGTGATCGGCACTGCCGGCGCCTCCAGCGGCAAGGCCAACCGCAAGGAGACGGTCTCGGACTGGATGCAGATGGAAAAGGACCGCGGCATCTCCATCAGCTCGGCAGCGCTGCAGTTCGCCTACCGGGACACCGTCATCAACCTCCTGGACACCCCGGGCCACGCTGACTTCTCCGAGGACACGTACCGCGTCCTCGCCGCCGTGGACTGCGCCGTGATGCTGGTCGACGCCGCAAAGGGCCTGGAAACCCAGACCATGAAGCTCTTCGAGGTCTGCAAGCAGCGCAACCTGCCCATCATCACGGTCATCAACAAGTGGGACCGGCCCGGCCTGGACGCCCTGGCCCTCATGGACGAGATCACCGAGCGCACCGGCCTGCAGCCGATGCCGCTGACCTGGGCCGTGGGGATCTCCGGCGACTTCCGCGGCGTCTGGGACCTGCGCAATGACCGGTTCGCGCAGTTCAAACGCAACAACGCCGGCGCCAACATCGCCCTCACCGAGTACTTCACCCCCGACCAGGCCGCCGCCAGCCAGGGCGAGGACTGGACCAACGCCGTGGACGAGGCCGGGTTGGTCATCGAATCGAACCTGGCGTTCGACGTCGATGCCTTCCACGCCGGCCAGGCGACACCGATCCTTTTCAGCTCGGCAGCGCTGAACTTCGGCGTGAAGGAAATCCTGGACGCCCTCGTCGACTTCGCCCCGCCCGCTGCCCCGCGGCCCGACGTCGACGGCGATCCGCGCCCGGTCGATGCCCCGTTCTCCGGATTCGTCTTCAAGGTCCAGGCCGGCATGAACAAGGCCCACCGGGACCACGTTGCCTTCATCCGGGTCTGCTCCGGCATGTTCGAACGCGGCATGGTGGTCACCCAGGGGCGGACCGGGAAATCCTTCGCCACCAAGTACGCCCAGCAGGTCTTCGGCCGCGAACGCGAGGTGATCGACGAGGCCTTCCCCGGCGACGTCGTGGGCCTGGTCAATGCCTCCTCACTCCGCGTGGGGGACAGCCTGTTCCTGGACCAGCCCGTGGAGTTCCCCGCGATCCCGCTGTTCGCCCCGGAACACTTCCAGGTGGCCCGCTCCAAGGACCCCAGCCGGTTCAAGCAGTTCCGCCGCGGCATCGAACAGCTCGAGCATGAGGGCGTCATCCAGGTGCTCCGCTCTGACATCCGCGGTGACCAGGCGCCAGTGCTGGCCGCCGTCGGCCCCATGCAGTTCGAGGTGGTCGAAGACCGGATGGCGCACGACTTCAGCGCCCCAATGCGGCTGGAACGGCTCCCGTATTCCATGGCCCGGATCTCCACCGTCGAGGCCATGCCGGCGCTGGCCAACGTCCCGGGCGCCGAGGTCCTCCTGCGCTCCGACGGCGAATACCTGGCCCTGTTCAACGACGTCTGGGCCCTGCGCCGGATCGAAAAGAACCACCCCGACCTCACCCTGGTGCCGATCGGCACCCACAACCCCGCAAAATAGCGCAAGGCGCCGGACAGAAAGACCGTCGGGACGTCTTCCGGAATCCGGTTTCCGCGTTATCATAAGTAAGCTTGCTTATTATGCGGGTGCCGGGACGAGATTTCCGGCTTCGGACTGATCCGCCTGATTCCAGCGGCGGCCCCATTAGAGGGACCACGTAGAACTTTGACAACCATGGACCCCGGTTTCCTGCTCAGCGGGCGCTACCGGATCGAAGAACTCATCGGCCGGGGCAGCCAATCAAGTGTGTACCGTGCCACGGAGGAGGTCCTGAGCCGCGAGGTGGCAGTCAAACTTTTCCGCGACGGCACTGTGGACGAAGAACGGACCCGCAGGCAAAGCGAGGAAGTGCGGATCCTGGCGGGGATGGCCCACCACGCCCTCGTGACACTGTTCGACGCCGGGACAGAGCTCAGGGACCCGGACCGCCGGCTCAGCTTCCTGGTGATGGAACTGGTCCGCGGCCCCGACCTGCGTCGCCGCTCGGCCGAGGGACCGCTTTCGGCGGCCCACATGGCGCTGATCGGGCACGATCTCGCCGACGGACTGGCCCACATCCACCACCACGGCATCATCCACCGGGACGTCAAGCCGGCCAACATCCTGCTCGTTGACTACAGCGCCGAGGACCGGCGCCCGCGCGCCAAACTCAGCGACTTCGGCGTGGCCATCACCATCCGGGAAGGCCACCGCGGCGACCCGGACGACAGTTCCGGCACCCCGGCCTACCTCAGCCCCGAACAGGCCGCCGGCGAACCGGCCGGCCCTGCCAGCGACGTCTATTCGCTCGGGCTGGTCCTGCTGGAAGGTCTGACCGGGAAAATGGCGTACCCGGGCGCGCCTGTCCAGTCCGCCCTGGCCCGGCTGCTCCAGGACCCGCACATCCCCGAAGAGCTTGCGCCTCTGTGGGCGACACTGCTGACCTCCATGCTGGACAGGGATCCGGCGGCCCGCCCGCCGGCCCGCGAAGTCTCCCTGGCCCTGCGCCAGGAAGTCATCAATGGCGCGGGACGCCACCGCCGTGACCAGGCCGCGCTGCTGACCGACGAAGAAGGGCGCATGCAGGCGGTCGAGCGGTACCGGATCCTCGACACCCCCGCGGATGGCGCCTTCGACCGGATCGCGGCGCTGGCCGCACGCATGTTCTCGGTGCCCGTGGCGATTGTCAGCGTTGTGGACCATGACCGCATCTGGTTCAAGGCCCACCACGGCACGGACGTCACGGAGATCGGCCGGGATCCCGGGTTGTGCGCCTCCGCCGTCCTGCAGGGCGATGCCTGGATTGTCCGGGACGCCATCAACGATCCCCGGACGCTGACCAACCCCCTCGTAGCGGGCGAGTTCGGCCTGCAGTTCTATGCCGGGGTGCCGCTGCGCACTCCTGACGGCTACAACCTGGGCACCTTGTGCATCCTGGACCGTGAGCCCCGCGAGTTCAGCTATGAGGACACTGCTGCGCTGGAGGACCTGGCGGCGCTCGTGATGCACGACTTGGAGCTGCGGCTTCACAGCCGGCGGGCGCTCGCCGGGTTGTAAGAGACACGCCTACCGCCGCCCCCCGAAGTCAGGTGCCGGCGTCGGACCCTCCTCCCGCCGGGCCGCCTACCGCCGGCCGGCGTGCAGGGCCAGTTCGAGCTCGAAGCGCGCGGTGGGATCCTCAAGGGCGTCGCCGAAGAGTTCGCGCAGCTGCGCCGCCCGGTAGCCCACGGTCTGCGGATGGATCCCCAGTTCGGCGGCAACCGGCGCCCGCTGGCCCCAGTGGCGCAGCCAGGAGAGCAGGGTTTCGGCGAGCCGCTCGCGTTGTGCGGGACGGAGTCCTTCCAGGGGCGCCAGCCGCCGGTTCGCCAGCTCGGTGATCGCCGAGGGCTCCGCCGAGAGAATCACCTGGGCCAGGTGCTCGTCGGCCCAGATCGGGGGATCCTCGGGACCCTCACGCGGCGGCAGGGCCGCGGCGGCCAGCACGGCCAGCCGCAGTGAATCCGGAACCCTTTCCCAGCTGCCGGAGGGCCCCACGGATGCGCCGCGCCCCTTCAGGACGCGGTCCAGGTCCTCGCGGGCGGACGGCGACTTCCGCGCCGGCACCAGGGCCACGACGTCGGTCTCACGCTCAATCACCAGGGTTCCGGGACCAAGGCGCAGCCGCAGCCCGGCGGCCCGGTCCAGCGGCAGCGTCACCACCGCCATGCGCGCAGGCAGGGACCAGTCCGCCATCGCCGCCGTCTGGCGCAGCGCCGCCTCGTCGGCCTGGCCGAGCAGGAGCAGGTCCAGCAGCTCGGTCCGCCGCCTGTCCACCGCTCCGGCGCGCTCGGACTGTTCAAAGGCATAGGCCTCGGCGCTGACCGCCGACAGCTCATCGATGTACGCGAGGATAGATTCGCCCAGATCCACCACGACCCCCTGGCCCAGATGGTGTTCCACGGAGACCTTGGACATTTCCCGGAAGGTCACACGGGCACCCATCCGGTACGCGCTCAGAAGTGCGTCCATGCTCCGCCCCTGCCGGAACTCGCCGCTGCCCAGCCCGGCCACCAGCTCCCGGCTCTCTTCGGACAACGCCGGCAGCCGGGTCCCTGGCAGTTGCAGGAACCGGTCGAGCGCCGCTGCCACGCCCCTTCTCAGGCCACGGCCGAATCGGCCCTCAATCGGCCTGGCGTACGCCGGAACGAGCTGCGGGACGGCCTCGATGATGGCCTCGACGATGCCGGGCATCCGGGGGCGGAGCATATCGCTGACCTCCCGCGGCAGGGCCAGCCACGGAGGATCGTAGGCGGGGGCGGGGCCGGCGGCCTCCCGGGCGGGGGATATATTCATGGACAGTCCGTTGAGTTGTTGCGGCGGGATAGTTTTATCAAGTCGATCGTATGCCTTGGGTGAAGAAGTATGGCGCAAACTGACATAAGGTTGTTAGATGATCCGGCTCCGTAAGCTGGCGCGCGCCGCATCTCTACTGACCACCCCACTAGCTCCAGAAGACATTCTGTCGCTGTTCAATCCTGTGTTTTCCGCCCGCCAGTTGCGCGGCGTGGTCACCAGGGTGGTTCCAGAAACGGCCGATTCCGCCACCATTTTCTTCCGTCCCGGCCGCGGCTGGCAAGCACATCTTGCCGGCCAGTGGGCCCGTATCGGCGTCGAGCTCGACGGCGTCCGCCACTGGCGGTCCTATTCGCTCAGCGCCCCCGCGGGGCAGGACCCGGCCATCACGGTTACCGACATGGGCGCCGTCTCCGCGGCCCTCGTGCGCGGGACCAAACCCGGCGACGTGCTGTTCCTGGCCCCTCCGCAGGGCGACTTCGTCCTGCCCGAACACCCGCGCCCACTGCTCATGCTCACCGCCGGCAGCGGGATCACCCCGGTGATGTCGATGATCCGCACCCTCGTACCGCACCGTCCCGACGCCGACGTCGTGCTCATCCACACCGCCCGCTCCGCCGCGGACGCAATCTTCCGAGAGGAACTCGCCGAGCTCGCCGACCAGTTCCCCAACTTCCGGGTAACGCACTGGTTCACCGGTGACCAGGGACGGCTGGACTTCAGCTCAGCCGCTGACCTGGACCGGCTGTGCCCGGACTGGCGCCAGCGCGCAGCCTATGCGTGCGGCCCGGAAGACTTCCTCAACGACACCGAGGCGCTCTGGGAGGCCGTAGGCGAGGTGGATCTGCCGGAGGCTGACGCCCCCGCAGGCTCCCTTACTATCGAGCGCTTCAGCGCCAGCCTCGCCGGCGGCGCCGGGCACGACGGCGGACTGGTCACCTTCGAGGCCTCCGACCGCGAAGTCGAGGCCGACGGCGACACCCCGCTGCTCGACGTCGGCGAGGACGCCGGTGTCCTGATGCCAAGCGGCTGCCGGATGGGCATCTGCCACAGCTGCCTCATTCCACTGCGTGCCGGCCATGTCCGGGACCTCCGCACGGGCGAAGTGCACGGCGAGCCCGGCCAACTAATCCAGACGTGCGTGTCGGCAGCCGCCGGCCCCGTTAACCTCGACCTCTGAGGAGTATCACCGCATGACGATTGTTTCCAGCAAACCGGATCTATCCGACATCGACACCACTGGCGGCGCCTCCGCAGACGGCGCCCCGGCAGCAACGGTGGTGACCGCCGCGAAGACGCGGCCCGGCGCCCTCGCCGAGACCGGCAGCCCGCTGCTGCGTCCGCCCGCCGCTGCCCACCTTTCCGACGAGCAGGTCGCTGAGCTGGGGAGGGAACTCGACGCCATCAAGGACGACATCCTCGCCAAGCGCGGAGCGTCGGACGCCGCCTACATCCGCCGCATGATCAAGATCCAGCGTGGCCTGGAACTTTCCGGCCGTGCCGCGCTCCTGGTCAGCAAGAACAAGCCCGCCTGGATCGCCGGCACCGCACTGCTGAGCTTCGCTAAGATCCTGGAAAACATGGAGCTCGGGCACAACATCCTGCACGGCCAGTGGGACTGGATGCGGGACCCGGACATCCACTCCACCACGTGGGAATGGGACTTCGTCACCCCCGCGCGGTCCTGGCAGCACACCCACAATGACCTCCACCACCGCTGGACAAATGTGGTCGGCAAGGACAACGACATCGGATACAACCTGTTGCGGATGGATCCGGAGCAGAAATGGGTGCCGTTCAACATCGGCAACCCGGTCTACAACGCGCTGCTGGCACCGGTGTTCGAGTGGGGCATAGCGATCTACGACCTCGAACTCGTGGACTACAAAGAAGGCCGGAAGTCGAAGGAAGCCCTGAACAGGGACTTGAAGGCCCTCGGCCGCAAGGCGCTGAAGCAGTTCACCAAGGACTATGCCGCCACGCCCGCCGTCGCCATGCTGACCGGTTCCGGCAAGCAGGCCCTGTACGGCACCCTGACCGCCAACGCCGTCCGCAACGTGTGGGCGCACGCGGTGATCTTCTGCGGCCACTTCCCCGAAGGCACCGACACTTTCACCGAGGAAATGGTCGAAGGCGAGACCCGCGGCGACTGGTATGTCCGGCAGATGATTGGCTCGGCCAACATCTCCGGCTCCAAGTTCATGCACCTCATGACCGGCAATCTCTCGCACCAGATTGAGCACCACCTGTTCCCGGACCTGCCCTCTAACCGCTACGCGGAGGTGGCGCCGAAGGTGCAGGAAATCTGCAAGCGCTACGGGCTGCCGTACACCACCGGCCCGCTGCTGAAGCAGGTCGGCTCCACGTGGGCGAAGATCTTCAAGCTGGCCCTGCCGCCGAAGAAGGCCTAGCCAGGCAGGCCCGACTTCAGGGTCAAACCACCCGTTTGAATGGGTTTGAATGGGTTTGAAGGATTAACCAGAGGGGCGTCTGCCATCGCGGCAGGCGCCCCTCGCGTCCCCTAAAGGGCTTCGGTGACCGGCGGCCGGCTCAGGACTTGCCCGCCGCACCAAGGATGTGGGCCAGCCGCGGGTTGCCGGGGAGGACCGAAAAGCCGAAGCGGTCGATGCGCTGCACGGTGAGGCCGGCCTGGACGATCATGGCGGTGGTGTCGCGGTTCGGGTGGCATCCGCCTGCCAGTCGGGTCCACAGCGGTGTGAGGAGGTCTTCGGCGGCCGCCAGCACGCGGTGCGCGGAGCGGACGTGTTCATAGAACAGCAGCGAGCCGCCGGGGCGCAGGACCCGGACCATCTCCGCGAGGGCGGCGGACTGGTCCGCGACGCTGCACAGCACCAAACTGGAGACGACGACGTCCACCGAGGCGTCCGCGGCCGGCAGCGCTTCGGCCACGCCGTCCTGCACGGTGACAGGCACAGGTGCCTTCGCGGCGGCCGCGCCGGCCAGCCCCCGGAGTGTGGGGTCCGGTTCGAGGGCTAGCACGGAGGTTACCGCGGCAGGGTAGAACGCGAAGGTGGCCCCGTATCCCGCGCCGATTTCGACGACGACTCCGTGCGCAGGTTCCACCAGGCGCCGGCGGTGCTCCATTGCCCCGCGGGCGTCCATCCGCGGGCCCACCCGGGCATAGGATCGCCCGAATGATGAATCGCGGCGGCTGGTTTCCGGCATGGGGGGCTCCTTACGGTCAGCCGACCGCGGCCGGGTTGAGCTTTAGCCTGCGCAGCAACTGCGCGTTCAGGGCAACCACAATGGTCGACGCCGACATCATCACCGCGCCCGCGGCGGGGGAGAGGACGATCCCTGCGAAGGCGAGGACGCCGGCTGCCAGCGGCACAGAGATGATGTTGTACCCGGTGGCCCAGACGAGGTTCTGCCACATCTTCCGGTAGCTCGCCTTGGACAGATCGAGCAGCGACAGCACGGCCCGGGGATCGTCGCCGGCCAGGACCACCCCGGCCGATTCCACCGCCACATCCGTCCCCCCGCCAATCGCGATCCCCACCTCCGCCCGGGCCAGCGCCGGGGAGTCGTTGACGCCGTCGCCCACCATGGCCACCTTCAGTCCGCGGCCCTGCAGCTGCGCGACCTTCTTGTCCTTGTCGGCCGGGAGGACCTCGGCGAACACTTCATCGATGTTGAGCTCGGCGGCGACGGCGCCCGCCACCTGCCGGGCGTCGCCGGTGACCATGGCCACCGTGATGCCGCGCGCCTGGAGGGCCCGGACGGCCTGGCGTGACTCGGGCCGAACTGCATCCTCCAGGCTGACCGCTCCCACCACGGCGCCGCCGTCCACGACGTGGAGCACTGCCGCGCCGCGAGCCAGCCAGGCGCCGGTCGTGGCGGCCAAATCCTCCGGTTCCTGCAGACCGAGTTCGCGGAGCAGGGCAGGACCGCCCACCTGGACTACGCGGCCATCGACCGTGGCCCGGGCCCCGCGGCCCGTCAGCGCGGTGAACCCCTCCGCCGTCGGAATCTTCAATTCCCGTTCCCGGGCGGCGGCCACGATCGAGCGGGCCACCGGGTGTTCGCTGTCCACCTCCACAGCGGCGGCGAGAGCCAGCACCGCGTCCCGGCCTGCGGCTGAGGCCGGCCCCATGCCCACCGTCGCGGCAACTTCCTTGAGCTCGGGCTTGCCTCTGGTCAGGGTTCCGGTCTTGTCGAACAGCACGACGTCGACCGTGCGCATGCGCTCCAGCGCCATCCGGTTCTTGATCAGGACACCGGCCCGGGCGGCCCGCTCCGTGGAAATGGCGATAACGAGCGGGATGGCAAGGCCAAGGGCATGGGGGCAGGCGATCACCAGGACCGTCACGGTGCGGGTGACGGCCTCGGTGACGCTACCCATCAGGGTCCAGACGACGAAGGTCAGGGCGCCGGTACCTGCGGCGAAGTAGAAGAGGAACGCCGCTGCCCTGTCGGCCAGGGCCTGGGCCCGGGAGGAGGATGCCTGCGCCTCCGCCACGAGTCGCTGGATCCCGGCCAGGGCGGTGTCCTCGCCGATGGCGGAGACTCTGACCCGCACGGAGTTGTCCGTGGCGATGGTCCCGGCCACCACGGGATCGCCGGGCGCCCGCAGGACCGTCCGTGACTCGCCGGTGATCATCGATTCGTCGAATTCCGCCCGGCCGTCACTGACCGTGCCGTCGGCCGGCATCCGTCCGCCGGGGCGGACCAGGATGGTGTCTCCGGCGCGGAGCATCGAGACGCTGACGGTCTCCGTGCCGGCGCCGGTGACGCGTTCCGCCTCGTCGGGCAGCAGCGCAGCCAGGGCGTCCAGCGCGCCCTGGGCCGAGCCGAGGGCGCGCATCTCGATCCAGTGGCCCAGCAGCATGATCGGAACCAGCAATGCCAGCTCCCACCAGAAGTCGAGGTCGAAGCCGCCCAGGCCCAGGCTGGTCACCCATGAGGCAATGAATGCCACGCTGATGGCCATGGCGATCAGCAGCATCATCCCGGGCTTGCGCGTCCTCAGCTCACTGAGGCCGCCCCGGATGAACGGTTGGCCGCCGTAGATGAAGATCGCCGTGCCGAATACCGGCGGAATCCAGGCGGAGCCCGGAAACACCGGCGGCTGGTAGCCCAGGAGGTCCGCGAACATGGGGCTGAAGAAGACCACGGGAACGGCCAGGGCCAGTGACACCCAGAACCTGTCCCTGAACATCGCGACGCTGTGCCCGGCATGCTGGCCGTGGCTGTGGACAAGGTGGTCATCCGCGGCGGAGCCGGCAGCGGCGCCGGAGCCTGCGGGATGCCCTGCCCGGCCGCCCTGCGGCGTCCCGTGGATGCCGTGATGGTGGGTGCTATGAACGCCGACGGCGGGATCTATGCCCCGATCGAGGTCCCGACTGCTGTGCCGGTGGTCCATGGTGTGCGCTCCTGGAAGGTGTTCAGTGATCTGAAGCTATGGCAAAGATACCCCCAGGGGGTATTTCTGGCAAGAGCTTGATTTCTCAGCGGACCTCGATGACGCCCATCATCCCCAGGTCCTCGTGGTCCAGGATGTGGCAGTGGTAGGCCGATTTTCCAGTGAAGTCCTTGAAGGAAATCCTGACGGTCACCCGTCCGTTTGCCGGGACATTGACCACATCCCGCCAGACCGGTGAAGCGGCCGCCGCACCATTCACGGAGATCAGTTGCATCGGCCAGACGTGCAGGTGGAACGGGTGGTCCATGGGACTGGTATTGACCACCGTCCACTCCTCCATGCTGCCGGCCGCCACCGTGGTGTCGGTCCTGGCCGCGTCGAATTCCCGGCCGTTAATGGTGAACGCCATCATGCCAGCGCCGCCTCCGCCCATGGGTCCTGGGCTCATGCCGACCGCCAGGAGGAACTGCCGGCGTGCGGCGACGGAGAGCTGGCGCAGGTCCATTGGGGCCGGCTGGGGCGGCAACCCTGCAGGACCGGCGGCCGGTTCGCCTGAAACCTGGAGGGTCGCGAGGGCCACACTCGGGGACGGGGTCGCCGCTGCGTCTGGACCGGCGGAATCCCGGCCCATCATTGCGGGCATGCTGCCGCGGTCATAGTAAGCGGCCCTGAGGACTGACTCGCCGGCCACCGCAGTCACCAGAAGATCGGCCCGGTTGCCTGGGGCCAGCAGGACCTCGTTGACCGATGCGGCCGACTGGAAGCGCCCGGAGTCGATGCCGAGCAGCTGCATGAACTGGCCGTCGAGCTGCAGCCGGAGGAAGCGGGCGACGCAGGCGTTGACCAGCCGCCACCGCTCCCGTTGCCCGGGGAGGGCGCTGATGAGGGGCTTGCTTTGGCCGTTGACCAGCACGAGCCGGCCCTCCCTGCCGGCCATGCGTTCTGCCTGCGGAGCGCTCCGGATGCTTCCTGCCGCGTCCAGTTCCGTGTCGGAGACGATCAGCAGGCGCTCCGTGGCGGCCGGAATGGGTTCCGTGTCCTCGACGATGATTGCCCCGAACAGGCCACCGAAGATCTGCCCCGCGACCAGGCCGTGGTGGTGCGGGTGGTACCAGTAGACGCCGGGCGGGTGGTCCGGCGGTAACCGGTATTCATAGTCAAAGCTGCCTCCGGGTTCCACTGTGACAAACACGTTGTCCCCGGCACCCTGCGGGGACACGTGGAGCCCGTGCATATGCAGGTTTGTGGGCTCGGCCAGGCGATTCAGCACCCGGATGCCGAGCGCGTCCCCGGCCTGCAGGCGCAAGGTGGGTCCGGGACTGGCTCCGTTGTAGCCAAGGGCCGTGACCTGGCGCCCGGCCAATTGCATTGGGCCCTCGCCCGCCTCCAACTCGAGCGCCAGGCTGCCGCCGGTGCTGCGCAGCTCGGCCGGGTGGGTCAGTGCGGCCCCGGTGACCGGCGCGCTGCGGGATGCCAGTGTCCAGGTGAGCCCCGCTGCGCCCGCCGCGGTTGTGGCCACACCGAGGCCGGCCAAGAGCAGGGCATGGCGGCGGCTGAGGGGCTGCACTAGGACTCCTCGCCCAGCACCTTCAGATTCTCGCGGTACTGCTCGGCCGTGAGCTCGCCCCGCGCAAAGCGTTCGTCAAGGATCAGGCGGGCCTGGGATCGTCCGGTCGGCACTGGCGGCTGTGGAGAAACGGGGGTTGGACCGGGAGGCCCGCCCTGCCCCTGTGGAGGAATCTGCCCCTGGCCCGGCGGCAGACCAGGACCGTCATGACGAAGGCCTCCAGTGAGGAGCCGGACGGCCAGGATGACCAGCACGGTAATTCCGGCCAGCAGGAACACGCCCCACAGCCACATCCAGCCGAGTTCGTACCCGTAACCCCACATCATGTCGCACCCCTCTAGTGCGGCCGGCGCGGCTGGGACGGTTGGATCGGCCGGCCGCATCCGCCAGCCACTATCCCATCGTGCGGCCGCCTGGGCGGCGGCGTTAGGGTCCTAAGTCGCTTCTGTGTACGCCGACGGCACGTCCCAGGCCTTCGGGCGGTCAGCTGATCAGCAGCCCAAGGGCCTCGGCAAGGTGGCCCACCTCGCGGACCGAGAACCCCGCGGGAACCGGCCCGTGCCCGTTGGGGCTGGCCGGCACCACTGCATGGGTGAAGCCGAGCCGGTGCGCCTCCTGGATGCGCTGGTTGATGCCGGGAACCGGGCGGACTTCGCCGGCCAGGCCTACCTCGCCGAAGGCAATCAGCCGCTGGGGGAGCGGCTTCTTGGCTTTGGCGGAGGCCACCGCCAGGGCCACGGCGAGGTCGGTGGCGGGTTCGCTGAGCTTGACCCCGCCAACTGTGGCCACATAGGAGTCGTCCTTATGCAGCAGGCAGCCGGCGCGCTGCTGCAGGACGGCGAGCAGCATCGCCACGCGCGAGCTGTCCAGTCCGCTGGTGGCGCGGCGGGGCTGGGAGCTGGCGCTCTCGGCGAGCAGCGCCTGGACCTCGGCCAGCAGCGGCCGGCGGCCCTCCAGCGTGACCGTGATGCAGGTTCCCGAGACGGGCTCCTTGGTCCGCGAGACGAACAGCCCGCTGGGATCGGCGAGGCCCTCGATGCCGTCCTCGTTCAAGTCGAAGCAGCCGACGTCGTCGGTAGGTCCGTAGCGGTTCTTGACGGCGCGCAGCAGCCGCAGCCGCGAATGCCGCTCGCCCTCGAACTGGCAGACGACGTCCACGAGGTGCTCCAGGAGCCGGGGCCCGGCGATGGAACCGTCCTTGGTCACGTGCCCCACCAGCAGCGTGGTCATGTTGCGGCGCTTGGCCGCGGCAATCAGGGAGGCCGCAACCTCGCGCACCTGGGAGACCCCTCCGGCGCTGCCCTCGACGTCGGCGCTGCTGAGGGTCTGCACGGAGTCCACCACCAGCAGCCGCGGCTCCAGCTTCTCCACCTGCCCCAGGGCTTGCCCGAGGTCAGTTTCGGCGGACAGGTACAGGGACTCGGCTACGGCGTCGATCCGGTCCGCACGGAGCTTGACCTGGGCGGCGGATTCCTCGCCGGTGATATAGAGGACGTCCTGCGCGGTGCGGGCGAACTTGGCCGCCACGTCCAGCAGCAGCGTGGACTTGCCCACCCCGGGTTCGCCCGCGAGGAGGATGACGGCGCCGGGCACCAGCCCGCCGCCCAGGACACGGTCCAGTTCGTCCACGCCGGTAGGCAGGAAAGCCGCGGTGGTGGCGTCGATGTCGGCGATCCGGCGGGCCGGTTCAAGGACCGTTGTGGCCGCCGTCGTGCGGGCGACGGCGGCGCCGGTCTCCTCCACGCTGCCCCATGCCTGGCATTCGCCGCAGCGGCCCACCCACTTGACCGTGGTCCAGCCGCATTCGGCGCATTTGTAGCCGGGCGCCTTGGGCCCCCGGGAAGTCTTCGTAGCCATTGGTCCACACTATCGGGGGCCGGCGACAATGAAGCGCGCCGGCCGGGCCATGTGGGCCTGCGCGGCACCTGCGGCGGCTACAGCGGGGGAAGGATGTCCCGGGCTTCCTTGGAATCCACGCCGGCGGCCTCCAGGAGGTCCACCATGAGCGGTCGGAACAGCATGACCACCGTTTCGCCCTCGAGCAGCTGGACGTCCAGCATCCGCGGATGCAGCCGGATGGCAATCTCCCGCAGCTCGGACCGGGCAGTGCGCAGATGCGCGCGGCGGGCGCCGTCGTGCACTTCCGCCAGGCCCAGCGACAGCTCATCGACGGCGGCGGCCGTCTCCTGCAGGACGTCGGCGATGTTCTGGGTGGCCTCGTCCGAGAGGGCCGCATGGTTGATGGCGCTGGTCAGGCGGCGCGCAAAAACCCGGCTGTTGCGCAGCGCGAGATCGATGTAGTCCAGTGACTGTTCCATCTGGTCCAGCTCTTCCCGGTGCCTTCGGTATGCGGGGGCCAGGGTGGCCACCTCGCCGGAGGCGCGCAGCGTCTGGCGCATGGCATCGACGAGAGGCTGGCAGTTCCGCCCCCGGATGAGGGCGTGCCAGGCCTGGGTGGAATCGCTGTAGCTCAGCGCCGAGGCGCATTCCCGCAGCACCTCGGCGAGCTCGTGGAGCAGCTTCTTGACGTCGTTGCGGGGTTCACGCCGGGGATCCTTGGGAACCAGGACGGTCATCAGCAGCGCAAACACCCCGCCCACTACGGCGTCGATGCTGCGCGTGAACGGCCCCCCGATCGGCGCCGGCAGGAGCACCACGAGCACTGACTGCAGGCCCAGCTGGGTGGTGAAGATGGTCCCGCTGTCCAGGAACCTGGCCAGCAGGATGGAGAAGAGGAGAACGACGGCGGCCTGCCAGATCCCGGAACCCAGCCAGTGCAGCAGCAGGTCCCCGACGACGATGCCGAGCGTGCAGCCCAGGCCCACCTCGATGACGCGGCGCAGCCTCGGGTCCCGGGAAAAACCGAGGGCAATCAGGGACGATGTGGCCGCGAACAACGGCCCGTTGTGGCCCAGGACGTATTCGGCGAACGCGTAGGCGCCCACGGCGCACGTGGTCATCTGGATGGCCGGCCCCAGGGAGTTCCGGCTCCGGACAAAGCCGGTCCGGACCCGGCCGCGCAGGAATCGTGCGCTTGCGGAGAGTCCAGTCGCGGAGGCCATGCCCTCCAGTCTATTTGCTGCCCCGGGCCGGCCGGCACGGCAGACCTGCCCCTCCCACCCGTTGCGCTATCAGTTGTGGTCCCCATTCTCGGGTTTTGGCGGGCCTTGGCGCGCGGAAGTGATAGCGCAACGTGGAGGGGCATGACCGATACGACTGTGACCCACAGAACACAATGGCTCCCCGGCAGATGTAAGCCAATGGCCCAGTGTCGTTAACCGGCCGTTCACCTTGGTCCGCAATTCTCTTCACCTGGGCCACTTACCGTCGGTAAAGGTACAAATCCGTACGCATCCCTGCTGGCCTTCTCCGGCCCAGCACGCAAAGCCCTGAAAGGGGTACATCTAAGTGAAGGCTCTCCGCTTCGGCCGCAACGCGGCTATCGCTGTTATCGCCGCCGGCGCACTCGCGCTGACCGCTTGCGGTTCGGACAATGCAACCAACACGGCCCAGACCGCGGCTCCGTCCGCGTCCGGCCCCAAGGTCACCGGCACCCTGACCGGCATCGGCTCTTCCGCCCAGGGCGCAGCCATGGACGTCTGGAAGACCAACTTCGCTACCGCGAACCAGGGCGCCACTGTGCAGTACTCCCCGGACGGCTCCGGCGCCGGGCGCAAGGCGATCCTCGACGGCTCGGCACAGTTCGCCGGCTCCGATGCCTACCTCAAGGATGACGAGCTCGCCAGCTCCAAGGACAAGTGCGGCCCCGACGGCGCCCTCGACATCCCGGTCTACATTTCCCCGATCGCCGTGGCCTTCAACCTGCCGGGCATCACGGACCTGAAGCTCGACGCTGCCACCGTTGCCAAGATCTTCCGCGGCGAGATCGCCAACTGGAACGACCCCGCCATCGCGGCCCTGAACCCGGACGCCAAGCTTCCGGACCTCAAGGTCACCCCGGTGAACCGTTCGGATGACTCCGGCACCACCTCGAACTTCACGGACTACCTGTCCGCCGTCGCCCCCTCGGTGTGGACCGACAAGGCCGCCGGCGTCTGGCCCGCGAGCCTGAAGGGCGAGAACGCCAAGGGCACCTCCGGCGTCGTCAAGACCGTCACCGACACCCCCGGTGCGGTCACCTACGCCGACGACTCCGCTGTCAGCGGCAAGCTCGGCACGGCGCAGATCAAGGTCGGAGACTCCTTCACGAAGATCTCCGCCGACGCTGCTGCCAAGGCAGTGGACCAGGGCAAGCCGGTTGAAGGCCGCAACGCCAACGACCTCGCCATCAAGCTGGACCGCACCACCACCGCCGCCGGCGCCTACCCGATCGTCCTGGTGTCCTACCACATCGTCTGCAGCACCTACGACACGCAGGCCACCGCTGACCTGGTCAAGGCCTTCGTCAAGTACGCAGCCTCCGACGCCGGCCAGCAGGCCGCCGCAGACGCCGCCAAGTCGGCGCCGCTGTCCAAGGCCCTCCAGGACAAGGCAATCGCTGCCGTCGACGCCATCAAGGCCAAGGCCTAGGGATAACGCCGCACCGCGAGGCATAGTGGAAACACGAGCCTGATCAAAGGTTCCCTGCATCATGGCGGCCGTCACCGGCGGCCGCCATGGAGCAGGGAACCGACGCGTTTGTTCCAAACACCAAGATTTGCCGGAAGCCGGCCGCGGAGGCCTCCGCAGCCGGCGCCCGGACCTCCACCCAAACCGAAGGACCGTGAAGTGACCACCACCTCCCTGACCAAGTCCCGGGGCGCAGGCCACACCGGCGACAAAGTCTTTTCCGCAGCCGCCTTGGCGGCAGGGTGTCTGATCCTCGTCGTGCTCTTCGGCGTGGCACTGTTCCTGGTCATCCAGGCGTTCCCGGCCCTCGTGGCATCGCCGGACAAGATCCAGGGCGGCGAAGGGTTCTTCACCTACATCTGGCCGCTCGTCATCGGCACCCTCATCGCCTCCGTGATCGCCCTGGTAATCGCGACGCCGATCGCGATCGGTGTCGCGCTGTTCATCTCGCACTACGCACCGCGCAAGCTCGCCTCCGGCCTGGGCTACGTCATTGACCTTCTCGCCGCGATCCCGTCCGTGGTTTACGGCGCCTGGGGCGTTGCGTTCCTCGCCAAGGAAATCTCCCCGTCCTATAACTGGCTGGCCAACAACATGGGCTGGCTGCCGATATTCCAAGGTCCCGCCTCGGCCACCGGAAAGACCATCCTCACGGCCGGGATCGTCCTCGCCGTCATGGTCCTGCCGATCATCACGTCCCTGACCCGCGAGATCTTCCTGCAGACCCCCAAGCTGCACGAAGAGGCCGCGCTGGCCCTCGGCGCCACCCGCTGGGAGATGATCCGGATGACCGTCCTGCCGTTCGGCCGGCCCGGCATCATCAGCGCCGTGATGCTCGGACTCGGCCGGGCCCTCGGCGAGACCATGGCCGTGGCGCTGGTGCTGTCCTCCGGAGCCCTGACCGCCAGCCTGATCCAGAGCGGAAACCAGACCATCGCCGCCGAAATCGCCCTGAACTTCCCCGAGGCCAGCGGACTGAAGGTCAGCACGCTGATCGCCGCCGGCCTGGTGCTGTTCGTCATCACCCTCGGCGTGAACATGATCGCCCGCGGGATCATCACCCGGCACAAAGAATTCTCGGGAGCCAACTAAATGACCTCCACCCTGACCCCCGTGCGCAAGCGCTCGGCACTGACCAAGGGCCAGCTGCCCAAGGCCGCGCCGTACATTGTCCTGGCCGTAGCCCTGGTCCTCGGTGCCGCCATCCTGGCCCTGATCGGCTTCAACGCCTTCGGCTGGGGGCTGGTCTCCGGCATCCTCTTTGCCGCCGGACTGGTCGGCTGGAGCCTGGTTGTGGAAGGCGCCCGCAAGGCCAAGGACAAGTTGGCCACCTGCCTGGTGGTGGGCGCCTTCCTGGTCGCCCTGCTGCCCTTGTTCTCGGTGATCTGGACGGTGCTGGTCAACGGCCTCCCCGGCCTCCTGGATCCCGGATTCCTCACCACCTCCATGAACGGCGTCACCGGCGCCTTCGATAACAAGACCGTCGAGGAAGGTGCGCCCCTGCTCGGCGGCATCTACCACGCGCTCGTGGGCACCCTGCTGATCACCGTGCTCGCCACCCTCATCTCGGTCCCGGTGGGCCTGCTGACCGCGATCTATCTCGTTGAATACGGCGAGGACCGGGCGCTGGCCCGGGCCATTACCTTCTTCGTGGACGTCATGACCGGCATCCCCTCGATTGTCGCGGGCCTGTTCGCCGCGGCCGCCTTCTTCGCGCTGGTCGGCCCGGGCACCAAGACAGGCGCCGTCGCCGCCGTCGCACTCTCTGTCCTGATGATCCCGGTGGTGGTCCGCTCCAGCGAGGAAATGCTCAAGATCGTGCCCAACGAACTCCGCGAGGCCGCCTACGCCCTCGGCGTCCGCAAATGGCGGACCATCCTCAAAGTGGTCCTTCCGACGGCGATCTCCGGCATCGCGTCCGGCATCACCCTCGCGATCGCCCGTGTGATCGGCGAAACCGCGCCGATCCTGGTCACCGCCGGATTCGCGACCACCATCAACACCAACGTGTTCAGCGGCTGGATGGCCTCGCTGCCAACGTTCATCTACACGCAGATCCTGAACCCCACCTCGCCGTCCAACCCGGATCCGTCCTCCGAGCGGGCCTGGGGTGCGGCCCTGGTGCTCATCATCCTGGTGATGCTGCTCAACCTCGGCGCCCGCCTGATCGCCCGCGTCTTCGCCCCCAAGGCCGGCCGCTAGGCCACCGCCGCGCCCGCCGAATAAACCTCCAGCAAGTGAAGGAACACCATGTCTAAGCGCATCGACGTCAAAGACCTGAACGTCTACTACAGCAAATTCCTGGCCGTCGAAGGCGTCAACATCAACATCGAGGCCAAGTCCGTCACGGCCTTCATCGGCCCGTCGGGCTGCGGCAAATCCACCTTCCTGCGCACCCTGAACCGCATGCACGAGGTCATCCCCGGGGCGAGGGTTGAGGGCGAGGTGCTGCTGGACGGGGACAACCTGTACGGCCCCGGCGTCGACCCGGTCACCGTGCGTTCCCAGATCGGCATGGTGTTCCAGCGGCCCAACCCGTTCCCCACCATGTCCATCCGGGACAACGTGCTGGCCGGCGTGAAGCTGAACAACAAGAAGATCTCCAAGGGCGAGGCTGACGTCCTGGTGGAGCGCTCCCTGCAAGGGGCGAACCTGTGGAACGAGGTCAAGGACCGCCTGTCCAAGCCCGGCTCCGGCCTCTCCGGCGGCCAGCAGCAGCGCCTGTGCATCGCCCGGGCCATTGCCGTAGAGCCCCAGGTGATCCTCATGGACGAGCCCTGCTCCGCCCTGGACCCGATCTCGACGCTGGCCATTGAGGATCTCATCAACGAGCTCAAGGACCAGTACACGGTGGTGATCGTGACGCACAACATGCAGCAGGCGGCCCGCGTGTCGGACAAGACGGCGTTCTTCAACATCGCCGGCACCGGCAAGCCGGGCAAGCTGATCGAGTTCGGTGACACCCCGACCATCTTCAGCAACCCGACCGAGAAGGCCACCGAGGACTACGTCTCCGGCCGCTTCGGGTAAACGGCAAGTCCCTTACAGGCGGGCCACCGGCGTGAGCGCCAGCTGCAGGACGAACGCGGCGGTGGCGGTTACAACCGGGGTCAGGACCCAGAACGCCAGGATGCGGATCACCAGCCGGCGGTCCGTGCCCGGGAAGGACTGGTTGGCGCCGGCGCCCAGCGTTGCCGCCGTCACCGTGTGGGTGGTGGAGACGGGCCAATGCAGCCCGATCGCGCCCACCAGCAGCATCACCGAGCTGTACATCTGGGCGACGAATCCACGCAGGGGGTCGATCCGGGTCAGCCGGTAGCCGATGGTGTAGGAAATTCGCCAGCCGCCCGCCAGCGTCCCCGCCGACAGCAGGACGGCCGTCATCACCGCCACCCACACCGGCACGGACCCGCCGTCGGAGAGCCCGGCCGCCAGCAGCGCCAGGATCACCACGGCGCTGGTGCGCTGGCCGTCCTGCAACCCGTGGCCGAAGGCGACGGCGCCGGCTGCAATGGCCTGGGCCCGCCGGGACCGGGTGTTGACGACGTTGGGCGGCGTGTAGCGGGCGGCCCAGCTGGCAGGCCAGACCAGCAGGAACGACCCGACATAGGCGATCACCGGGGAGACCAGCAGCGGCAGAGCCACCTGGTACAGGAGCGAGTTGTCAACGCCGGTGACGGGGTTGCCGCCGACGGCGACGCTCGCCACGCCTGCCCCGGCGAGGCCGCCGACCAGGGCGTGCGTGGAGGAGGCCGGGATGCCCCGCCACCACATATAGATACCCCAGAGGATGGCGCTCACCAGCGCGGCGAGGAGAATCGTCAGGCCGTTCGTGCCCGTCGGCAATGTCAGCCACGTCTGGCTGACGGCCAGTGCAAGGGCGGCGCTCAGTCCGGCGCCGATGAAGTTGAACAGGCTGGCCAGCAGTACCGCCACGGTTGGGGTCAGCGCCCGCGTCCGCACGGCCAGGGCAACCGAGGAGGACGCGTCCCTGAAGCCGTTGAGGAATGCGAAGGCCCCGGCGCAGAGGAGCACCAGGGCAAGGAAGAAGAACACCACGTCAGGATTCCTTGACGATGATGCTGCCCACCTGGGTGGCGATCCGGCGCATGTCCTTCGTGACTTCGACAAGCTGGTTCGCGATGTCGCGGTTGCGCGCGTACTGCATCGCCTTCATCTCGTGGAGCATGTCCGCGACCCAGACCCGGTGAGTGCGTTCGGCGCGTTTGGCCAGCCGGAGGATCTCGATCCAGTAGTCCTCGAGTTCGTCCAGGTTGTTCAGCTTCCGCATGGCATCGACCGTGAGCTCGGCCTGCCGGCTGATGATTTCCAGCTGGTCCGCTGCGCGCTTGGGCAGCCGTTCGAGCTTGTACAGGGACACGAGCTCGGCGGCGGCGTCGAGCTTCTCTATGGCCTCGTTGAGGAAGCGGGACAGCGTGTACATGTCCTCGCGCGGCAGGGGATTCACGAAGCTGGTGCGCATATGGGTCAGGAGGGCAAAGTGCAGCTCCGCCGATTTTGCCTCATGGTTGTGCATGTCCTCCACCAGCCGGGCATGCTCACTGGCCGGGGCGCCGAGGATCTCCGAGAGTGTTCCAGTGGCCAGCACGATCTGGCGCGCCATTTGGGAGAGCAGGTTCAGTCCGGCGGACTCCTGCGGGAACAGGCGCAGCTTCACGTGGTGTCACCGGTCTTCCGAGGAGTGGGTCGCGGGTAGGCTCGGCCGCCTGTGTGACTTGACGGAGACCAGCGCATGCGCCTTACTTTACCGTCCGCGCCGGGCCCGGACTGGCCGGACGCGGCATATGACAGCGCCGGTACGCCCTCAATTAAAAAGGGGCATAAAAATGGTGCCGAACCGGATACGCCTCTCGGCGGTAGGCCGCTCTAGGCGGCTAAATGTTGAAGCCCGGGGGTTTCGCGGTTCGGCACCGCTTTTAGTTTTCTACGTAGGTTCTTTCAAGTCAACATTGACAGCCTGCCCAGGCCGTGCGTGGTGGCCCTTAGTCCAGCTCGCCCAGCCGCCACGCGTTGGCTGCGTGTTCGAGGTCTTCGGCCGTCTTGACCAGCAGGTGGGAGTTGCGGGTGAGCTTGCTGGCGTGGTTCTCGTTGCTGTGCTCGGCGTTGTCCGCAATCGTTGCCTGGCCCAGGGCAACCACGCGGCAGAACGCGGCAGAACGTTCAAGCGCGACGTCGAAGTCGCCGTCGAACGCCCCGGAGAGGATGGCGTCCGCCATGGATTTCATCTCATCCGCGCCCGGCGGTTCGGCCGCGCCGGCCACCACATGCGAAACCTGGGCCGTGTCCTTGCCTGCCTTGAAGTAGACGGAGATCCGTTCGGGGTCCTGGATGGTGGCGGCCCGCAGGGCGTAGAGGCGCCACAGGGCGCCGGGGAGGGACCGTGCGGGGCTTTCGGCCCACATTTCGGCGATCGCCTCCAGTCCCTGCTCATCGGCGAGCTTGACCAGCCGCTTGGTGACTTTGGGGTCATCGCTGTCGCGGCCGCGGCGCACCAGCGCCTGCGCGGCCAGATGGGCCGCCTCCGAGACGCGGGCGGGATCGGCCCCGCCGGCGAACGGCTCAAAGTCGATCGGCGCGAAGGGTTTCGGCTTGTGGTGCCGCGGGCCGGGGGCGCTTGATCCTGCTTGCTCGCTCATGCCCCCACGCTACTCCAGTGCCGCCGGGGAATCGAGGATCGGGCCGGCGGCGCTGCCGCTGACGCCGGTGACGGGCGACGCCGGTCCCGGCAGTGTGAATAATGTCGGCCCAGGTCTGGGGTACAGTAATTAACGTCCAGAAATGGACTGGGCTGAAACGCGCCGCAGCGACGGATTTATCCGCTGTTTCGGAGCTATCAGTTGGGGCCTTTAGCTCAGTTGGTAGAGCATCGGACTTTTAATCCGTGGGTCGTGGGTTCGATCCCCACAGGGCCCACTCTTTTAGCGAAGAGTGGAAATTCCCCGGCTTCCTGGCAACAGGAGGCCGGGGATTTTTTGTGTCCCCGGGCCTTTTGGTGCTGAGGGGCCCTAGCCGCTGCGATTGCACGGCGGGCTAGTTATCAGTTCGGCTAGGCTTGCCGGATGGACTCCCACGGCGCCTCCGGATACTGGTACGGCCCCGATGACAGCCTTGACCCGCCTGCTGCCATCCTGCAGGCCCTTCGCGATTACAGGATCTCGGAGGTGGCAACGCGGCGGTCCACGCGCGATTCGATGGGGATGGGCGAGACGGACCTGCTGGCCCTGCGCTACCTGCTGCGGGCCAAGGCCACCGGAGAACGGGTCGGCCCCAAGGACATCAGCCGTGTCCTGGGCATCACCACCGCCTCCACCACCTCGCTGATCGACCGGCTGGTGGCCAGCGGACACGTCCGGCGCGAGCCGCACCCGACCGACCGGCGCTCGCTCGTGATCGTGCCGACGGTCTCCACGGACTCCGAAGTCCGCGCCACGCTGGGCCACATGCACCGGCGAATGATGGAGGTGGCCGAGTCCATGAGCGCCGAGGACGCCCGCGTGGTCATCACCTTCCTGCGCCGGATGGGCGAGGCGATTGGCGAAAAGCGGCACTAGTTTTACCTCGCACAACCGGGAAACTAGCTTGTTTAACTAGTTAGTTATTCTATTTATATGTATGCTTATTACTTGTTTTCCGGCCATCAAACGAGAGTAGGCGTCATGCCTGAATCCGCAACCTTTGCCGGGGGCACAGGCGGCAGTCCCCTTCTCCCGCGGCACTGCGGCGCCCCCATGGAGTGGCACACCCCGGAGCCGGCTGCGATGTCCTCCTACTCGTTCGGGCCCGCTGAGCGTTCCTTGGCCCTCCCCGCTTTGTGGCGTTGCCGCTGCGGTTTTCAGCTGGACGACGTCGGGCAGGGCGCCGCGGAGCCGGTGGCAGCCTACTCGCACAGTCATTGACGACTCAGTCGGTGACCCGGCCGGCGTTCGCGGGCAGTGTTCTCCCGGCGCGCAGGCCCGCGGGCGGGCAGGGCGCCTTCCTGATCCACGGCCTCCTGGGCAGGGGCGCCACGGCCACCGTTTATCGCGGCACTGATCTGGCAAACAAGCGTCCCGTGGCGGTCAAGGTCGCTGAGGGGCCCGACGATCGGCATTCGCGCAGGATCCATGACGAAGCCCGGATTCTGTCCAGGCTGGACCACCCGGCGGTTGTGGCCTTTGTGGGCGAGGGGCGCGTGCCGGACGGACACCCGTGGGCGGGCCGTCCCTTCCTTGTGGAGGAATTTGCCTACGGCGGGAGCCTGGCGGAACGGATCCATGCGGGTCCGAACGAGCCGCAGGACGTGGCCGGCTGGGCCGCGGCTGCCCTGTCCGGGCTCGGCCACGTGCACGCCGGCGGCTTCGTGCATCAGGACATCAAGCCCGCCAACATCCTTCTTAGCTCGCTGCGCAGGTCCCCGGTGAGGATTGCGGATTTCGGGGTTGCCGTACCCGCGGGAACTGTCCTCGTACCGGGATCGTCGTCGGGCACCGTGCATTACATGAGTCCGCAGCAGGCCAACGGGGGACCGGCGGATCCGGCGGCGGATGTCTACGCCCTGGGTCTGGTCCTCCTGGAATGCCTGACCGCGGCCAAGGCGTTTCCGGGGACGCCGGTGGAGTCGTTGGTGGCACGGACCCTGCGGAGCCCGGTGATCCCGCCCGGTCTCGGGCCCCGCTGGGTGTCGCTGCTGGGTGCCATGACGGCTATGGACGCCGCGGACCGGCCCCCGGCCGATGTGGCCGCCGCCGAGGCCGCGGCGATCATGCGCCGCCCCGTACCGCCGCTGCGCGGTCTGGCGGCCGGGTTCTTTTTCGGCGCCCCGGGGACGGCACCTCAGGCGCCGGGGCGTCAGCCCCTCAACCCCGTGGCGTGAGCCCAGCCGGCACCAGCGCGGTGGGGGAGGCCACGTCCAGCCGGTCCAAGGGGGTGCCCGGCACCCCTGTTTCGGGGTCCAGGGGGAAGGTCACGACGTCGCCCGAGCGTTCGTGGGCGACGTGGAGCCATCCCTCGCGGACCACATGGTGCCGGGGCCAGTTGCCGCCGCTGTGAACGTCGGCCACCGGGCGCAGCGCCGCGCCTCCGGCCACCACCTCCAGCACGCTGATCCGGTTCGAGCCGCGTACGCCCACGTAGGCGTGCCTGCCGTCGGCCGCCAGCGCGATTTCTGCCGCCGAATCTCCCGGTACGGCGCCGCCGGCGGTGGCCGGCCCGACGAATCCGAGCCGGAAGTCCCCGGAGTCCGGCGACAGCGAGGCCGCGACCACCTCAATTGAATACTCGGTCACCACAAAGACGTCTCCGCCCGGGTGCTGGACCAGGTGCCGGGGGCCGCTGCCCTGCGGCAGGACTACCTCATGGTCCAGGACCGGCCGCAGAGCCGGCCCCGGCCCGGAGCGGACGGTCCAGATCCGCAGGAGGTCGTGGCCCAGGTCCGTGGTCATCACCCGGCCGTCGGCCAGCATGAGCGCGGCATGGGCACGGCTGGGCCGCCCTGGTTTTTCGGGGGCTTCCGCGTCGGGAGCGTCGCCGTAGGGGTCGCGGGACTCCGCGGCGGCGGCCCGGCCCAGGATTCCGCCGTCGGCACCGAGTTCGTAGAACAGCACCTGGCCGTCGCCCCAACAGCACACCACCAGGAAACGCCCGGCAGGCTCGACGGCGACATGGCAGGCCGCGTCACCGGCCGGCCACGCGGGTCCCGCAGGCTCCAGGCCAAACTCGCCATCCCGGCGGTAGGCCCGCACGGTCCGCGCATGCTCGGCAACGGCGTAAACCACAGGAAGTGAGGGGTGGACCGCCAGGAAGGACGGCGAGCCGGCCTCCGCCGCAAGACCGAGCCATCGCAGGGTGCCGTCGGCCGCCGCGGCGACGGCGCCGATCCCCGAACCGCTGCCGCCTGAGTCTGCAGTGTAGGAGCCGGTCCAGATGAGGTCGTGTGCAGGGATGGATTCCATGCTGACATCCTGCCAGCCGGGCCTGCCACGTGATGGCAAACCGCCGTGGCAAGAGGGCGCGCAAACCCGGCGGGCCCCATCGCGGCGGCTGGGGGCCTTGGGTAGCATGGGATTCCGGGCAACTGCAGCAGAAGGAGGTGAGTCCCGTTCACGCAAGTCCAGAAAGGGTGCCCTCCCAGCGGTGCCGGCCGCGGCCAGCTCACGGTGAGGGCGTCTGACACCAGACCGAAAGGCGCTCCCATGCCACTAGTTGGCCAAGATTCCCCGCACCAGAGACTCACGGCCAGGCTCCGCGCCGCCGGCTGCGTGTTCGCCGAAGACGAGGCCAGCCTGCTGATCGCCGCCGCCCCGACGCCGGCCGAACTCGATGAGATGGCCCGCCGGAGGGTTGCCGGCCTCCCGCTTGAACACATCCTCGGCTGGGCGGAATTTTGCGGACTCCGCATCGCCGTGGACACCGGAGTCTTCGTGCCGCGGCGACGCACGGAATTCCTCGCCCGGCAGGCCGCCGCGCTCCTGGACACCTGGCGGCAGGAGCCGGCCGGGGCAGGCCGGCCCGCGCCGGTCGTCGTTGATCTCTGTTGCGGCTCCGGCGCGGTCGGGACGGCGCTGGCCGCGCTCGCCCGCCCCAACGGACGGCACAGCGCTAGCGACCTGCCCGGCCCCATCGAACAGCACAGCGACATCGAACTTCATTGCGCCGATATCGACCCTGCCGCCGTGGCGTGTGCGCGCACCAACGTGCTGCCGTGGGGCGGGGAGGTCCATGAGGGCGACCTCTACGATCCGCTCCCGGCGGGACTCCGGGGCCGTGTCCGGTTGCTGGCCGTCAATGCCCCCTACGTTCCCTCGGCCGACATCGAAACCATGCCGCAGGAGGCGCGCGTGCATGAGCCGCGGGCCTGCCTCGACGGCGGCGCCGACGGGCTGGAGGTGCAGCGGCGGGTCGCCGCCGGCGCACGTCAATGGCTGGCGCCAGGCGGCCACGTGCTGATCGAGACCAGCCGCCGGCAGGCCGCACAGACGTCCGAGATCCTTCGCAGGCACGGACTGAGGCCACGGGTGCTGCGCTCGGAGAAGCTGGGGGCCACGGTGGTGGCCGGCGCGTTGCCGTTTTCCAGCTGAGGGCGGCAGGCCCGGTTAGGCGTCCTGCGCAGGGCGCCTAGGGCAGCTTGTCCGCCGCGGTGGTGCTCCCGTGTCCGGCCTCGCGGTGGACGGCGGAGCTGATGACGGTACCCGCGCGGCGGGCGGCCTCGCTCAGGTGGTCGGTGACCTCTGGGGCTTTGTCCTTGACCGTTTCGGCCGCGGCGGCCACCTTGTCCTGGACAGGCTTGCTGTGCCACAGTTCGGTGCCCCGGGCCTTGAGCTTCTCATAGGCGGCGCGGCCCGATCGTGAGCCGAGGACATACCCTGCGGCCAGTCCGGTGGCGAAAAGAAGTTTGCCCTTCATTTTGTGCTCCTTCTCCATGCGGTACTTGAAGATAATGCAAAAAACCGGCCCCGGGTATACCCCAGGACCGGTTTCCCGCCAGTCTCCGTATTAGCGGACTGAGCGCTTGCTGATCATGCCGTAAACCAGCAGCACGACGATCGCACCGCCGATGGCCAGCAGCCAGGTCGACAGCGAGAAGAACTCGTTGATGCCCACGCCGAACAGTGCGCTGCCGATGAATCCGCCCAGGAGGGCGCCAACGACGCCGAGGATCAGGGTGATGATGATGCCGCCACCCTGACGTCCCGGAAGGATAGCCTTAGCGATTGCTCCGGCGATGAGGCCCAGAATCAGAAATGCGAAAAAACCCATTTTTATCGTTCCTTCTTCTTTCATAGAGGAGGCACCTGGATCGTCAGGTGCGCTTCATCCTTCTGCCTCAATAGTAATCATGCTTAGTATCAAAGGCCACCCGGCGCCCCGTGGGTGGGACGGGCGGGATGCCAAAGATCAGCCACATCCGGCCTACCAGGCGTAGTCTTCCGGTGCAGTGCGGTGGCCCGGGAAAATCTCGTCAAGGCGCTTCAGCGCGTCGGCGTCGAGCTTCAATTTGTGCGCCCTGACGGAGGATTCGAGCTGCTCGAGGGTGCGCGGGCCGATGATCGGAGCGGTGACTGCCGGCTGGTGGAGCAGCCACGCGAGTGCAACGTCTGCCGGGTCCTGGCCCAACTCTGCGGCAAAGTCCTCATAGCGCCGGATCTGTTTCTGGTGCGCTTTGAGCGCCTCGAGGGCGCGGCCCGCGATGCGGCGGACGCCGTCGCCCTCCTTCTGCAGCACTCCGCCCAGCAGGCCGCCGTGCAGCGGCGACCACGGCAGGATTCCCAGGCCGTACTGCTGGGCGGCGGGGATGACTTCCAGTTCCGCGTCCCGGGTCAGCAGGTTGTAGATCGACTGCTCGCTGACCAGCCCGTAGTAGTTGCGGCGGGCGGCGGTTTCCTGGGCGCGGGCGATGTGCCAACCGGCGAAGTTGCTGCTGCCGGTGTACAGGATTTTGCCCTGCTGTACCGCGACCTCGACAGCCTGCCAGATCTCTTCCCATGGCGTGTTCCGGTCCACGTGATGGAACTGGTACAAATCGATGTAGTCCGTCTGCAGCCGTTTCAGGCTTGCATCCAGGGCCCGGCGGATATGCAGTGCCGAAAGCTTGGACTCATTGGGCCGGTCCGTCATGGTGCCGAACAGTTTGGTGGCCAGTACCGTGCGCTCCCGGCGCTCCCCGCCCTGGGCGAACCAGCGGCCAAGTATTTCCTCGGTCCAGCCGCGGTGGCTCGAACCGCCGTACACGTTGGCGGTATCGACGAAATTGATGCCGGCGGCCTGCGCGGTGTCCAGGATGGTGAAGGCCTGCGTCTCCTCGGTCTGCGGGCCAAAGTTCATGGTCCCCAGGCACAGGCGCGAGACGGTCAGGCCGGAGCGGCCCAGATGCGTGTAGCGCATGAAGCGCTCCTCTCCGTCCTGACCTCCTCCGCCCTGACGCGTTGCGGGTTTTCTCCGAAGGCGGGCCGGTCTGTGCCGTCCGCGCTCCGGAGCGGGCGTCAGCGCTCCAGGCGGAACCCGAGCTTGATGGTGACCTGCCAGTCCGCGACCTGGCCGTTTTCAAGGTGCCCCCGGATTTCCTTGACTTCGAACCAGTCAAGGTTCCGGAGGGTCTTGGCGGCCTCCGTGATGCCGTTCCGGACCGCCGCATCGAGGCCTTCGTTCGAGGTTCCGACAATTTCAGAAATGCTGTAGGTGTGATTAGACAACTTCGCTCCTCGTGATCGCCATCGATGACCGGCTGTGGGCCGTTCCTGCAGACTAGCCCACGGAACCGGGCCGGACTAGGGGGAGGGGGCCGGAATCCGGGCCCCCGGGGGGCGGACCCGGCAGCGGCCGCTTTGCCTGCCGGGGAAAGGCGTCGGCCCGCGGCCTGATCCTGCTCACCATCCAGGGCAGCATGTAGTGGGCCACCCAGGCCAGATCGCTGGCCCGGGTTTCCCGCCAACTCCCCGGCGGCATGGGCTTGGGTTCGAGGGGGCGCAGGCGGTGTGGCACGTTGAGCGTGTCCAGGACCATGGCCGCAATGGTGTGGTGACCCAACGGCGAGAAGTGCAGGCGGTCCGGATCCCACATTCGGGCATCGCCCAATTGCCGCAGTGCCCATAAATCAGCAATGAGGACATCGTGCCGGGCGGCGATGACGCGGATGTTCTCGTTGAAGACCGCAACCTTGCCCCTGATGTGCCCGAACACGGCGGTCTCGCCCCAGTCCGGCCCGGTGAACAGGACCACGGTGGCCCCGGTGGCCGAGAGCACTGTCACAGCCGCGTCGAGGGAGGCGGCCATCCGGTCCGGATCGCCGCGATGGAACACGAGGTCGTTCCCGCCGGCCGAGAGGGTGACGAGGTCCGGTTTCAGGTTCAGGGCCGGCTCAAGCTGCTGGTCGAGGATTTCGCGCAGGACCAGGCCGCTGATGGCGAGGTTTGCATACCCGAACTCTCCGCGGCCCTCGCCGAGTTCCTCGGCTATCCGGTCCGCCCACCCCCGCATGCCGCCGGGGCTCAACGGTTCCGGGTCGCCGACACCTGCCGTGAACGAATCGCCGAGGGCGACATACCGGCTCCAGGGCGGTGAACGCCATGCACCGGACTGACCTCGTGCGGAGCCCTGAATCCCCGGCTGCCGCCGCCCCGCCGCGGGAATATTGTTGCCGGTATGGCCGGCGTCCGGCTCGAGGAACCTGGCGGCGTTCACATCACCACCAATACGCCGATAATCCATGCCGCGCTAGGTACTTATGCCCCTAGCGAGGCGCCGAGGCGGCGTTCCCTCCGGAGCGGAGACCCACTTGCCCTCGGGGTCGAAAATACTCAGGGGGGTATGATGTGGAACCTGACGCGCCGATCCCGGAGGTACCAATGGAACTCGATCCCACCGACATGAAGCCTGTCATCAACCGGCTTCGCCGCGCGCAGGGGCAGTTGGCGGCCGTCACCAGGATGATCGAGGAAGGCCGCGACTGCAAGAGCGTCGTGACCCAGTTGGCGGCCGTCTCCAGCGCCCTGGACAAGGCGGGATTCGCCATTATCGCCACCGGCCTGCAGCAGTGCATGCAGCAGGAAGACCCCAGCCTGGACCGGGCAGAACTGGAAAAGCTCTTCCTCTCGCTGGCCTGAGCAGCTCCGCCAAGCGCCTGCCTAAGCAGCACGCCTAGGCGCCTAAGCGCCCGTCGGTCGTTTGGGCGTCAGGCGGTGCCTTCGGCCAGGACGAAGGTCTTCAGGTCATCGAGGGTCTGCTGCATGTGCGCGTCCATGGCGTCCCGGGCCCGGTGCGGGTCGCGTGATGCCAGTGCGTCCGCGATGTTCTGGTGGTGCCCGATCGCGTGCTTCTGGATGTCCGGCACCTTGGACGTCTCGGTCCGGCGCTTTTCCAGCACCCGGTGCAGCGGTTCGAACAAAACGGCGACGAAGACGTTTTCAGATGCCTGCAGGATGAGGTCGTGAAAGGCGAGGTCAGCCTCGACGAACGCGGCGAGATCGTTGGTCTCATGGGCCTGCCGCATCCTCTCGACCTGCGCGCGGAGGGCCTGGATGTCAGAATCCGCCATCCGACCGGCCGCAAGTTCGCATGCCCCCGTCTCCAGCATCCGCCGCAGCTCAATGAGCTGGATGGCGGCCGAGGCGTCATTGGTGCCCTCTGAGGCCGCCCGCAATACGGCGTCCAGGGAGCCCCAGCGGTTGATCGGGTTCACGAACGTGCCGCGGCCCCGTTCCACACTGAGGATCCGCTGGGCTTCGAGGGTCTTCATGGCCTCGCGCACGGTCATCCGGCTGACTTCGTGCCGGGAGCTGAGCTCAAGTTCGCCGGGGACGCTCGCGCCGGGCGGGAACTCGCCGGCAATGATCCGGTCCAGCAGTTCGTCGGCCACTACGCCGACCAGCGATTTCCTAGCCAATTCTCCCCGTCCAGCGACTGCACTCAGCCTGATGACTTGCCTGATGGCGTGCTCCTGATGGCCAAGTCTACTTGCGCGTCCTTGTGCCATATGCCACACTAGCATCCAGATATAAGATGTCTGACATCTTACATTTAGCCCCTTCTGCGGCTCCCGGAGTACCGCAGGTTTCCACCGATCGATCCCACACAATGGAGTGCATAGTGCCCCTCGAAGCAGACGTGCTGGCCGCTTTCCCCGCGGAAGTACAGATCCCCGCCCGGCTCGTGGCAGACAGCGTGGCGGCCTCGTCCGAGGCATCCCCCCGCGTCCTGGTAGTCCTCGACGACGACCCCACCGGCACCCAGTCCGTGTCGAACCTGCCGGTCCTCACCCGCTGGGAAGTGGCGGACTTCGCCTGGGCGTTCGGCTACGAAGTCAACGGCCAGCGCCAGCGCGCGGTCTACGTGCTGACCAACACCCGCAGCCTTGACCCCGCCGAGGCAGCGGCCCGCAACGAGGAGATCGTCCGGAACGCCCTCGCGGCCGCCGCATCAACTGCCGGAACGGCTGAGGGAGCCCTGCGGCTCAGCTTTGTCAGCCGGAGCGACTCCACCCTCCGCGGCCACTACCCGCTCGAACCGGACGTCATCGCCGCCACCGTCACCGCCGTCAACGGCGAGACGACCGACGGCGTCGTGATCGTTCCCGCATTCCCCGACGCCGGCCGCGTGACGATCGGCGGCGTGCACTTCACCCGCGGCACAGGCGAGGACGCCGGACGGCTCACCCGCGTGGCAGAGACCGAATTCGCCCGGGACGCGAGCTTCGGCTTCGCCAACTCGGAGATGGCCAAGTACGTGGAAGAGAAGTCGAACGGCCGGTTCCCCGCGGACTCGGTGATCGTGCTGGACCTGGACATCATCCGGGCCTCCACGGATCCGAGCATCTCCGCCAAGGCGATCGCCGACGCCATCGACGCCGCCACGAACTCCACCCCGATCGTGGCGGACATCGTCACCGAAAACGATCTGCGCGCCCTGTCCCTGGGCCTGGAGGAAGCAGAACGCCGCGGCAAGAAGCTCCTTTACCGTGTGGGCCCGCCGTTCGTCCGGGCACGGATCGGCCAGGAAATCCCCACCGAACTCAGCGGCGAAGAAGCGTTTGCGGGCAACACCCCCTCGGAGGCCGGCGGCCTGATCGTCGTCGGCTCGCACGTCGGCGTCACCACCCGCCAGCTCAACGCCCTGACCGCGCAGCACAGCGCGGCACGGATCGTGGAGATCGACGTCGAAAAGCTGCTCAGCGAGAACGCGGGGGAGTACCTGGATGAAACCGTTGACACGGTGGTTGCCGCCCTCCGCGGCGGCGACGTCATTGTCCACACGAGCCGGCTCCTGATCAAGGCCTCCGACGCCGCCGAAAGCCTGCGGATCGCCCGGACCGTCTCGGCCGCCGTCGTCGCCGTCGTGAACCGCACGCTGAAGACCTTCCCGCCCCGCTTCGTGATCGCCAAGGGCGGCATCACGTCCTCGGACGTGGCCGCACACGGCCTGGAAATCCGGCACGCGATAGTCCGCGGGCCCATGCTGCCGGGCATCGTCAGCCTCTGGGAGCCGGTGGACGGCCCGGCCAAGGGCATCCCGTACATCGTCTTCGCCGGCAACGTGGGCGATGACCAGTCCCTCGCCGATGTCACGCGCAAGCTCAGCAACACTTTCTGATTCCACACCACATCATTCGATGGAGAACACCATGACCAGCACCTACACCATCACCGTCCTGGGCCTTGGCGCCATGGGCCTGCCCATGGCCACGCGCCTGGCCAGCCAGCTCAACGTCCACGGCTTCGACATCGCCGAGCCGCGCCTAAAGCTGGCTCAAGACGCCGGCATCCGCACGTTCGACTCCGCCCAGGAAGCCTCGAAAGGCGCCGACGCCCTGCTGCTGGCAGTGCGCAACGGCGAGCAGCTCAACGATGTCCTCTTCGGCGAGAACGGCGTGGCCTCCGTGCTCAAGCCGGGCTCCGTCGTGATCCTGGGCAGCACCGTGGGCACCGACGCCATCCCGGCCACGGTGGACCGCCTGGCCGAATACGGCGTCGAACTGGTTGATGCCCCGCTCTCCGGCGGACCCAAGCGCGCCGGCGAAGGCGACCTGCTGATCGTGGTGGGCGCATCCCCCGAGGCCCAGGAAAAGGCCCGCCCGGCCCTGGAGCTGCTGGCCTCCACCCTGACCGTGGTCGGCGACAAGCCCGGCGACGGACAGGCCCTGAAGACCGTCAACCAGCTGCTTTGCGGCATCCACATCGCCGCCGCCGCGGAGGCCATGGCCCTGGCCGACGCCCTCGGCCTGGACCAGGCCAAGACCCTCGCCGCCCTCGAGGCCGGCGCTGCGGGCTCCTTCATGCTCTCCAACCGCGGCCCGCGCATCCTGGAGGCCTACACCGAAAGCGGCGCGGAGGTCCTCAGCCGCCTGGACATCTTCGTCAAGGACATGGGCATCGTCGGCAAGGCCACCCGTGCCGCCGGCCTCGCCGCCCCTGTGGCCGCCGCCGCGGAGCAGCTCTACCTCCTGGGCCAGGCCCAGGGCCTCGCCGCCGCCGATGACTCCGCCGTCATCAAGGTCCTCGCGCCCACCAAGCGCACCGCCTAACCCGCCACCCCACCTCCGGCGACGGCGGTCCCCCCTCCGCCGTCGCCGGGCACCACCCCGCCACTCCACTTTTACCTCGCGGTTGAATCGTCGGAGAATATTCCTGTCAAAGGAGACATCCCCTCATGACCCCCCTGCTCAATTCCCTGATGGTGCGCGCGGCCGACGCGCCCGTCATCAAGCCTGCCGTGGAGCTGGGAACTCCGCTGCTGCTGACAATCGCTGCTGCCGGCGTTGCCCTGCTGCTGGTGATGATCATCCGCTTCAAGATCCAGGCCTTCGTTTCCCTGCTGACCGTGAGCATCCTGGTGGCCGTGGCCGCGCAGATCCCGCTCAAGGACATCTTCACCGTGGTGGCCGCCGGGGTGGGAGGCACCATGGGCAAGGTCGCGCTCCTGATCGCGCTCGGCGCCATCCTGGGCCGGATGATCGAGGTCTCCGGCGGCGTGCAGTCCCTCGCCGACCACTTCACCGCCAAGCTCGGCGCCCGGCGCGTGGCCGTGGCCCTCACCGCAGTCGGCTTCCTGGTCGCGATTCCGGTGTTCTTCGAAGTGGGCATCATCGTCCTGGTGCCGATCGTCTACGCCTTCTCCAAGATCGCCAACGTCCACCCGGTGAAGTTCGGCCTGCCCATGGCCGGCATCATGCTGGCCATCCACGTGGCCGTTCCGCCGCACCCCGGTATCGTGGCCGGTGCCGGCGTGCTCGGCGCCGACATCGGGCTGATCGCCCTGATCTCGCTGACGATCTGCGTGCCCTTGGGCTTCCTGTCCTACTGGGTCGCAGCCATCATGAACCGCAGGAACTACGAGCTGCTGCCCTCCGTCAAGGCCCAGGTGGATGAGTTCGGCTCCGCCACCATGGTCCGTGTTGGCCACGAGGGCCCGGGCAGCAAAGCCATTGCCCCGCCGCGTCCCGGTCTGATCATCTTCCTCATCGCCACCCCGATCGCGCTGATCCTCCTGGGCACCGTCGGCACCCTCGTGATCGACAAGAACGACTTCTGGTACGGCGTCGCCGCGTTCGTCGGCAACCCCGTCTTCGCCCTCCTCGTGGCCGTTGCCCTCTCCTTCTTCCTCCTCGCCGTCCGCCGCCAGTGGTCGCTCGTGGAAACCGGCGAAATCTTCGAAGGCGCCCTGCCCCCGATCGCCTCCATCCTCATGGTCGTTGCGGCCGGCGGCGTCTTCGGCGGTGTCCTGCAGGTCAGCGGAATCGGCAAGGCGCTCTCCGAATCCCTGGACACCCTGGGCGTTCCGCTGCTGCTGCTTGGCTTCATCATCTCCCTCGCTCTCCGCGCCGCCCAGGGCTCGGCCACCGTCGCGATCGTCACAACGGCAGGCCTGCTCTCCTCCGCCGTGGCCGGCGGCGGCTACACGCCGGCGCAGATTGCCGTGATCGTGATCGCCATCGGCTTCGGCGCCCTGGGCCTTTCACACGTCACCGACGCCGGGTTCTGGGTGGTTGTGCGCTACTACGGCCTGACCGTCGCCGACGGCCTCAGGACCTGGACCGTGCTCACCACCGTGCTGGGACTGGCCGGTTTCGCGCTGACGTTCGTCGCCTGGATCCTGGTGGGAGGCCTGAGCGCCTGATGCGTACCCAACTCGACACCCTGGTCGCAGGGGCCCTGCAGCAAGGCTCCGCGGTCCCTGCGTTCACCTGCTACGACTTCACCACCGCGCTCGCCGTTGTGGGCGCGGCCGAGGAATCCGGCCGGGGCGCCATCCTGCTGGTTGCGCCGAAGACCGCGGCCACGCCCAACGGGCTGCGGCTGATCGCGGCCCTCCGCGGACTCGCCGACGCCGCCGGCGTTCCGATTGCCGTGCAGCTGGACCACGCCGCCGACCCGCAGGTGATCGCCGACGCCGTCAGCGCCGGAGCCGACTCAGTGCTGGTGGACGGGTCCTCACTGCCGTACGAGGACAACATCGCCCTGGTCCAGGGCGTCCGGGCAGCCCTGGCAGCGCAGGGGAGGGCCGACGTCGTAATTGAAGCCGAACTCGGCGGACTCGCTGGCGACGAGGACCGGGCCTTCGGGACCGGCGTGGCGGACGAACCCGCCGGCCTCACCGACTCCGCCCAGGTGGAGGACTTTGTGGCCCGCACCGGGGCGCAGCTGCTCGCCGTGGCCGTGGGCAACGTCCACGGAAGGTACAAGGGGGAGCCCCGGCTGCGCTGGGACGTGCTGCAGGACATCGCCGTGCGGACCCGGATCCCGCTGGTCCTGCACGGTGCCTCGGGCATCCCGGCCGAGGAACTGGTCAAGGCCGCGGCCATGAACGTGGGCAAGGTCAACTTCAACACCGAGCTGCGCACCGGCGTCCTGGCGGTCCTTGAGGATCAGACCACCGCCCACCGGGCCGACGGCGAGAACCTCCAGGCGCTGCTGGGCCATTGGGATGCCGCGGCCAGGGCGTTCGCCGCGACCTCACTGGGCACGCTCTCCCGCTGACGGAACCGGCGGAACTCCGGCGCGGACCCGGGCCCAACTGCTCTGGCCGTCCGGCCGCCCCAAGGCCACAATGGACGCTTACACAGCAGGCCTTCCCAGGGGGCGTCATGGTTCCACAGCAGCGGTCAGCCGGCGGTCCGGCCCCGATGCCGGACCGCGACCCGGTGATCGACCTCGCCCGGTTCTTCTGCCTGGTCTTGGTGGTGGTGGCACACACCATGATGGTGAGCCCCGTCCTGCACCCTGACGGCACCGTGACCACGGAAAACATCCTGGGCAATCAGCGCTGGTTTGAGCCTGTGGTGTGGGTCCTGCAGATCATGCCGCTGTTCTTCGTGGCCGGCGGGATCACGGGCCTGCAGTCCTGGCGGCGGCTCCGGGCCCGGGGCGGCACAGGCGTCGATTTCATGCAGTGCCGGCTCCTGCGCCTGATCCGTCCAGCTGCCGTCCTGCTGGCCGCCATGTTCCTCGGGCTCTCGGCGGCACGCCTCACAGGGGTTGCCCCGCAGGTCATCGAGCTGGTCGCCAGCGGGGCGGGAATGCCTCTGTGGTTCCTCGCCGCGTACCTCGCCGCGCAACTGAACCTGCCCTGGCTGGCCGCCCTCCACGACCGCGCGCCATGGCTGAGCTTCGCCGGGCTCGCCGCCCTGGTGGTGACTGTCGATTGCCTGCGGGGGGTGCTGCCGCCGCTGGCCTACCTGAACATGGTGTTCCTGTGGTGCGCCGTGCAGCAGCTCGGATTCATCATCGCGGACGGCCGGCGCCTGCAGAGCGGCCGGCCGGCACGCTTCGGCATCATCGTTGCCAGCAATATGCTGCTGGGGCTGCTGGTCCTGCTGGGGCTGTACTCCGGGAACATGCTGGTGAACCTCAACCCGCCCAACGTGACGCTGCTGCTCCTGGGCATTTCACAGGCCGCCGCCCTGCAGCTCTTCCGTCCGGGGCTGTCCCGGATCGCGTCCCTGGCCTGGGTGCGCCGGATGATGGGCGTGGCCGGCCGGCGGTCCATGACGGTCTATTTGTGGCACCTGCCGCTGCTGGCGGCGATGTCCGGGCTCCTGCTGCTGACGGCTTTTCCCCAGCCGGTCGGCGGCAGCGCGGCCTGGTGGTGGGGGCGGCCCCTGGTGCTGCTGGGCGTCGTCGCGCTGCTGCTGCCGGTACTTGCGCTGTTTGGCAGGCTGGAGGAGCGGCCGACGGCGTCCGGCCCGTCGCGGAGCCGCCCGGCCGCCGCCGTGCTGCTGGCCGCCGTCGCCGTTTTTGTCCCGGCAGTCGACGCTGCCCTCAACGGGCTCACGCTCGGGCTGCTCGGCGGGGGCGCCGCCTGCTTCGCGCTCGCCGTCGTGCTCCTGGGCCGGATTCCGGCCCGGCTGACAACGCCAGCTGAGCCGTCCGGGGGATCAGAACCGCCATTGCCACGCCCGCCATTAAGTGCCAATGTCGAACCATGACGGAGAACTCTGCAACCACGGAAGACACCTTCGCCCCGGACGTCTCTACCATCCGGAACGACGAACTTCACCGCTACGAACTCCGCGTCGGCGGCAAGCTCGCCGTCCAGGTGCGCTTCATCGACAGGCCCGGCCATATCGACTTCATCCACACGGACACCGCAGAGCAGTTCCAGGGCCAGGGACTGGCCAAGGTGCTGGCGCACTTCGCCCTCGATGACGTGGTTGCATCCGGCAAACGGATCATCCCGAACTGCCCGTTCATGTACCGCTACCTGCGCAAGCACGAGTCCTACCACCAGTACGTGGACTGGCCGGAGCGGGTGCCCGAGGGAGCCTGACCGCCCTGCCCGGCGTCCCTGAGGGGCCCGCCGGCGAGGCCTGTCTTGTGGGCAGGACAACAACCTCGTAAGGTTTGAGCAGAGTTATGCAGTTGGCTCTTGGACAGGTCCTTTTTTGGAGAACCCCATGAACCATAAACTGCGTGTGTTTGTCCGCGTGGATGTCGATCCCGTGCACGTCACCCTCGAAATCACCGGTTGCGTTACCCCGTCGGATTCGGCTGCCCTCATGCACATCGTGCGTCGCGCCTGCCGCCTCGGTGCCGGTGCCGGGGTAGTCATCGACCTCCACGGCACGTCCCACCTGGACCCGGAAGTGCTGCTGGACCTCCGCAGGCTCGCCGATGCCGGACCCTTGCCGTCCGCGTCTCCATCGCCGGACGCCGAAGCGGCCGTGCCGTTCCACCTCACCCTCGACGAGCCGGCCGAGCTGCCAATCTGCCTCCTGCATGTCGGCGCCGAGGCCAGTGTCCTCGCCGGACTGGACACCGGACTCGCTTCCGGCTCCGGGCCGGACGCGGCCAACAGCCCGCTGGCCGCCGAAGCCGGAGGCGCCAGCAACGTTGGTACCAACGACGGCCTGGCGCTCTCGGAATACTTCGAGGGCACCCTGGACCCGGCGGCGACCGTCCGCGCCCTGTCCGACACCGCCCTGTGCAGGCTCGCCGACGCCCTGTACCGCCACCTCGACACCAGCAGTCCTTTGTACGGGGCATACACCTGGTACGAGCTCGCGGCCGAAGAGATCCAGAACCGCCACTTGGCGGACGGCGACGGCCCGGCCGGGGACGAAATGGCCCCGGACACTGCCTTGGCCTGAGCCGGTACACCGTTAGGCTGTCGCTATGAACCCGCAAACAGCGTCCACGCCGGGCACCACCGCCCTCATCACTGGCGCGACGGCCGGCCTCGGGGCCGAGTTCGCCCGCCAGCTGGCCGAACAGGGCCACCGCGTGATCCTCGTGGCCCGCGACGCCGGCCGCCTCGCGGCCACCGCGGCGGAGCTGGAAAACAGCTACGGGGCCACGGCGGAGACGATCTCCGCGGACCTGACCGACGACGCCGGGATCGCCGCCGTCGTCGCGCGCCTCAGCGATCCCGAACGCCCGGTGGAAATCCTGGTCAACAATGCGGGAATCGGCTTGTTGCGCTCTTTCGAGGACAACGGGATTGCCGAAGAAAAGAAGCACCTGAAACTTCATGTCGAAGCGGCCATGGAGCTCACCCATGCCGCCCTGCAAGGCATGCTCGCGCGCCATTCCGGCAGGATCATCAACGTCGCCAGCGTGGCGGCCTTCCTGCCCCGCGGGACCTACTCCGCAGCGAAGGCCTGGCTGCTGACTTTCTCGCGGTCGGCCAACATGGCCTACGCACCGCGCGGGGTGAAGGTCACCGCGGTGTGCCCGGGCTTCACCCACACCGAGTTCCACGACAGGATGGGGATGGACAAGACGGCGACGCCGCGCTGGCTGTGGCTGGACGCCCGGCAGGTTGTCAGCGAGGGCCTGGCAGACAACGCCAAGGGCAAGGCCGTCTCGATCCCCAGCAAGCGCTACAAGGTCCTGACCACGGTTTCGCGGGTACTGCCGTCCCGGCTGGTCGCCGGGCCGCCGCGGCGGGCCAAGTAGGCGCGCACCCGCACGCCCTCAGCAGCTGGAATACGCCGCCATGCGGCCGTAAATCGATTCTCAACTATCGTTTACAGCCGGCCGCCCCGGACCTAGACTGTCCCCAGTTGCAGCTGGCAGCTCATGGGGGAGAGCGGCCAGTGCCGCCGGTTTAGGAAGGCGGCAGCATGATGCTGCGGACCGTATTTCGACGTGGAACAGCCATGGCGGCTGGAATTCTCTTGGCGCTCCTTGCGTCTGCCGGAGGATCCGCCGGGGCCAACAACCCCAATATTCGATACGTCCAAGGGACCATTTCGGCGCCGCCGGGCACTCGGCTCGACCAACTGCAGGTGCAACTCTACGAGGCCTACAGTCCTGGCATATTCGGTTCCGCCGCGGTCGACGCAAGCGGCCGCTACCGGGTACCCCATGACGGGGCTGAACTGGTGCAACTCGTTGTGCTGGGACGCGGAACCGGGCTGGCTGATACCTGGTACGGGAACGACTCCCGCCGGGAGGGTGCCCGAATCATGTCTGTCACCTATTCGAACCTCGACAACGCGGACATTCAGATGAAGCAGGGGGCAACCGTCTCCGGCAGGCTTACCGTTCCTTCAGGGGTCGATGCGCGCAACTTGTCTGTGGCCGCGGACTATACGTACGCCGGGATTTCCCCCAGCACTGTACCCAAGACCGGAAGGACAGCCCCCGTCGCCGCGGATGGGAGTTATCGCATCACTGGACTCGGAGCGAATACCTACACGCTACGTGTTGTCCCGGGGGACACGGGGCTCGTGGAAACATGGCTCGGCGGCGCCACGGACAGGTTGGCCGCCCGTCAGATCAACATAGCTGCAGGCAGCAGGACTCAAGGCCTGGACATCGCGCTTCGGAAACCGGCCAAGCTGCAGGGGACCGCAGTCTTTCCGGCCGGCAGTGTCCCTGAGACTGGTTTCGTTGAGGTCTACTCTCCGGAAGGAAAGAGACTCGCCCGAACATCCTCCGGCGCAGACGGGTCGTTCGCTGTGCCGGCCTTTCCTGCAGGCGCTGTAAAGATCAGGTTCGGGCCCGATTCAGGGGCCTCTGCCATGGCTTCGACGTGGTATCCAACGGCCGGCGACCTGGCCGCGGGAGAGGCCGTGGTTATGGCAGAGGGGGAGCAGCGGACGGGATTCAAACTCAAAATCCAGCGTGGGGGGTCCATCACTGGAACCGTCTCGGGCGCTTCACCCCAGGATGGGGTCTCCGTCTCGGTGAGGGAGCCATCCGGGCGCCAGGTCAAGTCAGGGGTTCCCGACAAGACTGGCAGGTACACCCTGAGGGGACTGAACCCAGGAGCCTACAAAGTCCTCTTCACCGCATTCGACAACAAAACCAAGCTCATGCCGCAGTACTATCCCCAGGTCCCTGTGAACCTGGGCCCGTCTGCGGGTGCTGACGTGGTTGTCACGGCAGATAAATCAACTGCCGGCGTCAACGCACGAATGTTCGGCGGTGGAGAAATCACGGGAACACTTCGTGGGACCCATGGGGAGGAGTACCCCTTTGCCGCGGTGAACGTTGAGTCCACTTCGGCAGCGATTGCGGTGCGGTATGGGTTAAGCGATGAACACGGCCGCTTCACCTTGGCAGGGCTTCCTGACGGGGACTACACCCTGCGGATACCGCACCTGCACTACCCTGAGTCCAACTTTGACCCTGCTCCGCTTTACTCCGGCAATGTCAGGGATCCGGCCCGCGCCCAAAAGATCTCTATTCGCAACGGACAGTCCATCAACGTGGGAGAACTATCGTTTGCCGCCTCGAGAGCGTCGGCGGCGTCCGGCAAATTCACGCCCATTAAGCCGACACGGATCCTGGACACACGGACCACCGCGTTTCCGCTGCCAGATGAAACCATCCGTCTCGTGCAGGTTGGGGGCATAGCCGGACTGCCGGCGGACATCAGCGCGGTCGCCCTGAACCTCACGGTCACTGAGCCTTCGGCCGACGGATCCCTCTCCGCTTCGGCCTCAGGTGACCGCTACACCGCTACCTCCAACGTCGACTACTTGCGTGGGCAAACCATCCCCAACTATGTCGTGGTTGGCGTGCGGGACGGCAAGATCGCGCTTCGAAACGATATCGGCAGCGGATCTGCCCATGTCGTGGCAGATCTTGCAGGTTACTTCACAGGAGGCGTGCCACTCGATGCCGGAGCCTTTGCGGTGATGGAGCCTCAGCGTATTGCCAACTTTCAAGGCCAGGACGCGCTACCTGCGGGCGGGCAACGCGACATTCAAGTAACCGGAATGTCCGATATTCCAAAGCGCGTCAGCGCTGTGGTGGTCAACCTGACCGCCGCCCGGGCGTGGAAAAACGGTGCCTGGAGCACCTACGGGCATCTCACGGCTTTTGCCAGCGGCACGGCGCGGCCGGGCACGTCCACGGTCAACTACGACGCCGCCAGGGGTGATGCCAAAAACCTTGCCGTCGTGCCTGTAGGGGCCGACGGGAAAATCAGCATCACCAACACCTCACCGATGCATGTAGGGGTGATGGTGGACGTCATGGGCTACTTCCTCGCAGGCGATGCCACCGCGGCCGGCACTCTGCAAACGATCGCCCCGAAACGATTCCTCGACACCCGGACGAGCCAGGGGCCGGTGCGGGCCGGTGGTGAAGTCAGCGTGAAGCTGGGCGGTGCCCAGGGAATACCCAGTGGCGCGCGGGCCGCCATGGTCAACCTGACGGTCACGGAAGCGAAGTCGTTCGGCTTTGTGACTGCCTACCCGGCCGGACAAACGGCACCCGGAACCTCCAACCTGAACTACGGCAAAGGCCAGACGATCGCCAACTTCGCCATCGTACCGATCGGCGCGGACGGGAAGATCAACATCCGGAATACCTCCTCCGGGAGTGTCCAGGCGATCGTCGACGTCGTCGGGTACATCAGGGGCTAGCCGACCCTTCGGGAACTGACCGGGTGCCTGCGCCGGATCAGCAGCACCACGAGGATCCCGACGGCGGCGCCCACCCCCGTCTCGACGGCCCGTTCGGTGATCAGGACCTGCGGATCGGCCGGCGCCGCCAGCTGTCCGATCAGCAGGATCACCGGGGTGAAGGAGACCATGGCGAGGCCGTAATGCCGGGTCATGAACAACTCCGTGCTGAACTGTAGGCCAATCACCAGGAAGGCCAGCACGGCGGCCTCCTGGCCGGGGAAGGCCAACTGCGGCGACCCCGGCCACGGGAACAGGACGGCGGCGACCACCACGAGCCCCAGGAGTGTGCCGACGATCCGGTGGACGCCGCGGTACACGCTGCTGGGCAGATCCGCCCCTGCAAGCGGCACGGCCGCCGCGGCCATGGCCCAATGCGGGTGGCCGCTGCCGCTGAGGACCCCGACGGTCCCGGCGGCGCCGACGGCGGCAACATAGCGGGCGGCGTGCAGCCGCGCCGCCCGGCGGCTTGCACCGTGAACCAGGGTGACGTCCCGCCGCCACCCGCTCTTCAACCGGCTCCGCCACGTGCTCCGCCACGTGCGGCTCAGGAACCATCCGCCGAAGCCCACTACGATCGCGAATGCGGCAGATGCAGCGGCGATCAGGACGGCGCCATGCCACGGCACTGCGGCCGGAACGGACGCGCACGCGCCCAGGGCCAGGATCCCGAAGAAGGGGCCCGCGGGTTTCAGGGCTGTCCTGTCCGTGAACAGCGACCCCACGCCGGCAAACGCGGCCTCCGTGGCCACCAGGGCCCACGAATGGATGTGCTGGACGGAGAGGAAGACGCCGACTCCCACGCCGGCGAGCAAGAGGACGGCCGCCTGGCCTTGGTGGATGAGCCGGAGCTGGTGGGGCTCGGTGCGGCCGTACATGCCCGTCAGCGCGCCGAAAACGGCGTAGCCGATCAGCTCCGGACGGTCGGCGGCCAGGAGCACCAGGGTCGGCACGGCCACGCTGATCGCCACCCGCCAAGCCGACACGTGGTCCTTGTTGGCCGGGGCCAGGCGGTGCAGCGAACGGAGGTGGTGCAGCAGGGCTGTCACAACTGCCTCCGTTTCCTGGGACTGATAAGTGGTGCGGACACGCCTAAGGCCTGCCCCGTACGCTTCCCCCAACGGGTAAGCATACGGAACAGGCCTCAAAGGGCGGGGCTATGGGCTACTGAGCCCGGATTAGTGCTGCCGGGTCCGGTGGGACCGGGCGGCTCAGGCTGGGGTCGGAACCTTTTCGGCTTCCCCGCGCCCTGCGGTGGAAGTTGCAGCCGCTGCGACCATGGGCATGTCCATGTGATCGAGATCGATCAGCGGGTTCTCATCCTGGGTCGCGACCAGTTCGCGGGCCTCGGCCTGTGTGTCCACGCTCGGCATGGAGCCAGGCAGCGGCATCTGGGCGGATTCCTTGAGGAAGTAGATCGCCACAGCGCCGATCGCCGAGGTGGCCATCAGGTAGTAGGCCGGCATCATGTCATTGCCGGTTGCGTTGATCAGGGCGGCAACGATGAACGGCGTGGTTCCGCCGAAGATGGCCACCGAGAAGTTGTACGCGATGCCCATGGCGCCGTAGCGGCTGGCCGTCGGGAACTGGGCCGGCAGGGCCGAGGCCAGGTTGGCCACGTAGAAGGTCACCGGGAAGGCAATCAGGGACAGGCCGGCCAACGTGGACCAGATTTCGCCGATGCCGATCAACAGGAACGCGGGGGTGGCCAGGACGACGGTGCTGATGGCGCCGATCCACAGCACGGGGCGGCGGCCGATCCGGTCAGAGAGCTTGCCGGTCAGCGGGATGCAAAGGCTCATGATGACCAGCACGGGGATGGTCAGCAGGGTGCCGTGCAGCTCGTCGTAGCCCTTGGACTCCGTGAGGTACGTCGGCATGTAGGAGGTCAGAGCGTAGCCGGCGGTGTTTGCGGCCGCCACCAGGATCATCGCGACGATGATGGAGCGCCAGTAGGCCTTCACGATGCCAACCGGACCCTTGGAAGCTGCAGCGTCCGAGGCGGATGCGTCCTTGGTGAGGCTCTCCTGGGCATCCAGGGTGGCCTGGAACTGAGGGGATTCCTCGATCTTGCTCCGGAAGTACACGGCGATCAGGCCAAGCGGACCGGCCAGGAGGAACGGAATCCTCCAGCCCCACTGCTCCATGGTGTCCTGGCCGAGGGTCAGCTGCAGCACCGAAACAAGTGCGGCACCGGCTGCGAAGCCGAGGTAGCTGCCCATGTCCAGGAAGCTGGCGAAGAAGCCGCGGCGTTTGTCCGGGGCGTACTCGCTCACGAACGTCGTGGCACCGGCGTACTCGCCGCCGGTGGAGAAGCCCTGGATGACCTTGAACAGGACCAGCAGGACTGCGGCCCAGATGCCGATCTGTGCATAGCCGGGCAGGAGCCCGACGGCGAAGGTGCTGGCAGCCATGATCATCAGGGTCGCGGCGAGAACCTTCTGGCGGCCGATCTTGTCGCCAAGCCAGCCGAAGATGACTCCGCCGAGGGGGCGGGCGATGAAGGTGGCGGCGAAAGTTCCCAGCAGGAACAGGGTCTGGACGGACTTGTCCGCCTCCGGCAGGAATACCGGTCCCATGGTGGTGATCAGGTAGCCGAACACGCCGACGTCGTACCATTCCATGGTGTTACCCACGATGGTGCCGCCGAGCGCCTTCTTAAGCATCGGCTGGTCGACAACGTTCACGTCGGACTCACGGAGTCGACGGCGACGCAGCTTCGGTTTCTTCGCACCCTTTGGTGCAGCTTGGTTGGTTCCGCTGGCGTTTATAGCGCCTGCTGAAGAGTCGGTCATGCTTCGGTCTGTGGGCATTTGGGAAGCTCCTAGGGAGATCATTTGCTTGCGACTTGTAGCTGCCCCGCTCTGGGCAGGCTTTCAATTTTACGGGATTTCTCTGGAGTTTCCGAGTTCGGTGCCGTATGATCCCTCATTTCGGGTGGCATATAGGGGCAACCCGCAGAATTCTTTTGCCCGATTTCGCCGCGTGGTTACTGGGAAACGGTGAGGTTCGCGGCGCCGCGGCTAGAAATTTCCGCATCGGCCCCCGCAGGCGCGGGTTTTCGGGCCGGATTCGCGCCGCAGGAGAGCCCGCCACGGCCACTGCAGACAACTCATCCCGGCCGTCCTACGATTGATGGACACTTCATTTCAAAGCGGTAATTTACAGCGGAAAGGAAGATCAATGGCGGACCATCAATTCGGAGAAGATATCGAGCCCGAGGTCGCGAGCCATCTCGCGCAATCCATGGCTGAAGCCCCCGGACCGGAGACCCTGCACCATGCTCCCCCCGGGCCGGGCCAGGGACAGCAATGGCCGGACGGCAGCGGCAAGCAGCGTCACCCCAAGGACCGCGATACCGCCCGCGGGCGGCAGAGCCAGCAGGTGGCCGCCGGGGCCATGCACCGGCAGAGCCGTCCGCAGTTGCCCCACCACGATTAGCCCCATCACAACCGGTCCCGTGGCTGGGTTACGCAGCTAGGGGCCGGGGGCCGGGTCGACCACGACGTCGGCTGGCGCCTTATCCAGGCGCCAGCCGCGCCACACCGGGTGCCTGAGCTTCCCGGTGCCGGTCCATTCCCCGAAGGTGACCTCGCCGACCAGTTTTGCGCTCACCCAGTTGGCGTCAGCGGCGTCCGCGCGGGGCACGTCCCGGAACGGGGATGTCTTCCGTGGCAGGGCATCCAGTTGCTGCCTGAGTTCCTTGAGCTCACGGTCGCTGAAGCCGCTGCCCACCCGCCCCACATAACGGAGTTTCGAACCGTCCGGAATCCCCAGCAGCAGCGAGCCCACGGAATCCCCGCGTTCGCCCCTTCCGGGCCGCCAGCCGCCCACCACCACCTCCTGGGTCCGCTCAATCTTGAGCTTGAGCCAGGACCGGCTGCGCTGGCCGACATAGCGCCCGTCCCGGCGCTTGGCCATGACACCCTCCAGCCCCAGCTCGGCGACGCTTTCCAGGATGTGCGAGGCGTCGCCCTCGATCACGCCTGAGAGCTCCATCGGGCCGGCGGAGGGGTGGAAGAACAGCTCGAGCCGGCGCCGGCGCTCGCCGAGCGGCAGGCGCCTCAGGTCCTCTCCGGTCTCGGAGAGCAGATCGAACAGCATCAGCCGCACCGGCGTTGAGGCCTGCGCCTTGCGGACGTCGGCGGCTTTGCTGAGTTTCATCCGTCCTTGAAGAAGGCCGAAGTCGGGCCGGCCGGAGCGTCCGACGGCGATGATCTCGCCATCGGCGACGAAGTCCTGTTCCGGCCAGCGGGACCGGTCCGTCAGTTCGGGGTAGCTCACGGACATGTCGATGCCGTTGCGGCTGATGAGCCGGATGCCCGTGGCGTCGCCGATGACCAGGGCCCGCACGCCGTCCCATTTGAGCTCGAACTGCCAGTCCAGGTCCGGCAGATCCGCCAGGGTCCCGGCGCTGGCAAGCATCGGACTGAACGCGGTCGACGACACAGTCGCGGAGAAACGTGTGCCGCCGGTTGTGCCGCCGCCGGCGGCCCTGCCGGTTCCCGGCCCGCCCTCGCCGTGGCCGCCGTCGTCGTGGCCGCCGTCGTCGTTTACGTCGGCTGCGCCTGCCTCGGCTGCGTCTGCCTCGTCGTCGTCGTCCGGTGCGCCGGCTGGGCGCCGGGCGCCAGGATGGGCTTTCGTCGAACCCGGCGGGTCCATCAGGTGGATGAGCCATTGGTCGTTCGCCTGGCCAGTGTGGATCAGGGCGAATCGTTGGGCCCCGCCCAGGCCCCCGCCCCCCGCGCCGGTTAGGGTCGCGATGACCTCCTTGCCGGCGACCCACTTTTCGCAGTCATAGGTTCCGTGGTCCCAGATGCTGACTGTCCCGGCACCGTACTGGCCCTTGGGAATGTCGCCCTCGAAGTCGGCATAGTCCATCGGGTGGTCTTCGGTCTGGACCGCGAGGTGGTTCGTGGCCTTGCTGGTCGGGACGCCCCTGGGCAGCGCCCAGGACACCAGCACGCCGTCGCGTTCCAGCCGGAAGTCGTAATGCATCCGCCTGGCGTGGTGCTCCTGGATGACGAACTTCTCCCGCCGCGCCCCGCCGCCGTTTTCAGCGAGGTGACGTTTTGCAGTGAAGGGTTCGGGCGTGCCTGCCTTGTCCCGCTTGGTGCGGTATTCCTCCAGGCGGGGGTCGGTGTCGCCGCCGTCGCCGGCTTGCTCGGGAGGCGTTTCAGCCCCTCCGGCGAGGCGGCCCGCCCGGTGGCCGGCCGCGTGGCCCGCCGCGGCGCCGGCGTCGTGCCGCCCGCCGGAAACCGGGGCGAACGGATCCTTGCCGGCCGCCACGCGCTTCATCACCTCATGGAAGTCCAACTGGTGAAGGGCCGGGGAGCTGAGTTCGCGCCACGTGCGCGGCGCGGCCACTGTGGGCCGGAGCTTGCCGCGCAGCGAGTACGGCACAATCGTGGTCTTGGCGGCGTTGTTCTGGCTCCAGTCGACCAGCACCTTGCCTGTGCGGAGCGCCTTTTTCATGTCGCTGACGGCCAGGCCAGGGTGGTCTGCTTCGAGTGAGCGGGCCAGTTCGTGGGCGAATTCGGAAATCTGGTCCGAACTCTGGGAGCCGTCCAGGGCCGCGTAGAGGTGGATGCCCTTGCTGCCGCTGGTCACGGGCACGGGGTCGAGGCCCACATCCTGCAGGATGCTGCGTGCCAATTTGGCCACCTCGACGCACTCCGCTAGGCCCGCGCCTTCGCCCGGGTCCAGGTCCAGCACCAGCCGGTCGGGCGGCAGCGCATTGCCGTGGGAGTCCACCCGCCACTGCGGCACGTGGATCTCCAGGGCCGCGCTCTGGGCCAGCCAGATGAGCGTGGCGGGATCATTGACCAGGGGATATTGGATGGTCCGGTCTTTGTGCGTGATGGCGGCCCGGAGCACCCAGCCGGGGGAATGGTCCAGGTTCTTCTGGAAGAACATCTCGCCCGGGGCGTCGGCTGTCCCGACGCCGTGGACCCAGCGCTTCCGGGTGGCTGGCCGGTTGAGGGATGCCGGGATCAGCACCGGCGCGACGGCGGCGTAGTAGGCAATGACGTCGGCCTTGGTGGTGCCCGTCTCCGGATACATGATTTTTTCCAGGTTGGTGAGCGCCAGTTCGCGTCCGGCCACGCGGACGCGCTCTTTACCGTTGGCCAAAACCCTTCACCTCCGCGCCGCCGTGATGTTCACTTGATCCATGAGAGCCATCTGGAAAGGCGCAATAGCGTTCGGGCTGGTCAACGTGCCGGTGAAGGTCTACAGCGCCACCGAGGACCACGACATCAGCCTCCACCAGGTCCACAACGCCGACGGCGGCCGGATCCGCTACCAGCGCCGGTGCGAGGTCTGCAGCAAGGTCATCGACTACGAGGACATCGACAGGGCGTATGAGGACGATGGCCGCACGGTGGTCCTGACCCGCGAGGAGCTCAAGTCCATCCCGGCGGAAAACAGCCACGAAATCGAAGTGGTCCAGTTCGTTCCCGCCGACCAGCTCGATCCCATGATGTTTGAGAAAAGCTACTACCTTGAACCGGACTCCAAGTCGCCCAAGGCCTATGTGCTGCTGCGGCGCGCCCTGGAGGACACGGACCGGGTGGCGATTGTGCAGTTCGCGCTCCGGGACAAGACCCGGCTCGGCGCGCTGAGGATTCGCGACGACATCCTGGTGCTGCAGTCGCTGTTGTGGTCCGACGAGGTCCGCGAGGCCAGCTTCCCCGCCCTCGAGACCTCCATCCGGATTTCGGCGCAGGAACGGGAGATGTCCGCCGCCCTTGTTGACTCGATGGCCTCCGACTTTGAGCCGGATCAGTTCACGGACGAATACCAGGAACAGTTGCGCCAGCTGATCGAGGCGAAGCTGGACAAGGGGGAGTCCCTGGATACGGAGGAGACCTTCGGCGCTCCGGCCGAGACTGGCGAGGGCGAAGTGATCGACCTGATGGAAGCCCTCAAGCGCAGCATCGAGAAAAAGCGCGGAGGGACCGCCGAGGCCCCGGCCAAGGCCTCCGGTCCTGCGGCCAAGGCCGCCCCGAAGGCCGCCCCCAAGACGGCGGCTAAGTCCGCCGTCGCCGATTCGGCCGCCACCAAACGGGCGCCTACCAAGACCGCTACAACCAGGACGGCGTCCACCAAGACCGCAGCGGATTCCAAGGCGCCAGCCGCGAAGACAGCCCGAAAGGGTGCCTGAGGCCGGGAGCGGGGAGGCCGCGGCCATCGCGGTCAGGAGTTCCGCAGGGCGGAGATAAGCTCGCTCTTTTTCTTGGCCGAGTAGCCGGTCAGGCCGATCTCCTTGGCTCGTGCCTTCAGTTGCGGCACGGTCCAGTCCTCATAGTCGCCGGCCTTGCCGCCCTTGCGGCCCACCTCGGAACGCCCGCGCTTGGCCGCGGCGTTGGAGACCCTTGCCGCCTTTTGCTTGGAGGCGCCGTCCTCGAGCAGCTTCTCGTAGAGCTCGGAATCCTTGATGCTGGGGCTCTCGGAACCTCTCGGTTCGCCCTTCTTCGCTGGCATGGCTACGCGTTCATCTCCTTCGGCACGAACACCTCCGAGGCGGCCCGCGGACAGTACGGCCGCGGATTCCAAACTAGCGGCGCCGCCGGCCGGTGACAAGCACTTACTAAGGCCCCTTACAAAAGTTGCCCTGACGCTCCGCCGGCAGGCAACGCGAAGGCCCGGCCGGCCCCTGATCGGGGGCGGCCGGGCCTTCGCGTTGCCGGTGTTCCGGCGGGCGCCGGAAGGTGGGGCTATTCGGCGTCGTGATCCGTCTCAAGGATCTGCACGAGGCGGTCCAGTGCCGCGTCGGCGCCTTCGCCCTCGGCACGCAACACCACAACCTCGCCGTGGGAGGCGCCCAGGCTCATCAGCGACAGGATGCTGGCGGCGTCCATGGCCTCGTCCTCCGGCTCGCCCAGGCGGGCAATCGTGATCTCGAGGTTGTCGAACTCGCCTGCAGCCTCGGCGAAGATGGCTGCCGGACGGGCATGCAGCCCAACGCGGCTGGCAATGGTGGCGTTACGTTCGGTCATTTCTGCTCCTTGAAGTCAGCTTGGGTGTATATCAGCTGTGGGTATCTGCTTGAAAAATCGTGCACCAGTTCAGACGGCTACGGGAACCGTTTCCACCGTATCAACCGGCTTCTTGACTGCCCAGCGCTTGAGCGCGATCACTGCGAAGGCACTCACGACGGTACCGGCCGCAATGGCGACGACGAACATCAGGAAGGGATCGATCGCGAAGAAGACGAAGATTCCGCCGTGCGGGGCCTTGGACCCCACGCCCGCCGCCATCGAGATGGCGCCGGTCACGGCTCCGCCGAGCATGCTGGCGGGGATGACGCGCAGCGGGTCGGCGGCGGCGAACGGAATCGCGCCTTCGGAGATGAACGAGGCTCCCAGCAGCCAGGCGGCCTTGCCGTTTTCCTGTTCCGCGAGGCTGAAGAGCTTCTTGTTCAGCACGGTCGCAGCCAGTGCCATGGCCAGCGGCGGGACCATGCCGGAGGCCATGACGGCTGCCATGATCTGCCACGGTGCCTGGTTGGTGATGGAGGCGGCACCCAGGCCGGCCACGGCGAAGGAGTAGGCAACCTTGTTGACCGGACCGCCGAGGTCGAAGCACATCATCAGGCCGAGGACAATGCCCAGGGCGATGGCGCTGGCACCGGTCAGGCTGGACAGCCAGTTGTTGAGCCCGACGGTGACCGCGGCGACGTACCTGCCCAGGAAAATGAAGAGCAGGCCGGACGACGCGATGGACGCCACGAGCGGGATGATAACCACCGGCATGAGGCCGCGCAGCCAGCGGGCCACGGTGAGCTTGCCGATCTCATGTGCCACGTAGCCGGCGATCAGGCCGCCCACGATGCCGCCAAGGAACCCTGCGCCCATGAAGACGGCTACGGCGCCGGACACGAAGCCCGGGGCGATGCCCGGCCGGTCAGCGATGGCGTAGGCGATGTAGCCGGCCAGTGCGGGAACGAGGAAGCCGAGGGACAGGGCGCCGATCTTGAAGAACACGGCACCCAGGAAGGCGCCCAGCGGGCCCCACGCCAGCGCCGGGTAAACGGTGGGCAGGTTGAAGAGGCTGTTTTCCGCCAGGATCTTGTCCGCGAAGGCCGTGATGTCGTAGCCGCCCAGCAGGAAGCCGAGGGCGATCAGCAGACCGCCGCCCGCCACGAACGGGATCATGTAGCTGACACCCGTGAGCAGCGCCTTCTTCAGTTTCGTGCCGATATGTTCGCCCTTTTCCTCGGCGTTGTGTTCGGCCTGGTCCTCCGCGAAGTGCGGGACGCGGCGGGCGTGCGGGTTGTCCGCGGCCGCCAGTGCTTCCGCAACCATCTTGTCCGGTTCGTCAATGCCGCGCTTGACCGGCGCGTTGATCACCGGCATGCCGGCGAAGCGCTCCTTGCCGCGCACATCCACGTCCACGGCGAAGATTACGGCGTCGGCGGCGGCGATCACGGCGGGGTCAAGGGCCTTGGCGCCGGAGGATCCCTGGGTTTCCACCTGCAGGTCCACGCCGACTTCTTTGGCCGCGGCGACGAGCGAGTCGGCGGCCATGTAGGTGTGGGCGATGCCGGTGGGGCAGGCGGTGACTGCGACCAGGCGCTTGGGCCCCTTGGCCTTCCCGGCACCTTCCGCACCTGCGCCCGCGGCGGCTCCTGCTGCGGCACCCACAGCACCCGCGGAGGCTGCCGCAGCGGCCTCGGCAGGGGCGTGGGCGGCCGGCTTGTCTGCCAGGGCGGCTTCGACGAGCTCCACGATCTCCGCCGGGGAGGTCGCGGCACGCAAGCTGGCCGTGAAGTCCTTCTTGATCAGCGACCGCGCCAGCTTCGAGAGCAGCTTCAGGTGCTCCTGGTCCGCGCCTTCAGGGGCGGCGATGAAGAAGATGATGTCCGCGGGGCCGTCCTTGGCGCCGAAGTCCACCGGCTGGGACAGCCGCGCCATCGCCAGCGTGGGTTCGGTGACCGCCGTCGAACGGCAGTGCGGGATAGCGATGCCGCCCGGTACGCCCGTGGCGGTCTTCGATTCCCGGGCAAAGGCGTCGGCGAAGAGGCCCTGGGCCTCCGTGGCGCGTCCGGTGGCGGCAACTCTGCCTGCCAGATGCCGGATCACGTCCTCGGGCGAGCTGCCCAGATTCTGGTCGAGCTCGACCAGTTCGGTAGTAATGAGCTGTGTCACTGTCAATCCTTCCGGAGGGCCGTGATGGTTACGGCATCAGGGGTGGTTTGGTTGACTGCCGGGACAGTGGAGCCAGGCAGGGAAGCGGCGGCGGCACCATGGGCCACCGCCTGTCGGAGACAATCGACCGGGGCGGCGCCCTGGCTGGATGCGAGCAGGTATCCGGCCAGCGAGGAATCGCCGGCGCCGACAGTGCTGACCGCGGTGACCGGCGGATGCGTGGCCAGCCACGCGCCGTCGGCCGTCACAAGAACGGCACCCTTTGAGCCGAGGGTGGCCAGTACAGCACCCACTCCGGAGCGCACGACGGCGGAGGCGGCCGCTGCTGCAGCCTCCGGGTCCGCTTCGAGCTCCTCGGCGGATTTGTTCGTGGCGAACCCGGCTGCGGCAGCCAGTTCCACCAGTTCCTCGGCGTTGGGCTTCAGGAGGTCCGGCTTGCCCGAGGTATCGCCGGAGACCGCTGCGGCGAGGGGTTCGCCGGATGAATCGACGGCGACCCGTGGTGCGGCCTCGCCGTCGAACATGGAACGCAGCCGCCGGGTGACGGTCGCGTAGAAGTCGGCGGGAACCCCGGGTGGGAGCGAGCCGGCAAGGACCACCCAGGCGGCGCCGCGGGCGTGGTCCAGCAGGAGGCTGATCAGGGCCTCCTGCTGGTCCCCGCTGAGGACCGGTCCGGGTTCGTTGATCTTGGTGGTGACACCGCCGGGCTCGGTGAGGGCCACGTTGCTTCGCAGCGGCTCGCCGATCGGGAGGGCCGCGAACGGCACCTCGGTCTCCCGCAGGCCGGTCAAGACCGGGTCGGCCTCGGCGCCGGGGAGGACGGCGATTGTCTTGAGCCCCGAGGCGACCAGGGCACGGGAGACGTTGACTCCCTTGCCTCCGGATTCCTGGCGGACGGAGATGGCCCGCTGGACTTCGCCGCGGAGGAGGGGGCCGGGCAGCGCTACGGTGCGGTCCAGGCTGGGGTTGGCGGTGAGGGTGACAATCACGCGACCACCACCTCCACTCCGGCTTCCGCAAGGGCATCGGCGAGTTCCCGGCTGGGTTGCGTGTCTGTGATCACGGTGTCCAGATCTTTCAACGAGGCGAACTGGACAAGCGTCTCCGCGTCCAGCTTGGAGGAATCAACCAGCACCACAATGCGGCGCGCTGATTGGACGAAGGCAGCCTTGACCGCGGCTTCTTCAGGATCGGGTGTGCTCAGCCCGAAGGCTGCATGAATGCCGTTGGTGCCGATAAAGGCGATGTCCGGGCGGATCCGGCGTGCGGCCTCCACGGTGGACTGGCCGACCGCGGCCTGGGTCAGGCCGCGGACCTTGCCGCCGAGCAGGTGCAGGGCGATGCCGGGCTCACCGGACAGCCGGGACGCGATGGGCAGGGAGTGGGTGATAACGACGAGTTCGGCGTCTGCCCCGGACGCCGGCAGGCTGCCTGACGCGGCGGCTCCGGCGGCCCGGGCGGATAGGAGTTCGGCGAGGGCCTCCGTGGTGGAGCCGGCGTCGATCAGGATGCTGCCTGTGAGGCCCGGGGGCATGAGGGCCAGGGCGGCCTCGGCAATGCGGATCTTCTCGGGCTGCCGCTGCACGGTCCGCTCGAGGATGCTTTCCTCGGTGGTGCTGAAGCGGTCTGCGGAGACGGCGCCGCCGTGCACCCGGCGCACGCTGCCCGCGGCTTCCAGTGCGGCGAGGTCCCGGCGGACAGTTTCGGTGGTGATGCTGAAGCGCTCGGCCAGGTCAGTGACGCTGGCGCGGCCGCTGGCGGAGATGAGCCCCACGATCAGCTGCTGGCGTTCTTCGGCGAACACTTACCCTCCATTGCGTACTGCGTCTGTCCCGGTTATTGCCCTGGTGCCGGGGCGTTGGTTCTGCGGATCGTGCTGCCGCGGAATTCGCCCCTGCCGCTTCGGTGACTCCCGTCACATGAAGTGGAATTGTTTGACTTTATCTTCGTTCGTGTTGGTTTGTCAATGAAAAACCACATGAACGCAGAAATCTGTCCCTGGACCGGGGGACATGTCCAGTGGTGGGGCCGGGCGCCGGGGGACATGTCCAGTGGTGGGGCCGGGGGATGGGCTGGTTGGGGTTATGTCCATTGTTGGCTGCGGGGGCTGGGCATGTGCCGTGCGGGGCGGGGAGTCGCGGACTGGGTGCCGGGGGACATGTCCAGTGGTGGGGCCGGGGGATGAGCTGGTTGGGGTTATGTCCATTGTTGGCCGCGGGGGCTGGGCATGTGCCGTGCTCGGGGGGTGGCTTAAATGGCGGAAGCCGGGACCGGACAGGAGGCCCGGCCCGGCTTCCGGGTCGTCGAATTCCACGCTGCGACGGGAGCGCGGGTGGGGCTCAGATGCCCGCGTCGCGGCTCTCATTGCGAGTGATGGTCTCGCCGGTGTTGGGGTCCACAACCGTCCGGCTTTCGCTGACCCGGCGCGTGCGGCCGCGTCCGGGGGAGGCGAGGACCAGGGATGCGATCAGTCCAATCACGCCGACCGCCATGAGGATGTAGCCGATCATGGCCTGGTTAACGTTGGGAATCAGCCCGGGGGCGACGGCCCAGGCGAGGATCGCGCCGATGGCAATGAGGAAGATTGCGGAACCGATTCTCATAACGTGCTCCTTGGTGCCCCCCGGGGGCCGATTCGGTGATGATAAGCATGCTGTCCAGCGTCACGCTACAACCCCGCCCCCGCCGATTCAATGAAACGGCCTCCGACTGGCCGGGATTTCCGCACCGATTCCAGGCATCCGCCCCGGTTTCGGACGGCCGCGCCGCGGATCCGGGGGCAGGAGTCCGTTTCCGCCGCGGAACCGAGGCAGGCCAGGGATCCCGCGCCGGGCCTGCTGCGCGGAGGGCGCGGCCGGGCTGGATAGGCTGTGCCCATGGAGACGGTCGTCTGGTCAAAACCCGAACACGAACGCGCCGGCACGCCGCTGCTGGTGATGCTGCACGGCTACGGCACTGACGAGTCCCGAATGTCCAAGCTGTTCAGCGCCCTGCCGCCGGAGTTCAGCTGCGCCGCCCTGCGAGGGCCCAAGGACATTGGGGACCACCACGGCTGGTTCCTGCTGGACTACTTCCTCACCCACGACTTCGCCGACGTCATCGCCTCCACGAACGCGGTTTTCGCGTGGATCGAGTCGGTCAAGGCCCGGCACAGCAGCGTCAGCCTGTTCGGATTTTCGCAGGGGATGGCCATGGCCAGCACGCTTCTGCGGCTCCGGCCGGAACAGTTCCGCGCGGTGGTCGGGCTCTCGGGCTTTGTCCTGGACAACGAACTGCTGGCCACGAGCGAATCCTTCACATCCCGCCCACCGTTCTTCTGGGGCAGGGACAAGGGCGACGTCGTTATCAACGACGCCGCCACCGAACACACCGAGGAGTGGCTGGAGCGGAACACCCAGCTCACAGCCCGGAGCTACCCCGGTATGGGGCATTCGATTTCGAAGGCCGAACTTATAGACGTCAGTGCCTTCCTGCGGCACTACATCCTGCGCTGACCTGCAAGGACCTGCGTCCCCCCGCCGGCTCCCGCGCTGCTCAGGCGCCGGATCATCCACTTGCATGCCTAATTTGTAAGCGTTTACAATCGACCTCGGCCATGAACACCGGGCCCACTACTTCGGGGGGAGAAAGGGCTGAGCCCGTGCCGCAGGCCAAGACCCCGCGCGTCACCATCCAGGACGTCGCCGCACTCTCCGGGCTCTCCATCTGCACCGTATCCCGGGCGCTCCGCCAGCTTCCCAACGTCTCCGCGCAGGCCAAGGCGCGGGTCGGCGACGCGGCGGCCCAGCTTGGCTACAAGGCCTCGTCGGCAGCCTCCCGGTTGGCCGGCGGCAACACCGGCTCCGTGGCCATCATCGCGCCGTCTGCCACGGCATGGTTCTTCGCCCGGGCTGTGGAAGCTGCCGAGGAAGTCTTCGCTGACAGCGGCTATGACACCGTCCTGATCAGCCTCCGGAACCGGGCCAGCGTGCGGCAGAAGCTTTTCGGCGACCTCGCGGCATTGGCGCAGCGCGTGGACGGCGTACTGCTGCTCAACATCGCCCTCGGTGAGGCCGACATGGCCGCGCTCGCCGCGTCGGGGCTCGCCGTGGCCAGCGTCGGGATGCACGGCGTGCCGTGGGACAACGTGGGCATCGACAACGCGGAAGCCGCCCGCACCGCCACCAACCACCTGTTGGATTTGGGCCACAGAGACATTGCCATCCTCGCCGGCAGCGAGACCGGGGCGCCCTCCCTGGTGACCGCCGGCGAGCGGCGGCGCGGCTTCGAACTGGCCCTGGCCGGCCGCGGGCTCGCAGCTGATCCGGACCTCGTGCTCGACGCCGGCTCCAGCATCGAAGGCGGCAGGCTGGCCATGGTGGAGCTCGTGGAAAACCGTGGAATGCCGTCCGCGATCTTCGCCGGGTGCGACGAAACGGCCTTCGGCGCGCTTATGGCCCTGAGGGAGCTCGGTTTGTCAGCGCCGGAAAACGTGTCCATCATAGGAATAGACGATCATCAAATGAGTTGGTTCCTGGGCCTGACCACAATTGCCCAGCCGGTGGCCGACCAGGGCGCTTTCGCGGCCAACCTGCTGATTGACAGACTTCATCGCTCCGGACTTCCCAATCCACCGCTTGCCAGCCCGCCGTCGAACCATGTGCTGGATACCAAACTGGTGGAGCGCTCGAGCACCGGCCGCCGTTGATTCGGGCGGCTGATTCGGGCGGCGCCCGCCGCGGAACGGCCCAAACCGAGCAGCGATCACCACGGCCGCCGTCGCGCCGGAAAATGATGCCTTGACCTACAGCCCCAAACCACAGCTTTGAACAAAACCCTCTTGCCTGCCCGTCGTCTGAAAGGACCTTGACTCATGACTGCAGCACCCGACACCTCCGGCCTCGCCGGTGCGCTCTCCGGCGCGTCCGCCATCCTTTTTGACCTCGACGGCGTACTGACGCCCACCGCGGTGGTGCACGAGCAGGCCTGGAAGCAGCTCTTCGACGGCTACCTGGCCTCGGTCCCCGGGGCGGCGCCGTACAGCGAGAGCGACTACTTCGACCACATCGACGGCAAGCCGCGGTTCGACGGCGTCCGGGACTTCCTGGCCTCCCGCGGAATCGTGCTGCCCGAGGGCCCGGCAGATGACGAGCCGGCGCATGAGACCGTCCACGGACTGGGCAACCGCAAGAACAAGGTCTTCAACGACATCGTGGAGGCCGGCGGAGTCCAGCCCTACGAGGGCTCCGTCCGGCTGGTCGACGCCGCGCTGGCCCGCGGACTCAAGCTCGCCGTCGTCTCCTCCTCCCGCAATGCCCCGGCCGTGCTCAAGGCTGCCGGGCTGTCCGATTACTTCCCCGTCGTCGTTGACGGCGTTGTCGCGGTCGCCCAGGGGCTGCCCGGCAAGCCCAGCCCTGCCACCTACGAATATGCCGCCCGGCTCCTGGACCTGCCGAGCCAGGACTGCGTCGTGGTGGAGGACGCCGTCTCCGGCGTCCAGGCAGGCAGCGCGGGAGACTTCCGCTCGGTGATCGGCGTCGACCGCGGCGCCGGCCGCCAGACCCTGCTCGACGCCGGTGCCACGGTAGTGGTCAACGACCTCGCCGAACTGCTCTAGCCCGGCGCACCCGCCGCCCACCTGCACTGCCCACACCCGCCGAAGGAACCCCCCCAAACCATGGCTCTCATCACCTCGGACCGCGCCCGGTTCCCCAACGATCCCTGGCAGCTGGTCGAAACCGTCCATCTGCCCGGCAACGCCGGCACCCTGGAGACCCTGTTCAGCCTCGGCAACGGGCACCTGGGCATCCGCGGTGCGCACTGGGGTGCCGCCGACGCCGAACTTCCCGGCAGCTTCATCAACGGCTTCCACGAAACCTGGGACATCAAGCACGCGGAAAACGCCTACGGCTTCGCCCGGACCGGGCAGCGGATCCTCTACGTCCCGGACGCCAACAACTTCACCGTCATCATCGACGGTGAGCCGCTGAGCCTGGAGGAGTCCACCGTGCTGGACTACCGCCGCAGCGTGGACTTCGCCACCGGAATCTACGAGTGCCGGATCACCTGGCAGTGCCGCTCCGGCGCCACCGTCACCACCACCGAACGCCGTGCGGTGGGCTATGAATCCCGCGGCGCGCTGGGCATCAGCCTCGAAGTGGCAGCGGACCGGGATATCTCCGCGGATGTCACGTCCTCGGTCATCAACCGCCAGGACCAGCCGGTGGAGGACCACTCCGCCCACGATCCGCGCCGCGCCGGACGGCACGCCGGGCGGGTGCTGCTGCCCTTGCGGCTCGACGGCGGGGACGGCTCCCTGCGCCTGTCCTGGGAAGCCTCGGAATCCAAGCAGCGGCTCGGGATGGCCGTGGACCACTGGACCTCGGCCGGTGTGCAGCCGTTCGACACCCAGGTGGACCAGGACGACAGCAGCGTCCGCTACGTCCTCGCCGTCAGCGCGGACGCACCGTTCGTGCTGGAGAAGAGCGTCAGCTACGCCGTGGGCCAGGCCGTCGAGGACCTCGCGGACAGCGCCGAAGCCGGCCTCAAACCGGTCAGCGAAATCTTCACCCAGAGCGAGGACCACTACCGCGCCTACTGGAGCACCAGCGACATCGTGGTGGCGGGCCAGCCCGAACTCCAGCAGGGCGTCCGCTGGAACCTCTTCCAGCTCGCCCAGGCCACGGCCCGCGCCGATGTGGCCGGCATCCCGGCCAAGGGCGTGTCCGGCTCCGGCTATGAGGGACACTACTTCTGGGACCAGGAAGTGTACCTGCTGCCCTACCTGACCTACACGAACCCGGGCAACGCCCGCCAGGTCCTCGAATTCCGCCACAACCTCCTGCCCGAGGCGAAGATCCGCGCCAAGGAGCTCAGCGTGGACGGCGCCCTCTTCCCCTGGCGCACCATCAACGGGCTCGAGGCCAGCGCCTACTACGCGGCCGGCACCGCGCAGTTCCACATCGCCGCCGCGATCGCCTTCGCGACCAACCGGTACATCTGGGCCAGCGGGGACAGCGAATTCCACGAAACCCTGGGCTCCGAACTGCTGATCGAAACCGCGCGCATGTGGGTGTCCCTGGGTTTCTTCGGCAAGGACGGGCTCTTCCACATCCACGGCGTCACGGGCCCGGACGAATACACCGCGGTGGTCAACGACAACCTCTATACCAACGTCATGGCCCGCTTCAACCTCCGCGCCGCCGCCGCGCTGGACCACTCCGAGATCGGCGACGCCGAGCGCGAGCTCTGGGAACAGGCCGCCACCCGCATGCACATGCCCTATGACGAGGACCTCCAGGTCCACTCCCAGGACAACGACTTCATGACCCTTGAACCGTGGGACTGGGCCACGCCCCGGTCGGAGTACCCGCTCCTGCTGCACTTCCACCCGCTGGTGATCTACCGGCACCAGGTCCTGAAGCAGGCCGACACCGTGCTGGCCATGTTCCTGCAGTGGCAGGACTTCACGGCCGAGGAAAAGCGCCGCGCCTTTGATTTCTACGATCCCATCACCACCGGCGACTCCACCCTGTCCGCCTGCGTCCAGGGCATCATGGCCGCCGAGGTCGGCTATGGCAAGGCCGCGCTGGACCACTTCACCCACGCCCTGTTCATCGACCTCGACGACACCCACGGCAACACGATCGACGGCGTCCACATCGCCTCCACCGGCGGGGTGTGGAGTTCGCTGGTCAGCGGCTTTGCCGGGCTCCGGGACCAGGGCGCGGTACCGTACTTCGATCCGCGCCTGCCCGCCGAATGGGACGGACTCGAGTTCCACCTGAAGATCCAGGGCCGGCTCCTGCACATTGGGCTGGAGCAGGGATCGATCACACTGACCGTCCGCGAAGGTGCACCGCTGGAGGTCGACGTGCGCGGGGAACTGCTGACCGTCGACGCCGGCCCGGTCCGGGTCGCGCTGGCGCCCGTAACGGCACCCGAGCCCACCATCTTCCCCAGCGGCCTTCCGACGGCGTCTATCCCGGTGGTGCGCGCCGCAGTCTGAGGCGCCCCCCAAAGTAACGCGGGGTCACCCAGTGCCCATGATCCCCACGGACATGGTCGCTACGTGCCCCCGCGTTGCTTGGGACCTACCAGGCCTGCGGGAACCCGGCATGCCCGGGCCGTGCCCTAGTGTTAAGTGAACTTACTTTCCGGTTCCGACGAGAGGCGATCATGGCCAAGCGCAGCAACCCGGCAATCAAGGTTGCCCAGCAGACAGCCCACAGCGCGATGTTCGACGCCGCAGGCCGGCCCCGGCCAGGACTCCACAAGGTGCTCCTGCGCGCCGTTGAAGTCCAGCGGCCGCTGGTGCTCGCCAATATCCGCAGGCTCCAGCGCAGGCACCCGCAGGCCACGGCGGCGCAGCTCGCGGCCATCCTGGAGCGCGACTACCTGTTGGCCGTCACCGGCGGCGGGGCCCTGGTGGGCGGAGCGGCGGTGATCCCGGGCGTCGGAACTGCCGCCGCGCTCGGCCTGTCTGCCGCGGCGGCCGTCGGGTTCCTCGAAGCTACCGCCCTGTTCTCCACGGCGCTGGCGGAACTGCATGGCGTGAGGATGGTTGATCCGGACCGGGCCAGCACGCTGGTCATGGCGATCATGCTGGGCGAGGAAGGAACCGAGCTTCTGAGCTCGTTGAGCGGGCAGGTAGTCGGCCGCGGCAGGGGGCCGTCCCAGGCCTGGACCGCGGCGTTCACCCGCAGCGTCCCCTTCGCCGGCTTCGGCGCGGTGCGCGCCAAGATCCAGACGATGTTCCTGCGCTCCCTGCTCAAGACCCAGGGCACAGCCTGGCTGGGCCGCGCGCTGCCATTCGGCATCGGCGCCGTCGTTGGCGGCGTCGGCAACCGGGTCATGGGCCACGCCGTCGTCGCGAATGCCAGAGAAGCGTTCGGCCCCATGCCGGACACCATTCCCGGAGAGTTGCGTGCCCTCGCGAAGACCACCGGGCCGCTGGCGCTCTACGACACTGAACCGGACCCGGCCCCGGGCCCGCCGGTGGTGACGCCGCCAGGCAGCGGCGCCCCGAAGGCTACAACGAAGGACGGCGGCACGTTTTGGATCTGAACGCGGACCTGGGGGAGTCCTTCGGGACCTGGACCAAGGGCGAGGATGCGGCGATGTTCCCACTCGTCACGAGCGCCAGCGTGGCCTGCGGGATGCATGCCGGCGACCCCGTGACCATGCTGGACACCTGCCGGGCCGCCTACGAGCTTGACGTCAAGGTCGGCGCCCACCTTGGCTACCCGGACCTGGCCGGCTTCGGCCTGCGCTCGCTGGAGATGACCTTTGATGATCTGTTCGGCGCGGTGCTGTACCAGCTCGGCGCGCTCGACGGCGTCGCCCATGCCGTCGGCGCCTCGGTGGACTACGTCAAGCTGCACGGGGCGCTCTACGACCGCACCGTGCGCGACCCCGAGCAGGCCTCCGCCGTGATCGCCGCCATCCAGGCCTACGATCCCGGACTGCCCGTCCTGGGTTTCCCCGGCTCAGCGTTGCTGGACATCGCACGGGAGGCCGGGCACCCCGTCTTCGCCGAGGCCTTCGCCGACCGCGCCTATCTCCCGGACGGGACCCTGGTGCCGCGAGCTGAGGAGGGTGCCGTGCTGCTCGACGCCGGCGAGGTCACCGAGCGGGCGGTCCGGCTCGCGACCAGGGGTGAGGTCGTGGCTGTGGACGGCTCCGTGATCCCGGTGCGGGCAGATTCGCTGTGCCTGCACGCGGACACACCCGGCTCCGTCGGCGTGGCCGCCGCCGTGCGGGCCGGGCTGGCGGCTGCCGGCGTGGAGCTGGAGAGCTTCGCCTGAGCACTGAACGTGCAGCACTGAACATGCAGCACTGAAGATTCAGGACTGAATATGCAGACGCCCGAATACTGAATCCTAAACACGGCGCCCGGGGACCGTATCCGGTACCGGGCGGGGTCCCCCCAGTGTCATAAGGCCCTATCTAGCCGGGAAAGTGCCTCATAGCTTGAAGGCATGACTGCCGGAGGCGCCGCGGGGTTGGACGGACCCGCCTCGGATGCAATGTTGAAGCTGGGCCGATTTTTCACGAAATGGGACCAGACCGGCGACGGCAGGGCGGTGTTCCGGGAAGGCGGCCGCAAGGGCGACATCTTCTACCGGGACCGCTGGAGCCACGACAAGGTGGTCCGGTCAACGCACGGGGTGAACTGCACCGGCTCCTGCTCCTGGAAGGTGTACGTCAAGGACGGCATCATCACCTGGGAATCCCAGCAGACCGATTACCCGTCGGTGGGTCCGGACAGCCCGGAGTACGAGCCGCGGGGCTGCCCGCGCGGGGCGGCCTTCTCCTGGTACACCTATTCGCCCACCCGGGTGCGCTTTCCCTATGCGCGCGGCGTCCTGATCGAGATGTACCGCGAGGCAAAGGCCCGGCTGGGTGACCCGGTGCTGGCCTTTGCCGACGTCGTGGGGGACCCGGAACGGCGCCGCCGCTACCAACAGGCGCGCGGCAAGGGCGGCCTGGTGCGCGTCTCCTGGCAGGAGGCGATCGAAATCGCCGCCGCAGCGCACGTGCACACCATCAAGGCCTACGGTCCGGACCGCTGCGCCGGCTTCTCGCCCATCCCGGCCATGTCCATGGTCTCGCACGCCGTAGGGACCCGATTCATCCAGCTGATCGGCGGGGTGATGACGTCCTTCTACGACTGGTACGCGGACCTGCCCGTGGCCAGCCCGCAGGTGTTCGGGGACCAGACCGACGTCCCGGAATCGGGTGACTGGTGGGATGCCGGGTACCTGATGATGTGGGGCTCCAACGTCCCGGTGACCCGCACCCCGGACGCGCACTGGATGGCCGAGGTGCGGTACCGCGGCACCAAGGTGGTCACGGTCAGCCCGGACTATGCGGACAACACGAAGTTCGCCGACGAATGGCTGCCCGCCCAGGCCGGAACTGACGCCGCACTGGCGATGGCCATGGGGCACGTGATGCTCAAGGAATTCTTCGTCGACCGTGACGTGCCGTTCTTTTCCGACTACGTCCGCCAGTACACGGACCTGCCGTTCCTGGTCCGGCTCGAACGGCGCGGCGACGGCTCCCTCACCCCGTCGAAGTTCCTCACCGCGAAGGACCTCCCGCTGGAGTCCGGGGCCGAGGACGCGGCCTTCCGCACCGTCCTGTTCGACAAGAAGACCGGCCTGCCGGCCGTGCCCAACGGGTCCATGGGGTTCCGCTACTCCGGCAGCGGCGAGGGCAAATGGAATCTGGACCTTGAGGGAATCGAGCCCGCACTGTCCCTCCGCGAGGTCTCCGGGGACAGCGCGGAGATCCTGCTGCCGTGCTTCGAGGACGCCGGCGGGGCCGGCAGCGTGCTGAGGCGCGGCGTGCCGGTCCTCGAGGTGGAGGGCCAACTGGTCACCACCGTGTTCGACCTCATGCTGGCCCAGTACGGCGTCGGCCGCGATGGGCTGCCGGGGGAGTGGGCCGCTGGCTACGAGGACGCCTCGACGCCCTACACCCCGGCCTGGCAGGAGGAAATCACCTCCGTCCCGGCGCAGGCCTGCATCCGGGTGGCCCGGGAATTCGCCCGCAACGCCGAACAGTCCAAGGGCCGGTCCATGATCATCATGGGTGCCGGGATTTGCCAGTGGTTCCACGGCGATACCACCTACCGGGCCGTGCTTGCCCTCGTGATGCTGACCGGCTGCATGGGCCGCAACGGCGGCGGCTGGGCGCACTACGTCGGCCAGGAAAAGACGCGCCCGGCCACCGGCTGGGTCTCGCTGGCCAATGCGCTGGACTGGTCCCGGCCGCCGCGGACCATGATCGGCACCGGCTACTGGTACATGCACACGGACCAATGGCGGCAGGACGGCTACTCCGCCGACGCACTGAAGTCCCCGCTCTCCACCGGAAGCCTGGACGGCATGCACACCGCCGACGCGCTGGCCCAGTCCGCACGGCTGGGCTGGATGCCGTTCTACCCGCAGTTCGACCGGAACCCGCTGGACCTCGCGGACGAGGCGGAAGCCGCCGTCGCCGCCGGCACCGCCAAGGACACTCCCGCCTACATCGCCGACGCCCTGAAGAACCGCACCCTGAATCCGGCGATCGAGGACGTGGACGCCCCGGAAAACTGGCCGCGGACCCTCGTGCTGTGGCGCTCCAACCTGTTCGGCTCCTCGGCCAAGGGCAACGAGTACTTCCTGCGGAACCTGCTGGGCACTCACAACAACGTCCTGGGCCCGGACCATGCCGAGGGGCTCAAGCCCAAGGACGTGAAATGGCACCAGCAGGCGCCGGAAGGGAAACTGGACCTCCTGGTCTCCGCGGACTTCCGGATGACCTCCACCACACTGCTGTCCGACGTCGTGTTCCCGGCCGCCACTTGGTACGAGAAGCACGATCTGTCCTCCACCGACATGCACCCGTTCGTGCACGCCTTCAGTCCCGCAATCGACCCGCCGTGGGAGACCAAAACGGACTTCGACGCCTTCCACCTGCTCGCCCAGGAGTTCTCCCGGCAGGCCAAAACGCACCTGGGCGTCCGCCGGGACCTGGTGAGCGTGCCGCTGCAGCACGACACCCCCGGCCAGCTCGCCCAGCCGGGCGGGATCGTGCGGGACTGGCGGGACATGTCCATCCCGGCGGTCCCGGGGCAGAACATGCCCATTTTTTCCGTGGTGGAACGGGACTACACCGCCATCGCGGACAAGCTGGCCGCCGTCGGGCCGCTGGCCGACAAACTGGGCTTCACGGTCAAGAACGTCACCTACAAACTTGCCGGACCGCTGGAGAGGCTCAGCCGCTCGAACGGGGTGATGCTCGGCGGCGCCGCGGACGGCCGCCCCGCGATCGACACCGACGCGAAGATGGCGGAGGCCATCCTGGCTTTCTCCGGCACGACGAACGGGGCGCTGTCCGTGCAGGGCTTCAAAGACCTGGAGATCCGCACCGGGAGGAAGCTCGCGGACCTGGCCGAGGGCTCCGAGGAAAAATTCATTACCTTCGCCCAGACCCAGGCCGCCCCGGTCCCGGTGATCACCTCGCCGGAATGGTCCGGCTCCGAGACCGGCGGCCGCCGCTACGCACCGTTCACCATCAACATCGAGCGGCTCAAGCCCTTCCACACGCTGACCGGGCGGATGCACTTCTTCCTCGACCACGACTGGATCCGGGACATCGGCGAGGCCCTGCCGCTCTACCGGCCGCCGCTGGACATGCACCGGCTCTTCGGCGAGCCCAGGCTCGGCCAGGACGGGTCAATGGAGGTGGTGGTCCGCTACCTGACCCCGCACTCCAAGTGGTCCATCCATTCCGAATACCAGGACAACCTGCTCATGCTTTCGCTCTCCCGCGGCGGGCCCACCGTCTGGATGAGCCCCGCCGACGCGGCGGCCATCGAGGTCAAGGACAACGACTGGGTGGAGTGCCTGAACATCAACGGCGTCCTGGTGGCCCGGGCGATCGTCAGCCACCGGATGCCCGCGGGCGTGGTCTACGTACACCACGCGCAGGAACGCACCATCGACGTGCCGAAGTCCGAGGCCACCGGGCGGCGCGGCGGGATCCACAACTCCGTGACCCGGCTGCTGGTCAAACCCTCGCACCTGATCGGCGGCTACGCCCAGCTGGCCTACGCGTTCAACTACCTCGGCCCCACCGGAAACCAACGCGACATGGTGGCCACCGTCCGTCGTCGTTCCCAGGAGGTGCAGTACTGATGCGTGTCATGGCTCAAATGGGCATGGTCATGAACCTGGACAAATGCATTGGCTGCCACACCTGTTCCGTGACCTGCAAGCAGGCCTGGACCAACCGTGCGGGCACCGAATACGTCTGGTTCAACAACGTCGAAACCCGCCCCGGCCAGGGGTATCCGCGCCGCTACGAGGACCAGGACAAGTGGCGCGGGGGCTGGGTGCTGAACAAACACGGCAAGCTGGTCCTCAAGGCCGGCGGCCGGGTGAAGAAGCTGCTCGGAATCTTCGCCAGCCCGGTCCAGCCCGAGCTCAAGGACTACTACGAGCCGTGGACCTACGACTACAAGACCCTTGTGGACGCTCCGCTGGGCGATGATTTCCCGGTGGCCCGGCCGAAGTCCCTGATCACCGGTGAGGACACCAAGATCACCTGGTCGGCGAACTGGGACGATGACCTGGGCGGTTCCGCCGAGAACGGTCACCTGGACCCGATCGTGGAAAAAGTCCGCCGCGAATCCGAAGACAAGATCAAGTTCGCCTACGAGCAGACCTTCATGTTCTACCTGCCGCGGATCTGCGAACACTGCCTGAACCCCTCCTGCATGGCCTCCTGCCCATCGGGAGCGATCTACAAGCGGGTCGAGGACGGGATTGTCCTGGTGGACCAGGACAAATGCCGCGGCTGGCGGCAGTGCGTCACGGGCTGCCCCTACAAGAAGATCTACTTCAACCACAAGACCGGCAAAGCCGAAAAATGCACCTTCTGCTACCCGCGGGTGGAAGTGGGGCTGCCCACGGTCTGCTCCGAGACCTGCGTTGGCCGGCTGCGGTACCTGGGATTGTTCCTGTACGACGCCGACGCGGTCACCGGCGCGGCCGCCGTCACGGACCCGCAGGAACTCTACGACGCCCAGATGGACGTGCTCCTGGACCCGGACGACCCCGCCGTCCAGGCCGAGGCCCGCGCCCAGGGCATCCCGGAGGACTGGATCGACGCCGCCCGGCGCTCGCCGGTCTACGCCCTGGCCAAGGTCTACAAGGTGGCGCTGCCGCTGCACCCGGAATACCGGACCATGCCGATGGTCTGGTACGTGCCGCCGCTCTCGCCCGTGGTGGACCTGCTGCGCGACCAGGGGCACGACGGCGAGGACGCCGGCAACCTCTTCGGCGCCATCGACGCGCTGCGCATCCCGGTGGAATACCTCGCCGAACTCTTCACCGCCGGCGACGCGGACCGGGTCACCGCTGTGCTGAAGAAGCTCGCGGCCATGCGCTCCTTCATGCGCGGCATCAGCCTGGGCAACGACCCGGACGACTCCATCCCCGAGGCCGTGGGGATGGACAGCCAAAGCATGTACGAGATGTACCGGCTGATGGCAATCGCGAAGTACGAGGAGCGCTACGTCATCCCGAAGGCCCACGTGGAGCAGGCCCACGACCTCGAAGAGATGGGCTGTTCCCTCGATTTCGAGGGCGGACCGGGCATGCAGGATTCCGCCCCGTTCGGCGAGGCCAGCGGCCGGCCCGTCCCGGTGGCGGTGGAGACCTTCAACGCCCTCCGCGACCGGCAGACCTCCGGCTCCGCGCCCGGCGAGTCCACCCTGCGCGGCAGGGTGAACCTGCTGAACTGGGACGGCACCGGTGCGCCCTCCGGGCTCTTCCCTCCTCCAACCAAGCCCGCTGGCTCCGCGGCGGTCCCTCCGGAGGGGGAGCAGCCGTGACCCGCCGCCAGCAGGTCCTCTACCTCGCCGCAGCGTGGTGCCTGTCCTACCCGGATGAGGAACTGATCGGCCGGGTCCCGCTGATGCGGGCCGCGCTGGCCGAGTTTCCGGGGGCCGCGGCGGACTTCGCGGAGGTCCTGGATCAGCTGGAGTCCACGCCGCCGATGCAGCTCCAGGCCCACTATGTGCGCGAGTTCGACCTCGGCAAGCGGCACGCCCTGCACCTGTCCTACTGGACGGACGGGGACACCCGGCGCCGCGGCGAGGTCCTGGGCAACTTCAAGAAGACCTACCGGCAAAGCGACATCCTGGTGGACACGCACGGCGAACTGCCCGACTACCTCCCGATGGTCCTCGAGTACGCGGCCCTGGTGGATCTCGCCGCCGGCCGCGAGCTGCTGACGCGCTTCCGGGCGAGCCTTGAGATGCTCCGCTTCGGGCTGCTGCGGGACGAGCTTCCGCACGCCCGGATCCTGCAGGCCATCTGTGCCACGCTGCCCGGGAAATCCCCGGCGGACGAGCAAGCCGTCATGCGGATGGCGGGCTACGGCCCGCCCACCGAGGCCGTCGGCCTGGACCCCTACGATCCGCGCCTGCTGCCCGTGAAGGGGGCCTGACCATGCTGCCATCCGAAGCGGAGCCCGGATCCGCCGTCGAACTCTCCGCACTGGACATCCTGCTTTGGGGCGTGCTGCCGTACGTCATGGTGGTGGTCCTAGTCGGCGGGCTGGTCTGGCGTTACAAATACGACCAGTTCGGCTGGACCACAAGGTCCTCCCAGCTCTACGAGTCCAGGCTGCTGCGGATCGCGTCCCCGCTGTTCCATTTCGGCCTGCTCGCCGTGATCGCCGGCCACTTCTTCGGTCTTGTCATTCCGATGGTGTGGACCCAGGCGGCGGGGATGAGCCAGGAGTTCTACCACTTCAACGCCCTGCTGGTGGGCGGTGTGGCCGGGGTGGGGACCCTGGGCGGGATCATCCTGCTGATCTACCGCCGCCGCACCACCGGGCCCGTCTTCATGGCCACCACCGGGAATGACAAGACCATGTACGTGGTGCTGACGGCGGCGATCGTCTTCGGCCTGTGGACCACGCTCGCCAGCGTCTTTGAGGGCGAACACGGGCACAATTACCGCGAGACCGTAGCCCCGTGGTTCCGGTCGCTGTTCATCTTCCAGCCCGACATCGCGGCCATGGCCGCGGCGCCGTTCTCCTTCCACCTGCACACCCTCGTAGGCATGGCGCTGTTCGTGATCTGGCCGTTCACCCGCCTGGTCCACGCCTTCACGGCACCATTCCACTACCTCTTCCGTCCCTACATCGTCTACCGATCGCGGGACCGGGACACCGGCGGGGCCGGAGCCAAAGGGGCAGCCGGCTCCGCAGGCGCCCGGAGCTCCACGGTCGCCACGCGGCGCGGCTGGTCCGCGGTCGGGACCCGGGACCGGGACACCAGGAACCGGTAGAACGGGTGCCATTTGAAGTGCGTGGAAACCCGCATCACTGAACTGAAAAGGAGACCATCGTGGCCGGAGCAGTGTCCCCGTCCGTCGCTGCCCCCGCCGGGAGGACGCTCAACCTGGTGCTCGCCACCTCGGCGTCGGTGGCGGGCTTCTGGGCCTGGAACTCCATCGCCACGCTGGGCTCGTACTACACCCTGAACCTGCACCTCAACCCGGCCACCACCGGGGTGCTCGTGGCCATGCCCGTGTTCGTGGGCTCGCTGGGGCGGATCGTCGTCGGCACCCTGACGGACAAGTACGGCGGCCGCGTCATGTTCACGTTTGTCCTGCTTGCCTCCATCCTCCCGATCATGCTCGTGGCAGTGGGCGGCACCATCAACTCCTTCGCGCTCGTGCTGGGCGCCGGGGTGCTGCTGGGGGTCGCCGGAACCGTCTTCGCCGTCGGGATCCCCTTCGTCAGTGCCTGGTACGAGCCCGCCCGGAGGGGCTTTGCCACCGGCGTCTTCGGCGCGGGCATGGGCGGAACGGCCCTGGCGGCCTTCCTGAACCCCAGGCTGGTCGCGAGCATCGGCTACTTTCCCACGCACGTGCTGATTGCCGCGGTCCTGGCGGTCATGGCCGCCCTCGTCTGGTTCCGAATGAAGGAGGCACCGGGCTGGACCCGAAGCAACGCGCCCGTGATGCCCAAACTGGTCGACGCCGCGAAGACGCCGGTCACGTGGAAGTTGTGCTTCCTCTACGCCGTCCTCTTCGGCGGCTTCGTCTCCTTCGCCACGTATCTGCCCACCTACCTGCGGGATGTCTACAGCTTTGATCCCAGCGCGGCCGGCGCCCGCACCGCAGGATTTGCGCTGGCCGCCGTGCTGGCGCGGCCCCTGGGCGGGGTGCTGGCGGACAAGGTCGGCCCCAAACCCGTGGTGATCGTCGCGCTCGCCGGCGTCGCGGTGCTCGCCTGGGTGGTGAACCTGCAGCCCGACGGCGACGTCCCCGCCGGCCTGACGTTCGTCGCCATGGCTGCCGCGCTGGGTCTGGGCGCGGGCGGAGTGTTCGCCTGGGTGGGCGTGCTTGCGCCGCAGGGCAAAGTGGGCAGCATTAGCGGGGTGGTCAGCGCGGCCGGAGGCCTGGGCGGCTACTTCCCGCCGCTGATCATGGGAGCCACTTACGACGCCGCAGCGCACAGCTACGCGATCGGGCTGCTGCTGCTCGTGGTCACAGCGCTCGGGGCGCTGGCCTTCACGATCTTCGCCATGCAGGGCCGGACCAAGGCGAAGGTCGCGGCGGCCTGACCTGAGCCGCGAACCGGAAGGCGGCTAGCCGAACAGCAGGGTCGCCACCGTGAAGATGGCCAACCCGGCGAGGGCGCCCACCACCGTGCCGTTGATCCGGATGAACTGCAGGTCCTTGCCGACCTGCAGTTCGATCTTCTGGGACGTTTCCTCGGCATCCCAGCGCGCCACAGTGTCCGTGATGACCCCGGCGATGTCCGAGCGGTAGGTCTTCACCAGGTAGCCCGCTGCGTCGCCGATCCAGGCGTTCACCTTGCCGGCGAGCTCGGGATCGACCACCAGCCGGGTGCCGAAGTCATGCACAGCGGCCTTGAATTTGACGGTCAGTTCGCTGTGCGGATCATCGACGGCGCTGAGCAGGGCCGACTTGATGGTCTCCCAGGTGCGGGAGGCGAGCTCGCGGACCTCGGGATCACCAAGGACCTGCGCCTTGACGCCCTCGGCACGGGCGATCATCACCGGGTCATGCTGCAGGTCCTGCGCGAGTTCCTTGAGGTACTTGTCGATCGACTGGCGGACCTGGTGGTGCGGATCTGACTGCACGGCGCGGGTGAACTTCAGGATCTCCACGTACACCTTGTCGCCCACCAGCCCGTCCACGAACGAGGGCACCCACGTCGGGGAACGGTCGGTGACCAGCCTGTTGACCGTCTCCTGGTTGTCCCGCACCCAGTCCACGGTGCGGTCTACCAGCAAATCCACCAGCGCGTGGTGATGGCCGTCGGCGAAGATCCGTTCCGCGAGCCGGCCCACCGGCGGCCCCCACGGCGGAGTGAGCAGGTGCTTGCGGACCATGGACTCGATCACGGCCTGGACGTCGTCGTCGTTGAGGACCTTGAACGCGCCGCGGATGACGGCGGCACCCTCCTTGGCGACGCGGTCCGGCCCGCCGGGGCTGGACAGCCACGCCCCGGCCTTGCGCGCAATGTCCGCGGACGCCAGCTTCTCCTTGACCACCTGTTCGGAGAGGAAGTTGGTCTCCACGAATTCGCCCAGCGAGGCCCCGATCTGGTCCTTGCGGCGCGGGATGATCGCCGTGTGCGGAATCTTGATTCCCATGGGGTATTTGAACAGGGCCGTGACGGCGAACCAGTCGGCGAGGGCGCCCACCATGCCGCCCTCGGCGGCGGCGCGGACGTATTCGAATCCCGGATACTGCTTCTGCAGGGCGAACGCGATTACGAAGATCACGGCCATGACAACCAGGAGCGAGAGCGCCAGGAGCTTCATCCGGCGCAGCGCCGCCGCCTTGTCGGCGTCGCTGGACGCGGCGGGCCGCCGCCCGGCGGGGCCATCCGGAATGCCGCCGGGGCGGTCCGAGGCGCGGGTCGGGGCAGTTGGCTCAGTGTTCACCTGCATGAGCCCAGCCTAGTCCCGCCGGGGGCCCGGCAGTCCGCTAACGTGGCACCATGACCACAGAGCAGTCCGCCGCCGCCCGTCCACTGGTCTATGCCCACCGGGGCTCCAGCGGGGCCTTCGCCGAGCACACCCGGGCCGCGTACCTGCAGGCAATCGCCGACGGCGCCGACGGGGTGGAGTGCGACGTCCACCTGACCCGGGACCAGCATGTGGTGCTGCTGCACGATTCCACGCTGGACCGCACCTCTGACGGCACCGGGCAGGTCGCGGACCGGACCCTGGATGAGCTCCGGCTGCTGGACTTCTCTTCGTGGAAGGGAGCCCGGATCCCGGAAACCCACGGCGCCAAATCCGAGCAGTTCCTGACGCTGCCGGAATTGCTCGACATCCTGCGCGCGGCCGGCCGCCGGATCGGCCTGGCGATCGAGCTCAAACACCCCAGCCCGTTCCACCTCGGACTTGAGGACCGCGTCCTTGAGGTGCTCAGGAACGAGGGCTGGGATCCGGCGACGTCCATGCTGGAGAACATCAACGTTTCCTTCATGAGCTTTAGCCCCGACGCCGTGCGGCATCTGCTCGAGTCCGTGCCGGCAGAGGCCGTCTGCCAGCTCGTCGACGACGTCAACGTGGCGGAACTCCGTGAGGAACTGGGCCTCGGCGCCCTGACCGGCGGGGCACTGGCAAACGTCATGCGGGCCGCCCAGACCGAAGGCGAACGGATCCTGGACGCGGCCGAGGCAGGCATCGCCGGCCCCGGCATCGGCTACGTCCGCGCGCACACCGGGACCGTTGAGCGCTGGCTCGGCTCCGGTCTCCGGTTCCGGGTATGGACCGTCGACGCCGCGGACGACGTCGAAAAGTGCCGGGAGCTTGGGGTCCAGGAGATCACCACCAACTGGCCGGCCCAGGTCCTGTCCCAGCTCATGGCGGACAGCCAGCCCCTTCGGTAAGAGTCCGGTCCGGCCCGTCCGCGGAGGCCGTGCGGCTCCCGAGTGGACGCCCTGCGGATCCCTTGTGGATTACGGACGGCGGGACCGCTGTGGTTGAGTGGTTGCATGCCATTTCGCTGGTCCGGCCGGGACCTCCAGACGCTGTCCGCGGCAGCGATGAGTGCGCTGCTGCTCACCAGCGCCGCCAAGCACTTCCGCGAGCCCGAATTCTTCCACCCGGTGGTCCCTGGCTACCTGTGCCGTGACGACTCCGGCGCGCAGCCCAACGGCCCCCTGGCCGTCCTGTCTCGCGAGGAATGGGTGGCCGCGAGCGGCCTGCTGGAAGCGGCCACCGCCGTCGGGCTCCTGGTCCCGGCCGCACGGAGGGCCGCCGCCGGCTGCGTCACTGCAATGTTCGCCGCGTTCCTCTCCGGCCACGTTGATGCGCTGATCACGGCCTACGGGCCGGAAGGCACGCCGCGCCGGCGGCGCGTGCATACGCTGCGGCTCCCGCTCCAGGCACCCCTCATCGCGTGGGCCTGGACCCTGACGAGGCGGACCCGGCGGCCGTGAAAATCCTGCGGTCGCCGGCGGTGCGGATCGGGTTGTCGATCAGCATTGCCACCGGTCTCTACGGCGTCTCCTTCGGCGCGCTGTCCGTCACCTCGGGCCTCGACTTCTGGCAGACCATGGCCCTGAGCCTGCTGCTGTTCAGCGGCGGCTCGCAGTTCGCGTTCATCGGCGTGGTGGCCGGAGGCGGGTCCGGCGTCGCCGCGATGAGCGCCGCAACGCTGCTCGGGATGCGCAACGGAATCTACGGCATGCAGATCAACGCCCTGCTGCAGCCGCGCGGGTGGCGCAGGTTTGCCGCGGCCCAACTGACCATCGACGAGTCCACCGCCACGAGCACCGGGCAGGCCGACCCGGACGAGCAAAAGCGCGGCTTCTGGACCGCCGGCATCGGCGTCTTTGTCCTTTGGAACCTGTTCACGGCGCTCGGGGCTCTGGCCGGCGGGGCACTCGGCGATCCCAAACAATGGGGACTCGACGGCGCCGCCGTGGCGGCCTTCCTGGGCCTGCTCTGGCCGCGCCTGAAGGGCAAAGAACCTGTGGCCATCGCGGTTGTCTGTGCACTGGCCACTGTGCTGGCGGTGCCGTTCGTACCCCCTGGAGTGCCGATCCTGGTCGCCGCCGTGGTCGCCGCCGGAATTGGCTGGTTCAGCCACGGCCGCAGCGACGAGGGCCTGGAACCGGACGTCGATCCCTATGCGGAGGACCACGCACACCACCACGATGCGACCGGCGACCATCACGGACACCGCGGTGAACAGCCCGGACACCGCCCTGGAGGTGGCGCATGAACCTTTGGATGTGGCTGCTGCTCTCCTGCCTGCTCGCCTACGCCTGGAAGCTGCTCGGATACCTGGTACCGGCCAGCCTGCTCCAGAACCCGCGGATGTCCAGGATCGCCGGAACCATGACGATTGGGCTGCTGGCGTCCCTGACGGTGGTCAACGCCGTCGCCTCGGGCCAGTCGCTCGTCCTGGACGCGCGGCTGGGCGCATTGGCCGCTGCGGGCATCGCCTTGTGGTTCCGGGCACCATTCCTGGTGGTGGTGATCGCCGGCGCGGCGGCAGCGGCCGGGCTCCGGCTGCTGGGCTGGAACTGACCGGTTTCCTCTGCCCCTGCCTGCGCGGCGGGCCCTGGCAGGTGTAGCCGGAATGGTCTTTAGTCCCTACTTGTCACCGGGCACGCGTGGGAGCATTCGACCATGAGCGAACACGACGGCGGGCAGGACGCTGCGGCCAAAAACGCCGCCGACCATGAGGCTGCCGGGGACGCTGCTGCCGACCCGGAGGCTGCTGCCGACCCGGACGAGGCTGCGGATCAGGACGATGCGGGGCCGCGCAAGGATCAGCGCGCCAAGCAGCACGAGCCGTTTGATTCCGGCGGGGCCGAGTCCACGAGGGAAATGCGCGAGGTGTCCCGCCGCCGTCGGGACGCCGAAGGGAAGCTGCAGCAGCACCTTCAAGAGGCCAAGGAAAAGCCGGCCGAGGACTAGCGACGGCCGAAAGCGGCTAGCCGAGAACGGCGTCGAACGCGGTGCCCGGCAGTGGTGCCTGCGGCGGCAACGCCCGGTCCGGCCGCTCCGTCCGGATGGCGTCCTCAACCAGCGCAACGGGCCGCCGCCACGCGTCGGAGCCGGGTTCCATCGTGTCCACGACGCCGATCAGCATGGCCAGCAGGCGGATCATGTCCGTCATGGAAATATCGCTGCGCAGGGTGCCCTGGCCCTGGCCGCGGCCCAGCAGCACGGCGATGGACTCAATCAGCCCGCCCGTGATGCCGGTCAGCAGCCCGCGCCGGCCGGCGACAGCTCCCAGGAGGTTGGCTTCCTCGCTGGCGACATGCATGGTGGCATCGATGACCCGGAAGAGTCCGGCAGCGGCGTCGGGATCGGCCAGGGCCTCATCGATGGCCGGATCCACCTGGAGCCGAAGCTGACGGTTCAGGGCCGCGAGCACCAGTTCTTCTTTGTCGGCGAAATTCCGGAAGAGCGTGGCCGGGCCCACTCCCGCGGTGACGGCAATAGTTTGCAGCGGCACGTCGGGGCCGTGTTCGCGGAAGCACTGCCGGGCCGCGGCGATGATTTTGTCCACGTTGCGCGCGGCGTCTGCGCGGAGCGGCCTGCCCTCTACTGCCCGGTTCATTTGCCTAGGTTAGCAACGCACGGCCTGCTCGAACCGGTTACCGGCGGGTAGTGATTAATGTGACGGTTTCGGAGGCAAATCCGGGCGCCGCCGCCGGGAATCCCGTGAAAGACTGATGCGGGACAGCCCGGAATTTCGGCCCCGCTGTCCGGACTGAGTGAAGGGAACCACTACATGCTGGTCGCATTCTCCGTAGCACCCTCCGGTGACCCCGCCAACGGGCTGGCGCCCGGCGACGCGTCGGTCCACGACGCCGTCGCAGCCGCCGTGCGGATTGTCCGGGAGTCCGGTCTGCCGAACCGGACGAGTTCGATGTTCACCGAGGTCGAGGGGGAGTGGGACGAGGTCATGGACGTCGTCAAACGGGCCACGGATGCTGTGGGCGCCTACGGTTCCCGCGTCTCGCTGGTGCTCAAGGCGGACATCCGGCCCGGTTACAGCGGCGAACTGACCGGCAAGGTGGAGCGGCTTGAAAGCGCGATTGGCGGACAGGACGGCGGGTCCGTGCCGGACGTTTCAACCCGGCCGGGCACGTAAGGCCCGGTCCGCGCCCAAACCGCGGAGGCCGACCCCCGGGGCGGAGGCCGTCCCCGGAAACCGCGCCCGGAGGCTACCGCCGCGCCGGAAACCGCGCCCGGAGGCTACCGCCGGGCCCGGGCGGCTGGAACACTGGGGGACATGATCGAGCATCTGTCCACCCCCGGCTGGGTCGCCGTCGAGAACTTCCTCTCCGACGTCGTGGTCCGCCCGGACCCTGCGCTCAAGCGCGCCGTGACCACCGCCCTCGAAGCGGGCATGCCGCCCATCGAAGTGGCCCCCAACGCCGGCAAACTGCTGAAATTGCTGGTCCAGCTCTCCGGCGCCCGCCGCGTGCTGGAAATCGGCACACTGGCCGGCTTCAGCACCATCTGGATGGCCCAGGGACTGCCCGACGGCGGCCGGCTGGTCACCTGCGAGTACCTCCCCGCGCACGCCCGCGTGGCACGCGCCAACGTCGACGCTGCCGGGCTGGGCCACAAGGTGGACATCCGGGTCGGCGCCGCGCTCGACACCCTGCACGAGCTCGAAAGCGAAGCCGGGCCGCCCTTCGATTTCGTGTTCATCGACGCCGACAAGGAAAACAACCCCCACTACCTGGACTGGGCCATCCGGCTCGGCCGGCCCGGCACCACCATCGTGGTGGACAACGTCGTGTGGGAAGGTGCCGTGCTGGACGCGTCCATGGACCCGGTGAACGCCCCCGGGATCATCAGCGCACTCCAGATGATCGGCGACGACCCGCGGCTGGACGGCACCGTCATGCAGACCGTGGGCTCGAAAGGCTGGGACGGATTCGCCCTCGCCACGGTCCTCTAGCAGGCAAGAGGCCCTCCGCTGGTGGGCACGGGATGGCCTGTTAGGGCCCTCCCTCCTGTCCGCCGGATCCTGCCGCCTGCCTGCCGCCTGAGGATTCATTGACGCTGGAACCCGGCCGCTCCACACTGAAGGAATGGATGCCGTGGAGAACGAGCCCAGCATTGATAAGGTTGTCGACCGCCTGGCTGCCCGGTTCCCGCACGTACCGCGGCCACACATTGCCGGTGTCGTTGGCGAGGAATTCGACGCCCTGAGCGCCGGCCGGATCAGGACATTCATACCCACGCTGGCCGAGCGCGGGGCCCGCGTGCGGCTCCAAAGCGAGTTCGGGATCAGAGCCGCCAGCGACTGACCAGCCGCGAATACGCCGGATACCTGCCACATCGCCGGAACGTTCCGGCGAGCCCGCACCCCTCCGGCGATTTCGACGTCGGGGTCGTGGACGTCGGGGGGCAGGTCGAGGGGCGTCGTGGGGCCTAGGCCGGGGCCGTCTGGCGGCCTACTCCGGGTCCATGTGCAGCACGGCCGCACCCGTGATCCGGTCCTCCGCGAGGTCCAGCAGGGCCTGGTCCGCGGCCGAGAACGGGTACGCCACGGTGGTGGGGCGGAGCGGGATCTCGGCGGCGATCCGAAAGAACTCCTCGCCGTCTGCCTTGGTATTGGCCGTCACGCTGCGCAGCTGGCGCTCCTGGAAGAGTTCGTCGGAGTAGTGCAGCGGCGGGATGTCGCTCAAGTGGATGCCCGCGACGGCGAGCGTCCCGCCGCGGTCCAGGGCGCGAAGCGCAACCGGCACCAGCCCGCCTGCGGGGGCAAAGAGGATCGCGGCGTCCAGCGGATCCGGCGGCTGCTCCTCGGCCCCGCCGGCGAACGTCGCGCCCAAGATGAGTGCCAGCTTGCGCGCATCCTCGGACCGGGTCATGACGTACACCCGTGCACCGCGGTAAAGGGCGATCTGGGCGGCCAGATGCGCGGAAGCACCGAAGCCATAGATGCCCAGCCGGCCGCCGATCGGCAGCTCCGCCCGGCTCAGCGCACGGTAGCCGATGATGCCTGCGCACAGGAGCGGCGCGGCCTCCTCGTCGCTGAACGCGTCCGGAATCCGGTAGGCGAAGTTCTCGGCCACCGTAATGAGCTCGGCGTACCCGCCGTCGCGGTCCCAGCCGGTGAACGTGGGGGACAGGCAGAGGTTCTCCTGTCCGCGCAAACAAAACCGGCAGGCGCCGCATGTACCGCCCAGCCAGGCCACCCCCACGCGTTCGCCGAGGCCGAACCTGGCCGCCCCCGGGCCGTTCCCGATCACCTCGCCCACAACCTCGTGGCCCGGGATGATCCCCGGATGCCGCGGCGCGAGGTCGCCTTCGGCCAGGTGCAGGTCCGTGCGGCACACACCGCAGACCCGCACTTTCAGCAGGACTTCGCCGTGGCCCGGCACGGGGTCCGGGCGCTCGACGGCCACGAGGGGGCCGCTGGACATCGGCCCCGGAAGTCCAACTTGCCAGGCGCGCACCGCGGCCTCCTTCTCTGCAACCCGTGCAGTTCGAATCCGTGCGTTCGCGGCGGCTAGCGGGTCACCAGCACGTTGAAGCCCGCTTTGTGCAGCACCCCGGACACGGTGTTGCCGGGCCCGGCCAGGGGGCTGTGGGTCCCCAGCACCAGGACGTCGGAGTCGGCCGCGGCGGCGAGCAGCTCCCGGGCGGCGCTATGGCCCTCGCGCAGGACCCCCGAAACCTCGATCGCGGAGCCCAGTCCGCGGGCCTCGTCGACGGCGTGGTCCAGCAACTCCTGGCCGTGGAGCGTGCCGTGGCGGCCGTGTTCTTCCCGGGCGCTTCCCCGCTGCGTAGCGACGTGGACCAGCTGCAGCGGTGCGCCGAGGACGTCAGCGAGCCGGACAGCCTCGGCCACGGTGGCCGGGCTGCGGGGCGAGGCATCAACGCCCACCACGACGGGGTGCTCGGGGCTGCGCCGCCGCCGGACCACCATCACGGGGCAGGGCGCAGAGCCCGCCAGATCAAGGCAGACGGAGCCGGCCACCTGGTCCAGGACAATGCCAAAGCCCCGGCTGCCGACCACCAGCAGCGTTGCGCCGCGGGCTGCATCGCGCAGAACGGGCGCCGGGAGTCCGGCTTCCATGACGCCGTCGACGTCGGGTCCCCAGCGTTCCTGCTCATGAGCGGGAACGGCGCGTTCGACGCCGGGCGGCGAGACGCCGGCGGCGTCAGGGGCCGAGTCAGGGGGCGCTGCGTCGCCGCGTGCTGCTTCAGGACCTGCGGACGGGAGCGCCTGCCCGGGAATTGCGCCGGTCATTGTGTCGGGTTCCGCGACGCCGGCCGCTTGTCCGGGGCGCGTGGCGCCGCCTGCTTCGAGAACCGCGGCGCGGGCCAGTTCGATGCCCTCGGCCAGGATGGCCTCCGCGGAGTGCCGCAGCCCGCTGCCGGCCACGCCCTTGACGGGGCCCAGGTTCTTGGTGAAGACCGGCCACACCCATGCGTGGACCACCAGCAGGTCAAGCCCGGCGGCGGCCGCGTAGCCGGCGGCCCACTGAAGGGCGAGCTGGGCGGCCTCGGACCCGCCGTAGCCGACGGCCACGATGCCGCCCTGCTTCCCTGCGGGTGCCGACATTTTCCCTCCCGGCTCGGCGGACGCACCCGTTGGCCCAGCACCACGTGCAGGCCCAGTACAGCCCCGCTCCCCGGGAATGGCTAGGGGCTTTGGTCCCGCGGATTCTCCTCGTCCGGCGGCCCCGAAAGGGGAGCGGGGGCGTTCCGACCGGGCAGCGGGGACCGGGAAACGGGCGCGGGGGCCGGCCTGCCGGTGAACTAGGGTTGAATCATGCACAATGCGGGGGATATCTGATGGCCAAGCGGGGCAGGGGGCGGGGCGCCGGGACCGCCGAGCCTGGTGTGGTGGAAGTGCCCAAGGGTTCCCGCCCGGCCGGTCCCGTGGCCGGGGTGTATTACATCGACACCGGGGACTGCGAGCTGATCCCGGACCAGGACAATTCCACCGGCTGGCTCCTGCGCATCAACGGCGTCATGAGCTCCCACATTGACCTCGCGGACCCGTTGTTCCTGGACTTCGAGTACATGCGCTGGATGGCCGCGCTGGTGGAGTCGCGCTGGCCCCGCGATTCAAAGCCCAAGCTGCGCGCCCTGCACCTGGGCGGCGGAGCATGCTCGCTGGCCCGCTATTTCCACGCCGCCTACCCGGACGCCCGCCAGGTCGTCGTGGAGTTGGACGGCAAGCTTGCCGACTACGTCCGCGGCTGGTTTGACCTGCCCAAGGCCCCGCTGCTGCGCCTTCGCGTGGGAGAGGCCCGGGAAGTCACCGAGAGCCTGACACCGCAGACCCGGGATCTGATCATCCGCGACGTCTTCGCCGGCTCGCTGACCCCGCGGCCGCTCACCACCCGGGAATTCGCCGAGCACGCCAAGCGCGTCCTGGCGCCGGGCGGAATCTATGTGGTGAACTCCGGCGACGCCCCGGACCTCAGGAATGCCCGCGAAGACGCCGCCACGATCGCGGACGCCTTTGCCCACACCGTGATCATCGCTGATCCGGCCATGCTCAAGGGCCGGCGCTACGGCAACATGGTCATGGCCGGCAGCGACCACCCGTTCGACGACGATCCCGCCCTCGCGCGCCGCCTGCTCGGCGGTGCGGTGCCCGCCCACATCTGGAACGACGGGAAGGTTCGGGCCTTCGCGGCCGGCGCCACCGTCCGCCGCGACCCGAAGCGCTTGATCCTGGAAGAGCCAGCGGCTGAGACCCCGGCTGACTCATCGACTGCTCCGTAACGGCCCTTTTGCGGCCTCATAAGGGCGCCTACGGAGCAATCGATGCGTCAATCGATGGGCCAGCCGACGGCGGCACTCCCCGTCCCAGCAGCGCGTCGCGGTGCGCCGCGGTCTGCTCCCGCAGCGCCTGCACGAGGGCCGCCACTGCCGGCCGGCGCATCGAATCGGGCCGCAACACCATCCAATAGGGGAGCAGCTCCGCGAATTCCTCCGGCAGGAGCCGGACGAGGTCCGGATGCAGGTCGGCGGCGAAGCAGGGCAGGAACCCGATCCCGGCCCCGGCGCGGGTGGCCTCCACATGGACAAAGACGTTGGTGGAGCTCAGCCCGTCCCGCATGGCCGGCACCAGCCGCCGCGGGGCGTCCAGATCGTCCACCTGCAGCATCGAGTCGACAAAATACACGAGGGAATGCTCTGTCAGTTCCTTCACCGTGGCCGGCGTGCCGTACTCGGCCAGGTAGCCGCGGGAGGCGTACATCCCCAGCATGTACTCGCCCAGCTGGGCGGCCTCCGCACGGTGCACCTGCGGCTCCCCGACCACCACTTCGATGTCCAGGCCGGAACGCTGCTGCAGTGCCCGGCGGGTCACGGTGATGATCTCGACGCTGAGGCCCGGATGGTCGCGGCGGAGCCGGGCCACGGCCGGTGCGGCAATATAGGCGCTGAAGCCATCCGTGGCAGTCATGCGGACGACGCCGGTGATCGGATCCGGGGTGTGCCCGGGCTGTTCCAGGGTGCGCACGGCACTCTCCACCTGCTCGGCCACCCGTACGGCCTCGGCGCCGAGCTCGGTGAGCTCCCAGCCGCCGGACGCGCGGGAGAGGACCCGGCCGCCGAGGGCCTTCTCCAGCGCCGCAATCCGCCGCGAGACGGTGGTGTGGTTCAGTCCGAGAGTCTGGGCCGCCGTCGTAAATTTCGCCGAACGGGAGACGGCGAGCAGGACCAGCAGGTCATCAGGATTGGCGTTCATATCTGCAATTCTGCACATACTGGGTGCCGGTTTGGCCATTGAATCGCCGCGAATGTGCAGCAATACTCAATGGAGCCATTTCAGTGCTGTGCGTCACAGCGCGTGTCACCGTGGACACTAAGGAGAATCAGATGAGCGTAAACGAACGCTCTGCAACATCGCCCGCCGCACCCGCATCCAAGGGTTCCGGGCTCAAGAAAATCGTCGCAGCATCGATGGTGGGAACCGTCGTCGAGTGGTACGAATTCTTCCTCTATGCCACCGCCGCCACCTTGGTGTTCGGCAAGTACTTCTTTCCCCCCACCGGCAACGAACTGGACGGCATCATCCAGGCGTTCCTGACCTACGCCGTCGGTTTCGTGGCCCGCCCGCTGGGCGGCGTGGTCTTCGGCCAGATCGGCGACAAGCTCGGCCGCAAGCCCACCCTGCAGCTCACCATCATCATCATCGGTGTCTCCACCTTCCTGATGGGCTGCCTCCCGGGCTTCGCCACCCTCGGCTACCTGGCGCCGGCACTGCTGGTCTTCCTGCGCTTCATCCAGGGCTTCGCCCTCGGCGGCGAATGGGGCGGCGCTGTCCTGTTGGTCGCCGAGCACAGCCCCAACAAGTCCCGCGGCTTCTGGTCCAGCTGGCCGCAGGCCGCCGTACCCGTCGGCAACCTGCTGGCCACCCTGGTCCTGTTCATCATGTCCAACGTGCTTAGCTCCGCCGACTTCCTTAGCTGGGGTTGGCGCGTGGCGTTCTGGCTCTCCGCCGTGATCGTGTTCGTCGGCTACTACATCCGCACCCACGTCTCGGAGTCGCCCATCTTCCTCGAGGCCAAAGCCCAGATGGAAGAAGAGCAGTCCGTCAGCTACGGCGTCCGCGAAGTCATCCGCAAATACCCCAAGGGCATCCTGCAGGCCATGGGCCTTCGGTTCGCGGAAAACATCATGTACTACCTCGTGGTCAGCTTCGCGATCGTCTACCTGAAGAGTGTGCACAAGTACGACACCTCCTCGCTCCTGCTCGCCCTGCTGATCGCCCATGTCATCCACTTCCTGGTCATCCCGCAGGTGGGACGGCTCGTGGACAGCTGGGGCCGGAAGCCGGTCTACCTCGTCGGTGCCATCGCCGGTGCCACGTGGCCGTTCTTCGCCTTCCCGATGTTCGATACCCGCAACCCGGTGGTCATCGTCCTGGCCGTCACGATCGGCCTCTGCCTGCACGCCTTCATGTATGCCGGCCAGCCGGCCCTCATGTCGGAGCTCTTCCCGACCCGGATGCGCTACGCCGGGGTCTCCCTTGGCTCGCAGGTCACCTCGATCTTCGCCGGTTCGCTGGCGCCGCTCCTGGCCACCCAGTGGCTCAAGGACACCGGCTCCTGGCTGCCGACCGCGATCTACCTGGTGGTCGCCTGCGCCATCACCACCGTGGCAGTGCTGAGCCTGAAGGAAACCAAGGGCATTGCGCTGGAGGACGTGGACCGGGCCGACGCCGAACGCGAAGGCCTGCCCGTAGCGGCCATGCGCTGAGCTGCCTGAATCACTGGGCTGCTTGAGTTTTGGGCCGGCTCCAGCCACGCTGGAGCCGGCCGCCTCATCGAATTTTTGATATGGAAGGCAGAGTTATGGAACAGACGCTGAACGGACGCAAGGCCCTGGTCACCGGCGGAGCCGGCGGGATCGGCGCAGCCAGCGTCCGGGCCCTGGCAGCGCGCGGGGCCAAGGTGGTGATCGCGGATATGGACGAGTCCGCCGCCGCCGCGCTCGCCGACGAGGTCGGTGGCACGTCCTGGGCGGTCAACCTGCTGGACGTGGAGTCCCTCGAATCGGTCAGCCTGGACTGCGACATCCTGGTCAACAACGCCGGAATCCAGCGCATCAGCCCCATCGAGGAGTTCGATCCTGCCGACTTCCGCCGCATCATCACCCTCATGCTCGAGGCGCCGTTCCTGCTGATCCGGGCCGCGCTGCCCCACATGTACGCCAACAACTTCGGCCGCATCATCAACCTGTCCTCCGTGCACGGGCTCCGGGCCTCACCGTTCAAGAGCGCCTACGTCTCCGCCAAGCACGGACTGGAGGGCCTGAGCAAGGTAACGGCCCTCGAAGGCGGGGCGCACGGCGTCACATCCAACTGCATCAACCCCGGCTACGTCCGGACCCCGCTGGTGGAGGCGCAGATCGCCGACCAGGCCAAGGTGCACGGCATCCCGGAGTCCGAGGTGCTGGCCAAGATCATGCTGACCGAATCGGCGGTGAAGCGGCTCGTGGAGCCCGAGGAAGTCGCGTCCCTGGTGACGTGGCTGGCCTCGGACGACGCCGGCATGGTCACCGGCGCCAGCTACACGATGGACGGCGGCTGGTCCGCGCGGTAGGCCCCGCCGCTCAAGACCAACACGGGGTCACTTAGCGCCCATTCGGAGGGCATTAGAGGGCGCTAAGGCCCCGCGTTGTGCTGCTCCTGGATCAGGGTGCTAGTCCTTGTTGCCGACCAGGGCCAGGGTGCTGCCCAGCCCGATCATCATCACGCCGCCGGTGGTGCTGAGTGCGGCGATCCGGCGCGGCGAGCGGGCAAACCAGTGCCGGGCCGTTCCCGCCGCGAGGGACCAGGTACTGTCCGACACCAGGGCAATCAGCAGGAAGACCACGCCCAGGGTTCCGAGCTGGACAGGAATCGCGCCGGCGGAATAGTCCACAAACTGCGGAAGCACGGCCACGAAGAACACAATCGACTTGGGGTTGGTCGCACCCACAATGAAGCCCTCCCGCAGCACCCGCGCGGTCGAGGACGGACCGGCGGAAGACGCCCCCGCCGTCCCGCTGCCACGGTGCCGGATTGCCTGGATTCCGAGGTAGACAAGATAGGCAGCACCGGCGAATTTCACCACGCTGAACAGCAGCAGGGACTGGGCCAGCACCACCCCGACGCCCAGGGCCACCGCGGCGATCTGCACCAGCTCGCCTGCCGCATTCCCCACAACGCTCAACAGGCCGCCCCGGCGGCCCAGGGCAAGGGTCCGTCCGATCACGAACAGCACGCTGGGCCCCGGGATGGCGATCAGGACGAAGGCGGCAAGGGCAAAGGCCAGGAGGTTGGCGACTGGAACCATGCCTGATCTTAACCCCGCGGGGCCGCTCGCGGCAGGTGCGCCGGGGGATGGCCGTGCTACCGCCCGGCAGACCGACCGGCAGGCTGCCGGTCGGCCGTGCTACCGACCGGCAGTCTGCCGGCGGCGGTGCTACCGCCCGGCGGGGACCTGCGGCAGCTGGGCCGTTTCGTCGATGAGTTCCGCCCGCACCCGGCCGTGGCCGCGGACCCAGAGCCGGTACGCAACCACCAGGACGCCCAGCCACACGGCGCCCACATACAGCGCCACCCGCGTGTCCTCGAAGGCGCCAAGGATCACGATCACCAGGGCCATGAACGCGATGGTCAGCACCGAAGCGGCCGGCCACCACGGTGAGGGGAACTCCGACGCCGGGAGGCCCTTGCGGTCGATCTCGCGTTTCATGGCGACATGGGAGGCGAGGATCATGGCCCAGACCCACACAGTGGCGAAGGTCGCGATCGAGGCGATCAGCAAGAAGACATCCTCCGGGATCACGGCGTTCAGGACCACGCCCACCAGCAGGATGCCCGTCATCATCACAACGGTCATCCACGGCACCCCGTGGCGGGAAACCTTGCCGAAGCTCGCCGGGGCGTGGCCCTGCCGGGCCAGGCCGAAGAGAATCCTGCCGGCACCGAAGATATCGCTGTTGACGGCCGAGAGCGCCGCCGTGATCACCACGGCGTTGAGAATGTGGGGCGCGGCCGGGATGCCCAGGCCGCTGAAGATCTGCACGAACGGGCTGCCGTTGCTGCCAATTTCGTCCCAGGGGAACAGGCTCATCAGCACGCCGAGGGTCAAGACGTAGAACAGCAGGACCCGCACGGGCACGGTGTTGACGGCCTTGGGGATCACCTTTTTGGGATCGGCGGCCTCACCGGCGGTGATGCCGAGGGTTTCCACGCCGCCAAAAGCGAACATGACCACCGCGAAGGAGGCGAGGAGCCCTTCGAACCCGTTAGGGAACAGGCCCCCGTGCTCCACCAGGTTGCCCAGCCCGGGCGCCACCGTCGCGCCGCCGGCCTGGAAGCCGAAAACGATGATCGCCGCGCCGCCCGCGATCATCGCGATGATGGCCGCCACTTTGATGATGGAGAACCAGAATTCGAGTTCGCCAAAGACCTTGACGCTGAGCAGGTTCAGGGCCGCCAGGAAGAAGATGATGGCCAGGATCCAGACCCAGCGCTCCACCCCGGGGAACCAGAACCCCATGTAGATGCTGAAGGCCGTGACATCCGCGATGGCCACGATTGCCATCTCGAAGACATAGGTCCATCCGGTCACAAACCCGGCCAGCGGGCCCAGGTAACGGCTCGCGTACTGGCCGAAGGATCCTGACACCGGATGCCGCACCGCCATTTCACCCAGGGCGCGCATCACCATGAAAACTGCGGCGCCACCGATCATGTAGGCAAGCAGGACGGCGGGCCCGGCCTTCTGGATGGCGGAGGCGGAGCCGTAGAAAAGCCCCGTGCCGATCGCCGAGCCCAGCGCCATGAACCGGATGTGGCGGACGTTCAGTCCCCGGCTGAGTACGGAGTCGACGGCGGCGCCGACGGCGGTGACGGCGCCCCCGGCGTTGCCGTTGCCTGCTGCGTCGGGTGCCGTCTTCGTGGCGGTTTGGGCTTGTTGCATGCGAATACCTTCTCGTCATTGGGAGGGGGATCGCTATCCAGCAGACCATGTCCGGCCGTGCTGTGATGAGGCTCACGAGGACTTAGTGTCTTTGATTTCAGACTGTGCGGCCGCCGCGGCACCCGCGGCACGGCACCCGCGGCGCCGGCCGCCGTCGTCGTCGCCGGACCCAAACGGAAGTGAGCCGAACCTCTTGACACCAGGTCAGGTTTTCCTTAGTGCTTGAAGCCGCCGCTCGACGACGTCCTCCGGTACCCGACCTTGAAGGAGAAGCACCATGAAAGCGATCGTTCAGGATGTCTACGGTTCCGTTGAGGTGCTGGAACTGCGCGACGTCGAGGTCCCCGTGCCTGGCGATGACGACGTGCTGATCCGGGTCCGGGCCGCCGGCGTGGACCAGGGCGTCTGGCACCTCATGACCGGCCTTCCGTATTTGACCCGCGTGGTGGGCTACGGGCTGAGGAAGCCGAAGACCCGCATCCGGGGACGGGCCGTGGCGGGCCTGGTGGAGGCCGCGGGCCGGAACGTCGTCGGTTTTCGGGCGGGGGACGAGGTGTACGGCACCTGCGAGGGATCGTTTGCCGAGTACGTGTGCGCCAAGGAGGACCGGCTCGCGCTGAAGCCGAAGAACCTCAGCTTCGAGCAGGCCGCCGCCGTCCCGATCTCCGCTGTCACGGCCCTCCAAGCGCTGCGCGACTCCGGAAGGGTCCGGGCCGGGCAGGAGGTCCTGGTCATCGGCGCGGCCGGCGGCGTCGGGGCGTACGCGGTGCAGCTCGCCAAGGCGTTCGGGGCGCAGGTGACCGGGGTGTGCAGCACCGCCAAAACAGACCTGGTCCGCTCGATCGGCGCGGACCACGTGATCGACTACAAGCACGACGACTTCGCGGACGGGGCCCGGCAATTCGACCTGATCGTCGACACGGCCGGCAACCGCCCGCTCAGCGTCCTCCGGCGGGCGCTCAAGCCGAAGGGAACCCTCGCGATCGTCGGCGGGGAAGGCGGCGGACGCCTGGCTGGCGGTATTGGACGCTCGCTTGGCGCGGCAGCCCTGTCCGTGGGTGTCGGCCAGCGGCTGCTGGGCGTCATGTCCACGGAGCGCGCGGAGGACCTTCGGTTCCTGACCGGGCTCATCGAGGCGGGGGCCGTGACCCCGGTCATCGGCAAGGTCTACGCCCTGGCGGACGCACCCGCGGCCATCCGGGACCTGCGCGAGGGCAAGGTGCGGGGGAAGGCCGTCGTCACCGTGTGACCGTCGTTGGGTGTGACCGTCATTTTGGTGGCCGCGACGGCTACGGCGTCCCCGCCCGGAACCGCGCGACGTACTGCCGCTGCCACGGAGTCTCCACCGTCCGGCGCCGGTACTGGCGGCGCACGTAGGACACCGCCTGGCCGGGAGGGACACCGTCCAGGATGGCGATGCAGGCCAGTGCAGTGCCGGTCCTGCCGATGCCGCGCCAGCAGGCCACTTCGACGCGTTCGGCCTCGGCCCGGCGCCAGGCCTCCCGGAACGCCTCGAGGGCATCCGGATGGTCGGCCGGCAGACGAAGGTCCGGCCAGAGCACCCACCGGGACTCCCAGCCCACGGGCGGCGGCTTCTTGCCCAGCAGGTACACGCCGAATTCGGGCGACGGTCCCGCCGGAACCGGGTCATGCAGGCCGCGGCCACGGATGAGCCGGCCGGAGGGAAGGCTCATGACGCCGTCCGCGGAAGCTTCCCACGTCTGCTTCATGTTCCAGATCGTAGTCTTTCCCGCCTTGTGTTGTCCGTGGGCCGCACCCGCCGGAGTCTGGCCGGCAGTCAGCGGTAGCCGGTGGCATCTGCGGCGAGTCCGGCTTCCTGGACTTCCACGAGGTATCGCCAGCAGTCCGGCTGCGAGCCGTCGGCGTCGGTGAAGCCGTACTCGCGTGCCAGGGCCCCGGAGGAATAGGAGCCGCCGGTGCGGCCATGCACGTTGGGGTCCGCCGCGAGGGCCGCCACTGCTCGCCCGACGAACAGCGGGCTTTCCGAGATCGCGGCAAAGTGCGGTTGCGTGCTTGCCGCCTCCCGCCAGTTCGCCTCGGTGACGCCAAAGTGTTCGAGCATCATTTCGGAGCGCATCCAGCCGGGCGTGAGGGCCAGTGCCGTGCACCCGGAGGACTTCAGTTCCTCGGCCTGGCTGAACGCCAGGCGGAGCACCGCGGACTTGACGAGGTCGTAGAACACGGAGACCCGGTAGTGCCGCGCGTTGTATTCGCGCGTGCCGTCGGTCATCTCCACCACGAGGCCGCCGGGCACGCGGGCAAGGAGCGGAAGCGCGAAGTGGCTCGTTATGAGGTGGGTGTCCAGGCCAAGGTGGAGCATCTCCAGGCCGGCGTTCAGATCGTGGGCCCAGAGCGGAGTGTTCCATTCAATGAGGTCCTCCCCTCCCCAGATGTCGTTCACCAGGATGTCCAGCCGGCCCTGCTCGGCCTCGATCCGGCGCACGAGGGCTTCCACCTGGGCTGCGTCGCGGTGGTCGATCCCGACGGCGATGCCCTTGCCGCCCGCGGCGTTGACGAGGCCGGCCGTTTCCTCGATCGTCTCGGGCCGGTTGTAGTCGGAGCGGTAGCGGGAGGTCGTGCGGCCGGTGCAGTACACCACCGCTCCCGCTTCGCCGAGGGCGACGGCGGTGCCGCGGCCGGCGCCGCGCGTGGCCCCGGCGACGAGGGCGACCCTGCCCGACAACGCTGAATCCATGAACTTCCCTTCCCTCCGGACTATCCACTCCGGACTGTCCGGCGATGGAGCGAATGGACTGCCAAGGTACTGCCTTGACCCGGCTCCTGGCCCATCCGAACATCGAGAGCCGGGCCCCGCCAGAGGCAGAAGGCCCCTGCCCTGGCAACAGGAGCTTGTCCGGAATCCCAGACAAGGGATCCCGTGCGAGACTGTCAGCGGACCGCGGCAGGGCGCATGCTTAAGTACGGGATACCGGACACCGCCCGAACCCTGAAGAAGGATCCATGCCAGCCACCAGCACCGCCGAGAGCACCGCCGCAGCGACACAGCCCGCGGCGCCGCCCGTTTTCCAGCCCGCAGTTCAGTCGCCAGCTCAGCCCGCAGCTCAGGCGCCGGCTCAGCCGCCAGTTCAGCCCGCAGCTCAGGCGCCGGCTCAGCCGCCAGTTCAGCCCGCTGGGCCTGGGGTGCCCGGGGCGCCTGAGGCGCCGGCTGAGTCCGCCGTCGTCGAAAAGCCGGCGCCCAAAGCGGTGCACAGGACCGCCGGGGCGAAGGTGGCGTCGAAGGTGCCGGCCGCCGAGAACACCCTGCGCATCCTGAAGCTGCTGGCTTCCAAGCGCGGCCCGATGGCGGCGTCGAACATTGCCACGGCACTGGGGCTGCCGCGCTCCAGCGTCTACCACCTGCTCGGCGTGATGGAGGCGAACGGCTTTGTCCTGCACCTGCACGAGGAGCAGCGCTACGGCCTGGGCATCAGCGCCTTCGAACTCAGCTCGGCCTATTCCCGGCAGGAGCCTCTGTCCCGGCTGGGCCGGCCAATGCTCGCCTCGCTTGTGGATGTGATTGGCGAAAGCGCCCACCTGGCCGTGCTGCACGGCCGCGACGTGCTCTACATCGTGGAGGAGCGGGCCAAGAACCGGCCGTCCTTGGTGACCGACGTCGGGGTCCGGCTGCCGAGCCACCTCACCGCGAGCGGGCGGGCGATTCTTGCTGCCCTGCCGAAGTCCCAGGTGCGGGCGCTGTACCCGAACGCGGCCGCGTTCTCGGCCCGGCACGAGACCGAGTCGCCCATCATGAAGTACTCCGCCCTGTCTTCCCACCTGGACCAGGTGCGGCAGCGCGGCTACGCCACCGAACATGGCGAGGTGACGCCCGGGTTCGGCTCGATCGCCGCCGCCGTGACCGACCACGTGGGGTGGCCCACGGCCGCCGTCGCCGTGACCTTCCTTGAGGAGAAGCTGCCCGCGGACCAGTGGCCGGTCCTGGCCGCCCGGGTCCGGAAGGTCGCCGACGAGCTCTCGATCCGGATCCACGGCCGCCCCGCCTGACCCAACCACCCTCACCCGCCCCAGGTTGCACTATCACTTAGGGCTGCCATTCGCCCGTTTTAGCGACCGGAAGTGATAGCGCAACGGGGGAGAGGGAGGGTCTGGAATCCCGGACAGCACCCCTGCGATCGGCCTGTTTCCTAGGCCGCAAAGGGGCTTTAGTTGATACAGAACCTCATTCCTCCCGATACACCCGGCACAGAAGCAAGCTGGCACAGACGCCAGCCATCCAGACACCATCCAGCTACACAACCAGCCACAAAGGAGATCCTCATGGCACCCGCCGATTTCACCACCGGTGCCCGCCCGGTCAAAGCTGCCCGCGGCACCGAGCTCACCGCCAAGAGCTGGCAGACGGAAGCCCCGCTGCGCATGCTCATGAACAACCTTGACCCCGAGGTCGCCGAACGCCCCGATGACCTTGTGGTCTACGGCGGCACCGGCCGCGCCGTCCGGTCCTGGGCCGCGTTCGACGCCATCACCCGCACCCTGGAAACCATGGAAAAGGACGAGACCCTCCTGGTCCAGTCCGGCAAGCCCGTCGGCGTATTCCGCACCAACGAATGGGCCCCGCGTGTGCTGCTGGCCAACTCCAACCTCGTCGGCGACTGGGCGAACTGGCCAGAATTCCGCCGGCTCGAGGCCGAGGGCCTGATGATGTACGGCCAGATGACCGCCGGGTCCTGGATCTACATCGGCACCCAGGGCATCCTGCAGGGCACCTTCGAGACCTTCGCCGCGATCGCCCGCAAGCTCACCGGGGACGAGAACGGCACCCTCGCCGGCACCCTGACCCTCACCGGCGGCTGTGGCGGCATGGGCGGCGCCCAGCCGCTGGCCGTCACCCTGAACGAGGGCGCCTGCCTGATCGTCGACGTCGACGAGACCCGCCTGCGCCGCCGCGCCGGCAAGCGCTACCTCGACGAGGTCGAAACCGACCTCGACACCGCGATCGCCAAGGTCCTGGCAGCCAAGGAAGAGCGCCGCGGCTGGTCCGTGGGCTACGTCGGCAACGCCGCCGAAGTCTTCCCCGAGATCCTGCGCCGCCACAACGCCGGCGAGCTCACGGTGGACATCGTCACGGACCAGACCTCAGCCCACGATCCCCTGAGCTACCTCCCCGAGGGCATCACTGTCGAGGAATGGCACCGCGAAGCCGCGGCGGACCCGGAAGGCTTCACCAAGAAGGCCCAGGCCTCCATGGCCAAGCACGTCCAGGCCATGGTCGAGTTCCAGGACGCCGGCGCCGAGGTCTTCGACTACGGCAACTCCATCCGCGACGAGGCCCGCATTGGCGGCTACAACCGTGCCTTTGAGTTCCCCGGTTTCGTCCCGGCCTACATCCGCCCCTTGTTCTGCGAGGGCCTCGGCCCGTTCCGCTGGGTTGCCCTCTCCGGCGACCCCGAGGACATCGCGGTTACGGACAAGGCCATCAAGGAGCTCTTCCCCGAGAACAAGCACCTGCACCGCTGGATCGACGCGGCGCAGGAACGGGTCGAGTTTGAAGGCCTGCCCGCCCGCATCTGCTGGCTGGGCTACGGCGAACGCGCCAAGGCCGGCCTGCTGTTCAACCAGCTCGTCAAGGAAGGCAAGGTCAAGGCGCCCATCGTGATCGGCCGCGACCACCTGGACTCCGGCTCTGTCGCCTCCCCGTACCGCGAGACTGAGGCCATGGCCGACGGCTCCGACGCGATCGCCGACTGGCCGCTGCTCAACGCCCTGCTCAACACCGCCTCCGGCGCCACTTGGGTCTCCATCCACCATGGCGGCGGCGTCGGGATCGGCCGCTCCATCCACGCAGGTCAGGTGTCCGTCGCCGACGGCACCGACCTCGCCGCGGAAAAGCTGGAGCGCCTGCTCACCAATGACCCCGGCATGGGCGTCATCCGCCACGTCGACGCCGGCTACGACCGCGCCGTCGAGGTCGCCAAGGAACGCGGCGTCCGCATCCCCATGTCCGAGTCCCGCTAACAAAGCCCGCGAAACCTCGTCGATTGCTCCGTAAGCGCCGTTTTGAGCCCTGAAAAGGGCCGTTACGGAGCAATCGATGAGGGGCCGGCTCAACCATCAGATTTAGGTAGATAACAATGACCATCACCACCCACTCACCGCTCACCGTCACCCTCGGCTCCAGCGGAGTGACCCCCGAGGACGTCGTCGCCGTCGCCCGCCATGACGCCCAGGTGACCATCGCCCAGGACGCCCTCGATACGGTCGCCAAAGTACGCGCCCACATCGACGACCTCGCTCACAGCGAGGTCCCGGCCTACGGCATCTCCACCGGATTCGGGGCACTGGCCAACCGGCACATCCCCAACGAGCTGCGCACCCAGCTGCAGAAGTCCCTCATCCGCAGCCACGCTGCCGGCATGGGCCCGGCCGTGGAACGCGAAGTGGTCCGCGGCATCATGTTCCTGCGCGCCAAGACCCTCGCCTCCGGCCGCACCGGCGTCCGCCCCGTGGTCCTGCAGACCATGGTGGATGTCCTCAACGCCGGCATCACCCCGGTGGTCCGCGAATTCGGCTCGCTCGGCTGCTCGGGCGACCTCGCGCCGCTCTCGCACTGTGCCCTGGTCCTCATGGGCGAAGGCGAAGCGACCGGCCCCGACGGGGAACTGTACGGCGCCAAGGGCGGCCGCACCGTCGCGGAACTCCTCGCCGAGCACGGGATCGAACCCGTCACCCTCGCCGAGAAGGAGGGCCTGGCCCTGGTCAACGGCACCGAGGGCATGCTGGGCATGCTCCTGATGGCCATCGCGGACATCCGCCAGTTGCTCACGACGGCGGACATCACCGCCGCGCTCAGCGTCGAGGCGCTGCTCGGCACGGACCAGGTGTTCCTGCCCGAACTGCACGCGGCCCTCCGCCCGCACCCGGGCCAGGCCGCCTCCGCGGACAACATGCTCCGGGTCCTGTCCAACTCCCCGATCGTGGCTTCACACCGGATCAACGACACCAAGGTCCAGGACGCTTACTCGCTGCGCTGCGCACCCCAGGTGGCCGGCGCCGTCCGCGACACCGTTGACCACGCCGCCCTGGTCGCCTCCCGCGAACTGGCCGCCGCGACCGACAACCCGGTGGTCCTGCCCGACGGCCGCGTCAGCTCCAACGGCAACTTCCACGGCGCCCCGGTGGCCTACGTGCTGGACTTCCTGGCGATCGCCGTCGCGGACCTCAGCTCCATCGCCGAGCGCCGGACCGACCGGATGCTGGACCCGGCCCGCTCGCACGGGCTGCCCGCCTTCCTGGCCTCGGACCCCGGCGTCGACTCGGGCCTCATGATCGCCCAGTACACCCAGGCCGGGCTGGTCTCGGACAACAAGCGGCTGGCCGTCCCGGCGTCGGTGGACTCGATCCCGAGCTCGGCGATGCAGGAGGACCACGTATCCATGGGCTGGCACGCGGCCCGCAAGCTCCGCCGCGCGGTGGAGAACCTGCGGCGTGTCCTGGCGGTCGAACTCGTGACCTCGGCCCGTGCCCTGGACATCCGCATCCAGCTCTCCGGCGGCGAACTGACGCCGGGTCCCGCGGGCGCGGCAGTGATCGCGGCGCTGCGCGAGGTCGTCGACGGTCCGGGCACCGACAGGTTCCTGTCGCCGGAGCTGGAAGGGGCGGACGCCCTGGTGGCGTCGGGCAAGGTCCGGGCGGCGGCCGAATCCGCCGTCGGAAATCTGGCCTGATAACAAACAAAGTGCACGGCAGCTGAACAATTCCCGGCGTCCCCGAAATCTTTGGCGACACGGAAGGCGGGGGCCCGGGAACTGTAGTACAAATGGAAAGTCACACCAATGAAGTTGTGGCAAAGAACACATACAAAGGGGTAAAAGTTCTATGAAAGCACGCGGCACGGTTCTGTCCAGGCGCCTTGCATCCGCAGCGACGGTTTCCGACTGGAGCGGCCTCCGGGTCGGCGAACGGGTCGAAATCGTCAAGCACGCTCAGGTCATTGCGGCCGGCGAGGTCGAAGAAGTCTCACTGAGCGGAAATGTGCTCTGGCTGGTCCCCGCGGGGCCGTCCGAGACGCAGCTTTTCCTGCAGTCCGACGGCGTGCAGGTGCGCCGGGCGTAGCTTTAACACTGCAGCTTCAAAACTGCAGCAGGAAACCGGGGCTCGTTCGCCGTTCCGCACCAGGTGGTGCGGTCAGGCGAGTGGGCCCCGGTTTTCTCTGTGGGGCCTGCCTAGCGGCTGACCACGGCCCGCAGGGACAGGGAATGGACCAGTAACCCCAGACGTGACGGCGGGATTCGAACCCGCGTGCGCTGCTTTGCAGGCAGCTCCCTGGCCGCTCGGGTACGCCACGTGCATCGAGAGTAGGCAGGCCAAGGGGTCCACTCCAAGGTTGGTTTCGCCCGGTTGCCCGGCGTTGAGCCCGGTTGCCCGACATTGAGCACTGTGACTTTCCGCGACACCCATCCGACCACGCTGGGCCGGACGCCCGCGAAACCCGGCTGGCGCCTCCGGACCCCTGCGCGCCTACCCCAGCAGCGTATTGACCAGCCGGGCGGCCACCTTGGCGGTGCGGCCGTCGATATCGAACTCCGGGTTCAGTTCCGCGATATCCAGGTGCAGGAGCTTCCCGCTCGCGGCCACCTGCCGGCACACAGCGCTGATCACCGGCAGCGGCACACCGTAGGCGGCCGGGGCGCTGACACCGGGGGCCACCGAGGCCGGCAGCACGTCCAGGTCGATGGTCAGGTACAGCGCGTCCACTTGCGCCAGGAACTCCGCGACAAACGTCTGTGCGGCCTCCGCCGAGCAGTCCTCGTCCAGCAGGTAGTCCACGCCGAGCTCCTCTGCCGTTCCGAACAGCGCCCGGGTGTTGTTCGGCTCGGAAATTCCGACGACGGCGTACCGCAGTTCGCGGCCGGCCGCGGCTTCCGCCCGGGCCATCTGGAGGAACGGCGTGCCGGAGCTGGGCACGGATTCGTCGCGGAGGTCGAAGTGCGCGTCGAGGTTCAGCACCCCGACCGTGAGGCCTTCCCGGACCGCGGCGGACCCGGCCACGCCGAGGTAGCTCGCAAAGGCGGTTTCGTGCCCGCCGCCCAGCACCACGGGGAGCCTCCCGGCGTCCAGCAGCCTGGTGATGGCGAGCCCGGCACGTGCCTGGCCAGCCTCCAGCGCGTCGCCGGCCACGGTGACGTCACCGGCGTCGAGCACGTCCCGGGACAGGTGGAAGGCCAGCGGGCCGAGTGCGGCGCGGATGGCGGCCGGGGCCGCCGCGGCGCCGGTCCGGCCCTTGTTGCGCCGCACGCCGGCGTCGCTGCCGAAGCCGAGGATGACGGCGGGCCGCTGGCCTGTGCCGGCCGCCGCCGGATCCGCGGGGGGAGTGAGCGTTGGGGGAGTGAAGGGTGTGACGGCCTGCCACCAGCGCCGGTGCTCGACGCCATCGCCGTCGAACCGGCCCGTCCAAGGCTGCGGCGGGACATCAACAGGGAGCGCGGGAGAAACCATTCCCCTAGCTCACCGCAGCCCGGGCCGGAACACCAGCGGCGCCGCCGTCGGGCTGTCCGGAATCCCGGAAACTGCCCTTAAAAGCCGCCGAGGGGGCCCATGCCCGCAGGGTTCCCTGACCGAGCTTGCGAGGTTAGGGCGCGGGTGGGGAGGCACTTCGCGGCAATGTTTTCGAAAAACACTGCCGCGAAGTGCCATCTCCGCGGGCGAAGGGGGCTGGCCGGCGAACGGACCCTAGTGGATGCCGAGGGCCGCCTCGATGGGACCGATCGCGAAGAAGAGCAGGAAAGCGCCCGCGACAGCCCACATGAGCGGGTGCACCTCGCGGGCCCGGCCCTGGAACAGGCGGATCAGCACGAAGGAGATGAAGCCCGCGCCCAGGCCGTTGGCGATCGAGTAGGTGAACGGCATGAGCGTGAAGGTCAGGAAGGCCGGGATCGCGATGCCCCAGTCCTGCCAGTCGATCTTGCCCACCTGGGAGACCATCATGAAGCCGACGATCACGAGCGCGGGGGCCACGGCCTCGAACGGCACGAGGTTGATCAGCGGGGTGAAGAACATGGCCACGAGGAACAGCAGGCCGGTCACGACAGAGGCCAGGCCGGTGCGTGCGCCTTCGCCGATGCCGGCACCGGATTCGACGTAGATCTGGTTCGAGGACACGGAGGCTCCGCCGCCGATGATCGCGCCCAGGGCGTCCACCTGCAGCACACGGTCGACGTTGGGGATGTTGCCGTCCTTGTCGATGGTGCCGGCCTCCGTGGCCAGGCCCACCATGGTGCCCATGGCATCGAAGAAGATGCTGAGCAGGATTACGAACGCCAGCAGGGTCGCCGCGACGAAGCCGAGGTGCTCAAAGGCACCAAACGGGTTGGCCTGGCCGAGCAGGGACAGGTCCGGGGCCGCCCATTCGGAGAATTTCGGCGCCACCAGGGACCAGCCCTGCGGGTTGTGGTTCGTGCCGTCAAAGCTGGGGCCGATGTGCAGGGTGGCTTCCAGGATCACGGACAGGATGGTCGAGGCGACGATGCCGATCAGGATGGCGCCCTTGACCTTGCGGACCACCAGCGCGATGGTCAGGACCAGGCCGAAGACGAACACGAAAGTGGGCCAGCCCAGGAGCTTGCCGTCGAAGCCCAGGCCGACCGGGACGGTGGTGCCGGCGACATCCGGGATGCGCCGCACGAAGCCCGCGTTGACGAGCCCGATCAGGGCGATGAAGAGGCCGATTCCGACCACGATCGCGGTCTTGAGTCCCTCGGGGACGGCCTTGAATACGGCGGTCCGGAAACCGGTGAGGACCAGGATCAGCATGGTGACGCCCGAGAGCATCACCAGGCCCATCATGTCCGGCCAGGACAGTCCGGGGTTGGTGGCCACGGTGACGGCGACGAACGCGTTGACGCCGAGCCCGGTGGCCATGGCGAAGGGATGCTTGGCCCACGCGCCCATGAGGATGGTGAGGATGCCTGCCACGAAGGCGGTGACGGCGGCGACAGCGGGGAAGCCCAGCGTTGCGCCCGTGGAGTCCGGCCCGGAGAGGATCAGCGGATTCAGCACCACGATGTAGCTCATGGCGAAGAACGTGGCGAACCCTCCGCGGATCTCGCGCGAGAAGTTCGACCCCCGTTCGGAGATCTTGAAATACCGGTCGAGTGCGGAGCCCTGCTTGAGCATTAGGTCTTGCATTAGTCCTCCGGGGGTGATGGGTGTTGCCTTAATCCTATTTGGAGCCCAACGGCCAACCCGGCGTTTTCGCCTAGTCTGTAAGGAAGCCAACACTAGGAGTAGCTTGCCCATGCGCCGTTTCCGCCAGCTTCGCAGTGCCCTGCTGGGCGCCGTCGTCCTCATGGCCGTCCTGTTGGGAGCAGTGAGCCCGGCGTCGGCGCACGACACCCTGGAGTCCTCCAGCCCGGCCGACGGAGCAACCCTTGCGGCGCCGCCGGAGCAGGTCGCGGTCACGTTCAACCACAATCCGCTGGCCCTGGGCTCGCAGATCCTGGTCAACGACGCCGCGGGCGCCAACTGGGCGGACGGCCCGGTGGAGATCGTGGACAACGTCGCCGCGCAGAAGCTGAAGTCCGGCGCCCCGGCCGGGAAATACACCGTGCACTGGCGGGTGGCCAGTTCCGACGGCCACCCGATCGAGGGCAGCTTCACCTTCACCGCGACGGCGGCTGCGTCCAGTACGACGACGGCGGCTGCGGTCCCCACGATGGGAACCGCCCAGCCGGGCACCACGCCGGCGCCCGCCCCGGCGCCGGCCGGTTCACAGCCGTTCCCGTGGAGCGTCATGGTCTTCGTTGCCGTCGCGGTCGGCATCCTGGTGGCCCTGGGCCTCATGGCCAAGCGCCGGCTCACGCCGGGCAACGGCGGCGACGCAAGCGACACCGAGGTCTGACCCCGCGTTGGGGTAGGAAGCTGGAGTCAGGCCGGGGCCGCCAGGGCGAAGCCGCCCGGCAGCAGCGAGGGGACGCCGTGCGGGTGGACCTTGGCGGAGATCGCCTGGCCCACCACTTTGGCCTGGCGCAGGACTTCCTTGGGCGTGGGGGTAATCAGCTCGCCCACCCCCACGAGGTACATCCCCAGAGCATGCATCGCGGCCATGAGGTTCGCTCCGGCGGCCATGCCCAGGTCCGAGAGCATGCGGCGCAGTTGGCTGTGCGCGCAGCGGGTCAGGACAAGGTGATCGGCCAGCAGGACACCGCCCGGGGTCCGGACGGCCCATTTCTCGGTGGGTGCCCCGTCAGTGCCGGCCTCAAGCAGGTCCAGCTGCAGGGCCCGGATGTTGTTCCGCACGTCGAGCTTGTGGCTTGCGGCGTAGTTGCGCAGATGCCGCAGGATTTCATTGCGCTCCCGCAGGCTGGCGGCGTCCGCCGCGTCGCAGCGCTGGAGCGAGGAGGTGTTGGCGGGGTGGCCCGCACCCAGGAGGTCGAGACCGTCCACAATGATGGACGCGACACCGCGGCGCTGGAGCTCGCTGGCCACGGCCAGGCCAGAGAGCCCGGTCCCGATGACCACGGCGGTGGTCCGCTCAATCCCGCCGTACAAAGGCATGCTCGACACTGCAGGGTCCCTCCTCGAAATGATGCCAGTCGCGGGGAAGACCCCGGACGCCAACCCAGGCCTGGTCAGGCAGCCTCAGCGGCTGCGTTCTGAAATACCAGTCTCGGTTCAGCAGTGCCTCGAAGGATACCTAAGATTCCCGCCCGTGGATAGAGGAGGTAGGACATTGGCCGTGGTGCCGAATTTCTGGGGTTTTCGGGCCCGGAATCCAGTCGAAACCGTCCCGAAAGCCCGGCATTCCCGGCCGCTGAACGGCATGTTAACTCTGCGTAAATCCTTTCGCCGCCGCCCGGCGGGGACGCCCGGGGGCCGTCTTGAATGTTGGCAATTAACCGAGAATAGTGAGAAAAATCAGGGGTTCTAGCGCACAAATTCCGGGCCGCCTCGCCGGTGGACGCCGGGCGCCGGTACTTCTGGCAGAATAGCCGAAACATCAGGCAAGTATCGCGAGGAGGCGGACCCAATGGGCCGTGAACAGGTGCATCCGGACCCGGCATGGGAGGCCGGCGGCGAACCGGCGCCTCCCCGGGGAATAGTCGTAGGAGTGGATGGCTCGGACCACAGCCACTGCGCCCTCGTGTGGGCAGCCCGCGAGGCAGAGCGTCGCCGCCGCCCGCTGCACATCGTGACCGCTTACTCGGTTCCGATTTTCGCCGCTTCCGGGCTCGACGGCGGCTACGCCACCGTGGACGACTCCGTGATCCGGGAGGGCGCCGAAGCCATTCTCAAGCACGCCCTGGACAAGATCGCCGGCTACAACATCGACGTCGACGCGTCCGTCGAAAACGGGGACGCCTCCGGTGTGCTGCTGGAAATCAGCGAAACCGCCGAGCTTCTGGTCTTCGGAACCCGCGGCCGCGGCGGCTTTGTGGGCCGGCTGCTCGGTTCCGTCAGCAGCGCCCTGCCCGCCCACGCCAAGTGCCCCACGGTGACTGTGCCGCTGATCTGCGCGGACCGGCTCGGCGAAACCACTGACGACAAACACGTCCTGGCCGAACGCGCGAAGTCCGGCCGCCAGCCGGTCGAAAACGTTGTGGTGGTCGGCGTCGACGGTTCCGAGCAGGCCCGTGTCGCAGTGCTGGAAGCGGCAGCCCAGACCGAACGGCTCGGGGCCCGGCTGCGGGTCGTGTGCGCCGTGCCCCAGTACACCGGCTCGCTGGCCTGGGTGCCAACGCCGATGGACCGCGACGCCCTGTTCGCCGACATCAAGGTCCAGCTCGACGCCGGCGTGGCCTGGCTGCGGAGCCACTTCCCCGCACTGCAGGTGGAGACGCAGCTCGTGGACGGCTCTCCGGTCGACATCCTCGTCGAAACCAGCCGGCACGTGGAACTCGTGGTGGTCGGCACGCGCGGGCGCGGAGGCTTCGCCGGAATGCTGCTCGGATCCACGTCCGACGGCGTCCTCCACCACGCCAAGGGGCCGGTCATGGTGGTGCCGGACCGCGACGACCCGCGGCTGGCTGACAGAGCCAGCTTCGGCCCGATGCTCGGCGACTCCTAGGTCCCGGGCCCCAGATCCGGCGTCGGAAGGACGGTTTGCAGATGGAGCACCGCGAGACGCCGGATCCGGGCGAGGTCGGCCCGGTCTTGGCCTTGGAGCGCCTGAGGCAGGACATGCTGGCCCAGGCCGGCGGCAAGGCGGCCAACCTGGGCGAGCTGACGCGGGCCGGACTCCCGGTTCCCCCCGGCTTCTGCCTGACCACCCGCGCGTACCTGGACGCCACGGCCTCCCCGGCGCTGGCCGACGTGCACCGCGCCCTCGCCGCGACGGCCTCCGATGACCTGGCAGGGCTGGCCGCACTCGCCGCGAAGGCCCGCGCAATGGTGCTCGACGCCGACGTTCCCGCCGGCATCGACGCTGCCGTCCGTACCGCTTATGCCGCGCTTGGCACGGACACTCCGGTCGCGGTGCGGTCCTCCGCGACCGCCGAAGACCTGCCCTTTGCCAGTTTCGCCGGCCAGCAGGACACCTACCTGAACGTCGTCGGCGCGGACGCCGTACTGGCCGCCGTCCGCCAATGCTGGGCCTCCCTGTGGACGGACCGCGCCGTGACCTACCGGGCAGTGCAGGGGATCGATCCGTCCGCGGTGTCCCTCGCCGTCGTCGTCCAGCACATGGTGGACGCGGCCGTGGCCGGCGTGCTGTTCACGGCCAACCCCGTGACCGGCCGGCGGCACGAGGCCGTCATCGACGCCAGCCCGGGGCTGGGGGAGGCCGTGGTCTCCGGTGCCGTCAACCCGGACCACTTTGTGCTCGACGGCGCCACCGGGCGGATCCTCGAGCGGCGGATAGGGGACAAGGGCCTGCTCATCCGCCCCCTGCCTGGGGGCGGCACCGAGCGCGTGGCACAACCCGACGCCGGAACGGCGCCCAGCGTGGACGATACCCAACTGGCGGTGCTGGAGCTCCTGGGCCGCCGCGCGGAACTGCACTTTGGCTCGCCGCAGGACCTCGAATGGGCCATCGGACAGGACGGCGCCGTGTGGCTGACCCAGTCCAGGCCCATTACAACGCTCTATCCGATGCTGGACAAGCAGCGGTCCGGGCCCGGACCGCGCGTCTATCTGTGCTTCAGCCTCGCCCAGGGACTGACCCGGCCGCTGACGCCGATGGGTCTCGCCGGCATCCGGCTGATCGCCTCCTCCGTCGCGGAGGCGGCGCATTTCCCGGTGCCGGAGCGCCGGGAGGGGCCGGCTCCTTACGCCGAGGCTGGACAGCGCATCTTCTTCGACCTCACGCCCGTGGTCCGCAGCAGGGCCGGCCGGGCCATCGTCCCCCGGGTTTTCGACGTCATGGAGGCCCGCTCCGCGGCCGTGCTCCGCAACCTCTTCGCCGACCCCAGGTTCTCCGTCACCATCAAATCGCCGTGGCCGCTCCTGCGCCACGTCGCCCCGGTGGCGGCGCGGGCCAGAGTCCCGGAGACCCTGGTCCGCGCCCTCATCCGGCCCGAGGAGGCGCTGCGCCGGGCTGACCGGGTGGGCGAAGAACTCAGGGCCGCACTCGCGGTGCCGGCCGGCGCCACCGCCACCCAGCGCCTGGACCACGTGGAGCGGATCCTCAGCCGGAGCGTCTTTCGCGTGGTCCCCGCCGTCCTGCCGCTGCCCGCCCTGGGGTTCGCCCTGCTCGCGGCGGCCGGAAAACTCGCGGGGAGCCCGGGGAACGGGGCCCTGCAGGAAGTCCTGCGGGGCCTGCCCAACAACGTGACCACTGAAATGGACCTGGACCTCTGGTCGCTGGCCACGGCCATCCGGACGGACCCGGCGTCGGCGGCGGTGTTCGAGGAGGCCGAGCTGCACGAGATAGCCCGGCGTTACCGGGCAGCGGAGCTTCCCGGGGCCGTGCAATCCGGGCTGGCGGACTTCCTGGGCCGATACGGCCACCGCGCCGTGGCCGAGATCGACGTCGGCATGCCCCGCTGGTCTGACGACCCGACCCACATCCTCGGGGTCCTGGCCAACTATCTGCGCATGGACGATCCCGTGCTCGCCCCGGACCGGCAGTTCGCCAAGGCGGCTCGCGATGCCGAAGCGCAAGTGGGGCGGCTCGTGGCAGCGGCGGGGCAGCGCAGCCGCCTTCGTGGAGCACTTGCGAAGGCCGCGCTGCGGCGGACCCGGATGTTCGCCGGGCTGCGTGAACTGCCAAAGTTCTATCTCGTGGAAGCCCTGGGCGCCGTCCGGCAGCAGCTTGCGGCCGTCGGGGCCGAACTCGCCGCGGCGGGGGCCATCGATGCGGCGGACGATGTTTTCTTCCTTGACCTGACCGAGGCCCACGTGGGGCTGCGCGGCGCCAAGCTGCAGGGTCTCGTGGCACAGCGCCGGGAGGCCTACGGGGCTGAACTTGGCCGGCGGCACATTCCCCGCGTGCTGCTCTCGGACGGCACCGAGCCCGAAGCGGTGCAGACCGGCGGCCGTGGCCCGGCGGACGCGGACGGTTCGACAGGGCGGCTCGCCGGGACGCCGGCCTCGGCCGGCGTCGTCACGGCCCGGGCCCGGGTGATCCTGGACCCCCAGGGCGCGCACCTGGAGCCCGGCGAGATTCTCGTGGCTCCGTCCACGGATCCCGGCTGGACGCCGCTGTTCCTGACGGCCGGCGGCCTGGTGATGGAAATGGGCGGCCCCAACTCCCACGGCGCCGTCGTCGCCCGGGAATACGGGATCCCCGCGGTGGTGGGGGTTCCCGACGCAACCGCGCGGATCGCCACAGGCCACAACATCACGGTCGACGGCGCCGCCGGCACCGTTACGCCGGAAAGCTGACCCCGGAATGATGGCGCCGGAATGAAGGCGACGGGGCGGGCCGCCGGATCGCTACAGTGGGGCCATGAGCGAAGTGCGCGGTTCCGAGGGTAAGGATCCCGGCGCCACCGGACGTGCCGCCGCGGGCAGCCCGGAACCTGATGCCCGGCCGCCCGAAAACGCCGGTGCCGGCACCCCCGATGCGGGCACTCCCGATGCGGTCACCGCCGGTGCCGCCGGTGCCGCGCCCGGACCGGCCGCGCCGGGATCGGACGCTCCCGTCGCCGCCGGGGCGGGTGAGCGGGACGCGTGGCTGCCGGCGTGGCTTGTGCAGCGTCCGCTCACGGCCGGGTGGGCCTGGACCGGGGCCTGGGCAGTACTGATCGTGGCCGATGAATTCCTGGATCTGGCCGGCTGGTCCTGGTACGTGCTGGTCGGCATGGCCGCGCTGCCCACTCTGCTGGCGAGCCTGGCCCTGCTGCACGCCACCCCGCGCCGGTACCTGAAACCACGCCGGGACACGGTCCTGGGCCACTTCTTCGTCCGCTTCCTTGCCCTGATCGCCGCCTTCCTGGTCTGGGGCGTGTCCGTTGTCATGAGCGCCTCGATCTCAACAACAGTCCAGTCGCTCGTTGGCGAGTCCGAACGCGAGGTCACCGCGGTGGGCTTCAACCTCCTGCTGGCCGGGATCCCGCTGGTGGTCTCCGTGCTGTGGCTGGCCTTCATCATCCGCTGCGCCTGGTTCCTGCGCAGACTCCGGGGCTGGAAACAGACGCCGGAACCCGGCACCGTGCCCAAGAAGTTCCTCCGGGACAGGCCGCGGCTGAAACGGGTGGTGGTCGGCCTCGCCCACCCTGGGCTGCTGCTCGTGGCGGGCCTTGGCACTTCGGTGCTCGCGCTCCTGCTTGGCTCAGTGGAGCTCACCTTGAATGTGCTCAAGTAGGACAATCCTGCCCGGGCGCAGGCGTACTGTTGACCTATGAGCAGCTGCAATGTTGGAGCGCGCATTCTTCAGACGCGGATTTTCGGAACTTCTGGACCTGGGGCGCGGTCACTATGACGCGCAAGTGGCTACGCTGGCTGCCCGCCGTCGCCGTGCCTGCCGTGATAGCCGCCAGCGCCCTGGCCGGATCCCTGCCCGCCAGCGCCGGGGATCCGCTGCCGTCCAAGACACCGGAGCAAGTGCTGCAGCTGATCGCCCAGCACCGCGAACCGGCTCTCTCCGGAACATTCGAACAGTCCTCCGAGCTCGGTCTTCCGGAGCTGCCCAAGACCGGTGCCGGGACGGACTCTTCCAGCACCGCCTGGCTGGAACTGCTGACAGGCCCGCACACCGCACGGGTCTACCGCGACGGCCCGGACAACGCCCGCATCCAGATCATGGACCGGCTGGCCGAACGCAACGCCGTCCGCCACGGCAACGACGTGTGGTTCTACAATTCCAAGGACAACACCGCCGCCCACCTCCAGATCCCCGCTGACGCCGCCAGCCAGACCGGCCGCCATGACGCCGGCAAGGAGGCCACGGCCACGCCCGACGAGCTCGCCGCGATGCTGCTGGCCAAGATCGATCCCAGCACGGACGTGACGGTGGGCGACGACGTCCAGGTGGCAGGCCGGCCCGCCTACAACCTGGTGCTCACGCCGAAGACCGAAGCCACCTTGGTCGCGTCCATCGCGGTAGCCGTTGACGGCCAAACCGGGCTGCCGCTGGGCGTCGAAGTCAAGGCGCGCGGACAGTCCGAGCCGGCCTTCCGCGTCGCCTACACGAGCCTGGCCCTCGGCGCACCGGACGCGTCGGTCTTCACCTTCAGTCCGCCGCCCGGCGCCACCGTCAAGGAGATCCAGGTACCGCAGCACAAACACGGGAACGACGCCGCGAACGCAACACCGCCGGCCGCCAAGGACAGCGCGGGCAAGCCCGCCGTCACCGGCTCCGGCTGGGACTCGATCGTGGAGTTCCCGGCGGGAACGGCAAGTCCGGCGTCGGACGCCACGGCCCTGCTCCAGCAGGCCACTGTTCCGGTCCAGGGCGGCAGGCTCCTGTCCACCGCGCTGGTGAACGTGTTGGTGCTCGACGACGGCCGGGTCTTCGCCGGCTCCGTCCCGCCGGAGCGGCTCCAGGCCGCCGCAGCGCAGAAGTGATTGCGGGCGCGGCATCGGGCCGCCATCAAGTGACGGCCGCGTGAGCGCCGCCGGGCCGGGTGCGGCGCCGGATGTCGAACCGGGTGCAGCGCCGGATGTCGAACCCGGTATCGAGCTGAGTATCGAAACGAGAGGCCTGACCAAACGGTTTGGCCAGCAATTGGCGGTCGACGGCGTCGATCTGGCCGTGCCGAAGGGCGCGGTCTTCGGCTTCCTGGGACCGAACGGCTCGGGGAAGACCACCACCATCAGGCTCCTGCTCGGACTGGCCACAGCCACCGGCGGCTCCATGCGTGTCCTGGGCAAAGAGATGCCGAGAAAGCTGGATGACGTGCTTCCGCGGGTCGGGGCGCTCGTCGAGGGGCCGGCGTTCTACCCATTCCTCTCCGGCGCCGCCAACCTGCACCGGATGGACGCCGCGGATCCTTACGGTGCGGGCGCTACCCGGCGCGCCCGGGTCCACTCAGCCCTGGAACGGGTGGGCTTGACCCACGCCGCGGACAAGCTGGTCCGGGCCTACTCGCTGGGCATGAAGCAGCGCCTCGGGATCGCCAACGCCCTGCTGGCCCCGCGGGAGCTCCTGGTGCTCGACGAGCCCACCAACGGACTGGATCCCCAGGGCACCCGGGAGGTGCGGAACCTGGTGCGATCGCTTGCCGCGGACGGCGCCACGGTGTTCGTCTCCAGCCACTTGCTGGCCGAAGTGGAACAGATCTGCACGCATGCGGCCATCATGAGTGCCGGCCGGCTCGTGGCGCAGGGAACCCTGGCGGAACTGCGCGGGGCGGGCCAGGCAAGGATCCGCGTGCTGACGCCGGACCCCGGTACCGCCGTGCAGGTGCTGGCCGGCCTGGGCCTGGCCGCGACGATGACCCCCGACGGCGGCACTGCTGATGCAGGCGGCCCGGACGGCCGCGGCGGCCCGGGACGGGACGCTGTCCTGTTCGCGTCGCTGGTGGGGGCTCCGCCAGCCGGGCCGGACGGCGCAGGGCCGGGCCGGGGCGTGGCACCGGAAGCCGTCGTTGCCGCCCTTGTGGCGGCGGGGGTCCGGGTCCGCGGCTTCGCGACCGAACAGGCCAGCCTCGAGGACCGCTTTGTGGCGTTGACGGGGGAGGGGTTCGACGTTGTCCAGTAGCAGCTCACCTTTGCGCGATCCGTCGGGCGCACCCCCGAGCGGCGCGCCAGCCCGGCCCGGGTCCCAGACCGCCGGGCTGCTGGCGTCCGAGATCGGCGTGCTGTTCCGCCGCCGCAGGACCTGGGCCATGTTGTGTGCGCTGGCGGCCATTCCGGTCCTGATCGCAGTGGCCGTGCGTGTCTCCTCGGCCGTGCCGCCGGGCCGCGGTCCTGCCTTCCTGGACCGGATCGCCCAAAATGGCCTGTTCGTCGGCGTCACCGCCATGGTGGTCTCCGTTCCACTGTTCCTGCCGCTCACCGTCGGCGTGGTGGCCGGAGACACGATCGCCGGCGAGGCCGGGCAGGGAACCCTGCGGTACCTGCTCGTGGCTCCGGCCGGGCGGATCCGGCTGTTGATCGTCAAATATGCCGGCGCGGCCCTGTTCGTCGTCGTGGCGCCGCTCGTGGTGGCCCTGACGGGGGCGGGAATCGGCGCCGCGCTTTTCCCCGTGGGGCCGGTGACCCTGCTTTCCGGTGACACTATCGGCACCGGCGAGGCCATGATCCGGCTCCTGCTGATCGCCGCCTATCTGGCTGTATCGCTGCTCGGGTTGTCGGCGATCGGCCTGTTCATCTCCACCCTGACCGACGTTCCGGTGGGGGCCATGGCGGCCACCGTAGTGCTCTCGGTCGTCGCGCAGGTCCTGGACGCGCTGCCGCAGCTGGAGTGGCTGCATCCGTGGCTGTTCAGCCATTACTGGCTGGACTTTGGCGATCTCCTCCGGCAGCCCGTTTCCTGGGACTCCTTTGCCGTCAACGCCCTCCTGCAGGGCGGCTATGTCGCCGTGTTCGGGGCGCTGGCCTACGGCAGGTTCATCACCAAGGACGTGCTCTCCTAGTCTCGGAAGAGAACGGCCAGGGGCCGAGCTTTAGGAACGGCGCGCCGGGGACGGGGCTCAGTAGCGGGCCACGTAGCCGTAGAGCTGCATCCCTGACATGGCGGCAACATCGGTCACGGTAATGCCGGCGTCGGGATTGAGGGCCTGGACCACGCGGCCGCCGCCCAGGTAGATGGCCACATGATAGAAGCCCGGTGCCGAACCCCAGACCAGCAGGTCGCCGGGGCGCGCCTGCGAGAGCGGGACGTGGACGGGGGCCTGGGCAAACTGCTGGGATGCGGTGCGGGGCAGGTACTTGCCGGCGGCGGCAAACGCGTTCTGCACCAGGCCTGAGCAGTCAAAGCCATAGGCACCGGTTCCGCCGTACTGGTAGAAGAACGGCGATCCGGTCTTGCCGAGTGCAACTGAAATGGCGGTCTGGTTTGACCCGCCCGAAATCGGCACGGGAACGGGAACCGGCGCAGGGACTGGAATAGGCGCAGGAACCGGAACCTGAATCGGCGCAGGCGCAGGCGCAGGCGCAGGAACCGGAACCTGAATCGGCGCAGGAGCAGGAGCAGGAGCAGGAGCCGGAGCGGGCACGGGATCCGGCGCGGCGACGGGTGCCGGTTCGGGAGCGGGTGCCGGGGCTGCCGGCTGCGGCGCGGCCGAATCGTCACGCCCCGGTGATGCAGGAGCAGGCTCCGGGCCCGTGGCGGGCTGCGGCGCGGCGGCGGCCGCAGCGGTCAGCGCCGCCAGCCGGTCCTGCTGACGTTGACGGTCCAGGGCATCCACGCGGGCCGATTCCAGTGCCGCGGTGGTGTTTTTCAGGGTTGCCAGCTGGTCTACGAGCGCGCTCCGCTGGGCTTTGGCATCAGCCACGGCCTGGCGCTGGGCCGCGGTGGCGCGGTCGGCATCGGTCTTGCGGGCTTCCGCCGTCGTGGCAGCTTCATCGGCGGCGCGGTTGGCGTCCGCCGCTGCTTCGGTCAGCGACTTTGCGGCGGCGGCCGCGGTTTCTGCCGACTGGAAAGCCCGCGCGCGTCCGGCCGTTACGGCTTCGAGGGTCGCGGCGTCTTCGAGCGCATGCCCCGTGCCGCTGACAAAACTGCTCAGGGCAGGATTCAGGCCGCCGTTGCGGTACAGATCGCCGGCCAGCTGGCCCACCTGCTTGCGGGTCTTGGCCTGGTCCGCCTCGGCGGCGGCAGCCCTGGCGGCCGCCACAGCCGCAGCGTCTCGGCGCGTGGCCAGCTCCACGAGGGCCTCGCCATACGCGTTGTTCGCCTGCAGGGACGCGGCGAGGCTGGCTTCCTGGCCGGCGGATGCATCGGCCAGAAGCCCATCGATCCTGGTGACCTCCGCCGCCGTCGCGCTTTCACTGGATTTGGCCGCTGCGATCTCTTCCGGCGAGGGGATCTCCGGCGACGCCGGAACGCGGACTGCGGCCGCCAGCGGCGCGGAAGCAAGCGGTGCGGCCTTTGCCGGGAGCGCGAGCGTTCCAAGAAGGACGACGGCGGTGCAGAGCACAGCAGTCTTGCGACCGGATCCAATCCAGCTCATGGGCAAACCTCGAAGTCTCAGGCTGGAATGAGCGAGGTCGGAATTTGACACATGAAAAGCCCCTCTGCGGATCACCCAGCAGGCATGAGGCTACGTGCCAAAGACCACTTTGGCAACACGAGTCACATTAATAACATAAACAACACTGGTGTCATTTGGCCACGTCCGCGCGGGGTGTGTCTCGCGAGCGGCGCGGGGAAATCTCCGCCGCCGGCGCCCGCAGATGGGCGCCGCCGGTTAGGCGTGCTGGTGGGCCTCGTGTTCCGAGTGGGTGGCCGGCTCGAGCTGGAAGGTGCAGTGCTCGGTGTCGAAATGGGAGCCCAGGCAGGTGGTGAGTTTGTCCAGGACCCGGTCGGCGCCGCGGGCTCCGAGCGCCGCGTCCTCCACCACCACGTGCGCGGAGAACACGGGGACGCCCGAGGTGATGGTCCAGATGTGGATGTCGTGGACGGACACCACGCCGTCCACCGCGAGGATGTGCTCGCGGATCATCTGGACGTCCACGCCCTTGGGCGTGGCCTCGAGGAGCACGTCCACCACGTCGCGCAGCAGGTGCCAGGCCCGGGGCAGGATCATCAGGGCGATGAGGATCGACGCAATGGTGTCGGCCGCCGGGAACCCGGTGACCATGATGACCACCGCGGCCACGATGACGGCAAAGGAGCCCAGCAGATCGCCCAGGACCTCCAGGTAGGCGCCGCGGACGTTCAGGCTTTCCTTCTGGGCGCCGCGCAGGATCAGCAGGGACACCAGGTTGGCGACGGCGCCGAGGACGGCCGCGGCGAGCATGATGTCGGTGTGGACCTCCGGGGTGGAGCCGAGCCGGCGGATGGCTTCGGTGAAAATGACCACGGAGATGACGATCAGGACCAGGGCGTTTGCCAGCGCCGCCAGGACTTCTGCGCGCTGGTAGCCATAGGTGCGCTGGTCGCTGGCTGGCCGGGCAGCGATCCACGCGGCCAGCAGGGCGATGAAGACGCCGGCGGCGTCGGAGAGCATGTGCCCGGCGTCGGCGAGCAGGGCCAGGGATCCCGAGACCACCGCGCCAATCGTCTGCACGAGCACCACGGCCAGCGTGATGGCCAGGACGGCGACCAGACGTTTCCGGTGTTTTGCTGTGCCAGTGCCAGAGGCGGAGATGCCGTGCGAGTGGCTGTGGTCGTGTCCCATGCCTACAAGGCTATCCCCAGCCGAGCTCGTGCAGGCGCGCGTCGCTGATGCCGAAGTGGTGGGCGATCTCGTGCACCACGGTGATGGTGACTTCCTCGATCACGTCCTCGCGGGAGGCGCAGATGTCCAGGATGGGCTGGCGGAAGATGGAGATGCGGTCCGGCAGGGAACCGGCGTCCCACCAGGAATCCCGCTCGGTCAGCGGGACCCCCTCGTAGAGCCCGAGCAGCACGGTGTCCGGATCCTCCCCGGGTTGCGGGGTGTAGTCGTCCTCGATGAAGATCGCGACATTGCTCATGGTCTTCGCCAGCTCCGGCGGGATCCGGTCCAGGGCGTCAGTCACCGCGGCCTCGAAATCGGCGTCGGACATCGGATAGGGTCCGTCGCCATCGCCGCGTCCGTCGCCTTGACCGTCTCTTTGACCGTTGAAGGGCCCGTCGTCGCCATTTGGAACGATCGGCAGGCCAGGCGGGAGCGACGGGGACATAGGGAAACCCTGGCGGGACCGGCGCCGGGTCAGGGCCACGCCCACCAGGCAGATCACGCCGCCCACCAGGCCCCAGATGGTGGGAATCTCGCCCAGCACCAGCCAGGAGATCAGGATGGTGGTGCCCGGGACCAGGTAGGTGGTGGCGGCGAGGCGCCCGGCGTCAATCAGCGAGAGCGCATAGGCCCAGGTGGTAAATGCGATCGCCGTCGGGAAGATGCCCAGATAGACCAGGCCCAGCGTGGCCGGCAGTGGCGCGGCCTGCAGTTCGGCGATCAACTGGCCGCTGAAGGGCAGGCAGCAAAGCGCGCCCACCATGATGCCGAACCAGGTGGCCTGGGCGGCCGGGAACTTGCGGAGCACCGGCTTTTGGACGATCACGCTCACCGCGGCCAGAGCTGCAGCAAGCAGGCACAGCAGCACGCCTGCCACGTCCGCCGTCGACTTCTGGCCGGAACCCAGCGCAATCACGGCGACGCCGCCGAACGCTATCAGGCTGCCGATGATCAGCCAGCGGGGGAACCCCTCTTTAAGGATGATCCCGGCCATCACGGCGACAAGGATGGGGTTGACGTTGATCAGCAGGGCAGCGGTGCCGGCGTCCAGCATGTGCTCCGCCGCGTTGAGGGCCACGTTGTAGCCGCCGAACCACATGACGCCGTAGGCCAGGATGGGCCACCATTCGCGGCCCCGGGGCAGCCCCTTGAGCTTGGGCACCACCAGGAGGCCCAGCGCGACCGCGGCGACCGCCAGCCGGCCGAGGGTCAGCGGGCCGGGGGAGAAGCTCGGGCCCACGGCCCGGATGCCCACGAAGGCGGAAGCCCACAGGACCACAGTGACGACGACGGCGGCGATGCCGAGCCTGCTGATCGTGGCCGGCTGTCGGGGCGGGGTTGGTGCGGGTTGCGGGGCGGGAGCGGGGGCAGCGTGCGGAGACCCTTCGTGGGGGCCTGCGGACGGAGTGGGGCCGGAAGCGGCGGTGGTAGCCATGCTGCCAATCTAGCCCGTGCCGCGCCCTCCCGGCTGGCGGGAATCGGCCACGTCTAGTCGAGATCCTGCCAACATGCCGGATTGCCTCAGCGCAGGAGACGCGCCGCCGCGCGGACGGCGTCCGCGACCTCGGTCAGCGCTGCCGATCCGCGACGCCATTGCTGCCAGTAGAGGGCGACGTCCACCTGCGCGCGGGGCGAGAGCCGCTCAAGCGTGCCGTTCGCAAGGTCTTCGCCGATTTCGATCTCGGGCATCATGCCCCATCCCATGCCCCAGCGGATGGCGTCGCCAAACTCTTGGGAGGCCGGAACGTAGTGCCGCGGCGGCTGAAGGGTTGCGCGGCGGAACCGGCGCAGCCAGCGGTCCTGCAGATCGTCTTTGCGGTCAAAGAGAACGACGGGTGCTGCGGCCAGGGTCGCGGCGGTGACCCCGGCCTGAAACCAGCGGGTGGCGAACTCCGGAGCGCATACCGGCAGATAGCGCATGACTCCCAGCCTGGTGGAGGAGCAGCCGGGCACAGGCTTGGCTGTCTCGGTGATGGCGGCGGCTGCGGCGCCGGCGCGCAGGAGGTCCAGCGAGTGTTCCTGGTCTTCGCGCAGGATCTCCAGCTGGATGTTGCTGCTGGCCGCCGCGAGGCCGGCCAGCGCCCAGGTGTGCAGTGAATCGCTGTTGATCACCAGGGTCAGACGCGTCCCGCCCCGGGGTTCCGCCGGCTGCAGTTCCTCGGCCAGGTCCGCAGAGAGCAATTCCAGCTGCCGGGCGAACCGAACCACGGCCTGGCCGGACTCGGTGAGTCCGGGCGGACGCGCCCGGGTCAGGACGGGCCGGCCGACGGCGGTCTCCAGGGCCCGGATCCGCTGGCTGATGGCCGACGGCGTGACGGACAGGTAGGCGGCTGCGGCGTCGAAGCTTCCGTGCGTGAGGATGGCGGCGAGGGTCCGGGCCTGCTCGGGGGCTATTTCCATCATTAGATCATCTTATGTATGACCAAGAACTTTAACTGGTTTCATCTCGTGCCGGAGCCTACCGTGGAGTGGTGATCCTCCCCCTGTTCTCCGGCCTTTCCGCCGGACTGTCCCTGATCGTGGCCATCGGCGCGCAGAACGCCTTCGTCCTGCGCCAGGGCATCCAGCGCTCGCACGTCGCCATGGTGGTGGCGGTCTGCGCCGTGTCGGACCTCGTGCTGATCCTGCTGGGCGTCGCCGGCATCGGAGTCCTTTTGGACCGGGCGCCCGCCGCGCTGGTCGTGATCAGGTGGGTCGGCGCCGCGTTCCTCCTCGCCTACGGGGCGCTCGCGGCTCGGCGTGCGGTCCGTGGGGAGCACATGGAGCATCCGGGCGACAAGCCGCCAGGAAGCAGGGCGGCGGTGCTGGGCACCTGCCTGGCCTTCACGTGGCTGAACCCGCACGTCTACCTGGACACGGTGCTGCTGCTCGGATCCCTCGCTGCCGCCCAGGGCCCGTCCGGACGCTGGTGGTTCGCCGCCGGGGCCGGCCTGGGCAGCATTGCCTGGTTTGCCGCCCTCGGCGCCGGCGCGCGTTTGCTGACCACCCTGTTCCGGCGCCGGGCGGCCTGGCGCGTGCTCGACGCCGGCATCGCCGTCGTGATGTTCACGCTGGCAGTGCTGCTGCTCGCCTGAGTGCCCGCGTCCGGAACCGGTCCCGGACCATGGGCCGGCAGGCCCTTGTCCGCCCAGCGTGGCGGGTTCACGATGGGCGGTATGGCAATATCCCCAGCTTCGGCCCGCGAACGACGGCGTGCGGCCATCGGTACCGCCGTCTTCGCGGTTGCCCCCGCAACGGCCGCGGGCGTGGTGCCGTGGCTTCTGACCCGCTGGGAAGTGAAGGACCCGGTCCCCGGAGGGGTTCCCGCACAGATCACGGGCGCCCTGCTGATCGGCGCGGGCGCCGCGGTGATTGCGAACTCCTTCGTGCATTTCGCCGTGGAGGGCATCGGGACTCCGGCGCCGTTCGCCCCACCCAGGCAGCTGGTGGTTGGCGGACTCTACCGGTACGTGCGGAATCCGATGTATGTGTCCATTGCCGCGGCCATCGCCGGGCAGGGACTCCTGCTCGGCCAGCCGAAGCTCTTCGTGGCCCTGGGCATCGGCGCCGTCCCGGTGCTGGCCTTCGTCCGGCTGTACGAGGAGCCGGCACTGACCCGGAAGTTCGGTGCGGACTACGAGGAGTACCGCAGTAACGTCCCGCGCTGGCTGCCCCGGCTCACGCCGTGGCGGCCTGAGGATCCGGAACGGGCGCGGGGCTAGGCCGCTATTTGCCTCGTCCGGCCCACTCCAGCAGGCGATCCAGCGGCCAGGTGGTGACTATCCGCTCGGCGGGCACGCCGTTCGAGGCCGCGCGCTCGGCGCCATACTGCAGGAAATCCAACTGGCCCGGTGCGTGGGCGTCACTGTCGATGCTGAAGAGGCAGCCGGCGTCGAGGGCAAGCCGGATCAGCCCGTCCGGCGGATCCTGCCGTTCGGGGCGGGAATTGATTTCGACCGCGACGTCATTCTCGGCACACGCCGCGAACACCTGCGCAGCGTCGAACTCGGACTGCGGCCGGGTGCCCCTCGAGCCCTGCAGCAGCCGGCCTGTGCAGTGGCCGAGGACGTTCATCTGCGGATCCTTGATGGCGCCCAGCATCCGCTCGGTCATGGTGCGCGGATCGGAGCGGAGCTTCGAATGGACACTTGCCACCACGATGTCCAGCCGCTCCAGCATGTCCGGGGACTGGTCCAGGGTGCCGTCCTCCAGGATGTCCACCTCGATCCCGGCCAGGAGCCGGAAGACCCCGCCGTCCGCGTTGATGTCCGCGACAACGTCCAGTTGTTCCAGGAGGCGTTCGGCGCTCAGTCCGTTGGCGATCTTGAGGCTGGGGGAGTGGTCCGTCAGGGCGAGATACTCCCGGCCCAGCGTCCGGGCGGCGTCAGCCATGAGCCCGATCGGGGACCCGCCGTCGGACCAGTCGCTGTGGCTGTGCAGGTCACCGCGGAGGGCGGAGTGCAGTTCCGCGCCGCCGTTCGCGAGGGGCTGCTGCCCGCGTTGCCGCAGGCCCTCAAGGTAGTCGGGCACGCCGCCGTCGACAGCCTGCCTGATGACTTCGAAGGTCCTGTCCCCGATCCCCTTCATGCTTTTCAGCCTGCCGTTGCGGGCCCGGGCCGCGACCTCGTCCGGTTCCAGGGCGCCGATAATCCCGGCCGCCTTCCGGAACGCCTGGATCTTGAACGTGGGGGCCAGTTCCCGTTCCAGCCAGAACGCAATCTCATTGAGGGCATCAACGGCATCCATCCGTACATCTTGCACCCACCGTGCGCCCGCGCGTGGCCCACGCGGGGGCGATTTTGGATAACCGGGGGTCTGCCCTTATAGTTTTATAGTCCCGTTCGGAGGAACCCGAGAGGGCAAAAACGAAAGGCTTCGGCCCTTAATTTTTGCCCTGATGAGTTCAATCGGATGGCGTTCTGGCCCCCATCGTCTAGCGGCCTAGGACACCGCCCTTTCACGGCGGCGGCACGGGTTCGAATCCCGTTGGGGGTACGCAAGGAACTGGTCAAACCGGATCAAAAAGTCTGGTAGGCTAAAGGCCTTGAAAAATTGCGGAAGCGAAACCGCAGACAGCAAGAAACGCAGTACAAGCAGTAACAAGCAAGGCCCTGTAGCGCAGTTGGTTAGCGCGCCGCCCTGTCACGGCGGAGGTCGCGGGTTCAAGTCCCGTCAGGGTCGCTCTGATTGCCGGAAGAAATTCCGGCCTTCAAGGTGACACGTCACCTAGGCTCTGTAGCTCAGTTGGTAGAGCGTTCGACTGAAAATCGAAAGGTCACCGGATCGACGCCGGTCGGAGCCACCACTGGGAAGCATCAGTTCTTTGAGAACTGGTGCTTTTCTTCTTTAACGCCATCGATTGCTCCGTAGGTGCCCTTCTGACGGGTCGAAAGGGCGCTTACGGAGCAGCCGATGGTGAGGCGGGCGGCGAATTCCACGGCGGCCGCCGGTTGGGGGCCGGGCCGCCGGCCGGGCTAGACTCGCACGCTGGGGAAAGAACACCAAGGCCGCCGGCAGCCCGGTCCGGGCGGGCGGCGCAATCTCAACCGAAAAGTGATTCTGCAACGTGACTTCGAAGAAAATTGCCCGCCCTCTCACCGCAGCGGCCCTCCTCGCAGCCTTGGCCCTTGCCGGCTGCTCGGCCCCGCAGGCCGGGAGCGCGCCGTCGTCCGCCGTGGCAACGTCCAGTGCCTCAGCGTCCGCTACGCCGACCCCCAGCAAGACCTCCGGGCCGTTCGGCGGTTTCACCAGTGCCGCGGAGGCGTGCGCCAAGATCTCGGAGCAGGCCACCGGTGCCACGCTCCTTCCGATGTCGGCGGCCCAGGGCAAGACGGCGGAACTGGAACAGTCCAAGGCTGAACTGGCCCAGACCGCCGAGCTCGTACCGGACAGCCTCAAGGCCGATTTCGCCAACCTCAAGGACGTGGCCATTGCCGGCGTCACCGACCAGACTGTCTTCTCCAGCGGCAAGCTCCAGGCTGCAATGGCGCCCGTGACAACCTGGATCGCCACGAACTGCAAGTAGCCCCTCCCGGGGCGTCGGCGCGGATCCGCACCCGCTGCTGACAGGCGGACGCTGATCCTGCTCCCCGCCGCACACCGCCCGTTCCCACGGCCCTCACCTGCGACGGCTGTGGGGACGGGCGCTGCAAGATTCCCCCGCGCGGCCCAAGTCAGGGACTAGGGTTGTGTCAAAGAGAAGGGGGACTGCGTTATGGAATACCAGAATTCTCAACCCGGGGCCGGACCTGCGGCCGAACCCGTGGCCGAACCCGGGCCCGGACCTGCGGCCGAACCCGTGGCCGAACCCGTGGCCGAACCCGTGGCCGAGCTGCCGGCTGCAGCGGGTGTCCACGTTGCCCGCGCCGAGGCCGAACCCGCGCCCGGGCTGCCCGTTCCGGTGGGCACCGGGCGCACCGTCATTTCAGAAGCCGCCGTCGCCAAGGTCGCGGGCATTGCCGCCCGCTCGGTACCGGGCGTCTACTCGCTCGGATCGGGACCCTCGCGTGCCCTTGGCGCCATCCGCGACGCCGTCGGCAGCGCCGACCACGCAGCGGGCGTCCGCGTGGAAATCGGCGAAACCCAGGTGGCCGTGGACATCGACCTCGTCGCGGTGTACGGCACCCCCCTGCATTCCCTCGCCAACCAGATCCGCGCCGCCGTCTACTCCGCCGTGGAGGAACTGGTGGGGCTGGAGGTGATCGAGGTAAATATCGAGATCAATGACGTTTATGTGCCCGGCCCGGCCAAACCGGCCGCGCCCGCCGAGGTCCGGCCAGTCAGGGAGGCCATCCAATGAGTCTGACGGTAGTGGGAATCGCCATCGGGGCCTTCGTGGCTTTCATGTCCTTCCAGTTCGGTGTGTGGGGATTCCTCGGCGCCCTGTTCTTCATGGGCATCGGCGCGCTCTTTGGCCGGGCGGCCGAGGGGAAGCTGGACCTGCGCAGCGTGCTCGACGCCCTCACGGGCCGGCGTTCCTCTTCATGAGCATCACGGCTGGGACGCCGACCCGCGGCGCCGCGTTGGCCGGGCACAACCGCATCAGCACCCAGGCCCTGACCAGCGTGGCGCGGGCGGCAGCGGGTGAGGCCCTGGGTGTACCGGCGCACGACGTGCGCGCCGCGTGGTCCGACGACGACGGGCTGCTCGCCCTGTCCCTGGTCATGCCCGTCGCCGTCCCGCCCCTCACAGTGGTCCTCCGGGATCCGGGCCGTGTCGCGGGCTTCGGCGGTTCCATTTGGGAGCGTGCCGTGGCCGCCAAGGCCGAAATCCTGAGTCGCGTGACCGAGCTGACCGGAGCGCAGCTGAGCCGCGTGGACATCCGCATCAGCGGTGCAGCTCTGCGCGGGGGAGGTCGGGTGCATTGAGCCAGGACACCCAGAACGCCGGCATCGACTCCGGCCCGGACGGCGCCGGCGCGGCGCCGGAGAGCGGACCGTTGGGTTCCGGCGCCGCGGGCATGGACCGGGTGCTGAAACGGGAGATGCACTCCTCGCGGGCCGTCGTCTCCGTGATCGCGGCAGCCCTGGTCATGGCCGTGTGCGCCTATGCGCTGCTCGAGACGGCGGTCCGCGCGATCGGGCAGCCGCCGTGGCTTATCGATCCGCAAACGGCAGCCGAACGGGTGGTCGCCCTCCCGGAGGGCGTCCCGCCGCTTTTGCTCTTCGTCACCGGCGCCGTGATCGCCATGGTGGGATTGTTTTTCTTCCTCAACGCAGTGCTGCCGGGCCGGAAGGCACGGCACCTGCTCCCGGACCGCCGGGCCGCCGTCGTGGTGGACGATGAGGTGATCGCCGCCGCCCTGGCCCGCCGGGCCCGGCTGGCCGCCAACGTGGCACGGGAACAGGTGATGGTGACCGTGTCGCGGAACCGGGTCATGGTCAGCGTCCGGCCGACCTCCGGTGTGCCGCTGCGCCCGGACGCCGTCCTTGAGGCCGTGCGCCGGGAATTGCAGGAAATGGGGCCATGGCCCATGCCGGAAGTGCGGATCCAGGTATCCACCGCCGGGGTGGTGGGGGCATGAACAACACTCCCCGGGTCCTTAACCGCATCCTGATCGGCATCCTTGGCATCAAGGTTTTCGCCGTTGGCATCCTCCTGATTCTGCTTGTCAGCGTCCCCGCCGTCGCCGCGTGGTGGCACGTTTGGGCGGGCGGCGTCTTGATCTTCTGGTTCGATTTGTTTGAACGGACGCAGTTGCCCCGCAGTCAGGAGAGCTGGCTGTGGATTGCCATCTGCCTGGGGCTGGTGGTGGTGCTTGGCCTGATGGTGGCTTGGGTGGCCCAGCAGGGCAAGGGCCGGACCAGCCTGATCGTGGCCGAGGAGGACCCGGGAGCCGTTCCTGGCAGCGTCGGAATCGGCGGCGGCGTAGCTGAGCAGGCGATCCGTGCGGCCCTCGCGGACCGGTCCGATCTGGCCGGCGTCACGGTGGCCGCCTACGAAATCCGGGGCGAGCCGGCCCTCAAAATTTGGGTGGAGCCACGCCAGGGGGTCGCCCCGCACGCGCTCGCCGCCGAACTCTCGGCCCTGGTGGAGGCGCTCGACGCCGTGATCGGCAAGCGCACCCCGGTCCTGATCCACATCGGATCCGGGGCGAGATCGCGGTTCGGCCGGGCCGAACGGGTCCGCTGAGGCGGGTCCCGACGGGTCCCACGCAATCTCCTTTGCATAAAGGTTTCATGTAAACGCTTGCATTCCTCGCCATCTGTTGATTACTGTGATGGTCGGCACACAGACTACACGGCCGTTTTTCACCGGTACTCAGCGAGGAGCACTCCAGTATGAAAACCCGCAATTTCCTACTTCCCGTCGCCACGGCAGGCATTTTGGCTATTACCCTCTCGGCATGTGGCGGCGGCGGTGGCGGCACTACTGGCGGCAGCGACGCCGCCTCGCAGGGCCTGGACGGACGCGGCCCCATCACCTACGTTCAGGGCAAGGACAACAGCAACGTTGTCCGTCCGCTGATCGACAAGTGGAACGCAGCCCACCCCAATGAGAAGGTCACCTTCAAGGAGCAGACGGACCAGGCCGACCAGCAGCACGACGACCTCGTCCAGCACTTCCAGGCCAAGGACGCCGGCTACGACGTCGCGAGCGTCGACGTCGTCTGGACTGCGGAATTCGCTGCCAAGGGCTGGCTGCAGCCGCTCAAGGACAAGATGGCGCTGGACACCTCGGCCATGCTGAAGCCGACCGTTGACGCCGCCTCCTACAAGGGCACGCTGTACGCGGCACCGGAATCCTCCGACGGCGGCATCCTGTACTACCGCAAGGACCTGGTCCCCACGCCCCCGAAGACCTGGGACGAGATGGTCAGCATGTGCTCGGTGGCCAAGACCAACAACATTGGCTGCTACTCCGGCCAGTTCAAGAAGTACGAGGGACTGACCGTCAACGCCTCCGAGGCGATCAACTCCGCCGGCGGGTCCGTGCTGGACAAGGACGGCAAGCCGAGCCTGAACACCCCCGAGGCCAAGGCGGGTCTGGAAAACCTGACCAAGGCCTACGCCGACGGAGACATTCCGAAGGAAGCCATCACGTTCCAGGAAGAGGAAAGCCGCCAGGCATTCCAGGACGGCAAACTGCTGTTCCTGCGCAACTGGCCCTACGTCTACAACCTGGCCACCACTGAAGGCTCCTCCAAGGTCAAGGACGTCCTGGGCATGACCGCCCTCCCGGGCAAGGCCGGCCCGGGCGCCTCGTCCCTCGGCGGCCACAGCGCCGCGGTCAGCGTCTACTCGAAGAACAAGGCCACGGCCCTGGACTTCCTGAAGTTCCTCACCACGGAAGAGACCCAGAAGTTCTTCGCCACGCAGGGTTCTCTCGCTCCGGTGCTCGGCAAGCTCTACGACGACAAGGAACTCGTCGCCAAGCTGCCGTACCTGCCGGTCCTGAAGACCTCCATCGAGAACGCCGTGCCGCGTCCGGTTACCCCGTTCTACCCGGCCGTTACCAAGGCCATCCAGGAAAACGCGTACTCGGCCATCAAGGGTGAGAAGACCGTCGACGCTGCCCTGTCCGACATGCAGAAGTCCATCGAGTCCGCTAGCGCGGGACAGTAGGTCCATCATGGCAACTGAAGTAGGCCCGACGTCGGTCAAGGCACCGACGTCGGGCGGGGCCCCGATCCACCACGCACCCAAGGGTGTTGGGGAGGACAACCGCATCGCGACGCAGGGGCGCTGGGCAGCCTGGCTCCTGGCGCCGACCATCCTCGCACTGTCGGTCGTGATCGTTTACCCGATCATCACCGCCATTGTGATGTCATTCCAGAAGGATGCCGGCCTGGACCCCGCGACGGGTCTTTTCACCGAAGGCGGCCCGGCCGGCCTCTCGAACTACTACAACTGGATTTTCCAGCAGTGCCCGGCTCCTGGCGGCGGAACGGTTGACTGCCCGCCGGGTACCCTCGGCGCACAGTTCTGGTCCGCCACCGGCACCACGTTCTTCTTCACGATCGTCACGGTGGCACTGGAAACGGTGCTCGGCTTCTGGATGGCCGTCATCATGGCACGGGCCTTCAAGGGCCGCAGCCTGGTCCGCGCAGCCGTCCTGGTGCCGTGGGCCATCCCCACCGCCGTCACGGCCAAGCTGTGGCTGTTCATCTTCGCCTTCGAAGGCATCGGCAACAAGCTCTTCAACACCACAGTCCTGTGGACCGGCAGCGAATGGCCGGCCCGGTGGGCGGTGATCATCGCGGATGTCTGGAAGACCACCCCGTTCATGGCGCTGCTGATTCTCGCCGGCCTGCAGATGATTCCCGCGGAGGTGTACGAGGCAGCCAAGGTCGACGGCGCCTCAGCCTGGCAGCGGTTCCGGATGATCACCCTGCCGCTGGTGAAGCCGGCGCTCATGGTGGCCATCCTGTTCCGCACCCTGGATGCACTGCGCATGTTCGACCTGCCATACATCCTGACGGGCGGAGCCAACAACACCACTACGCTGTCCATCCTGGTGATCAACCAAATCAGGCAGGGCTTCAACGCGGCGGCGGCTTTGTCCACCATCACGTTCATCATCATCTTTCTGGTGGCTTTCATCTTCGTACGCTTCCTTGGAGCGAACGTGGTGGAGCAGCAGACCGGCGCAGGTAAGGGGAAGAAATGACCGCCGCGACGAGCGCCGCAACCGAGCTGCGCGCAGAGCAGGACCGGGGGCGGAAGGTCGCGCAGAACCGCGAGAAGTGGGCCCAGTCACGGACCTACATCAGTGCGGTCGTGATCCTCTTCTGGTGCCTGGCTCCGGCCTACTGGATGGTGGTGACGGCGTTCCGCGATGTCGGCTACACATACGACACGTCGATCCTGCCGACCCACGTGACGCTGGACAACTTCAAGACGGCGTTCGACACCTCCTTCGGCAACCACTTCGGCCAGGCACTGCTCAACAGCCTCTTCATCGGTACCGTCGTCACCATCGTTTCGCTGGTGATCGGCGTGTTTGCCGCCTACGCCCTGGCCCGCCTGAACTTCAAGTTCAAGTACCTCGTGCTGGGCTTCATCCTGGGAGCGTCCATGTTCCCCGGCGTCGCCCTCATCACACCGCTGTTCCAGCTGTTCACGAACATCGGCTGGATGGGCACCTACCAGGCCCTGATCATCCCGAACATCTCGTTCGTGCTGCCGCTGACCGTCTACACCATGACCTCCTTCTTCCGGGAGATGCCCTGGGAGCTGGAAGAATCGGCGCGGGTCGACGGATGCACGCAGGGTCAGGCCTTCCGCAAGGTCATCATGCCGCTGGCCGCCCCGGCCATCTTCACGACGGCCATCCTGGCATTCATCTCCTCGTGGAATGAGTTCCTGATCGCCAGCCAGCTCTCCAGCGACGCAACGCAGCCGGTCACCGTGGCCATTGCCAGCTTCGCCGGTGCGCAGCCCAACCAGATCCCGTACACCGCCATCATGGCGGCGGGCACCATCGTGACCATTCCCTTGGTCATCCTGGTGCTCGTCTTCCAGCGTAAGATCGTCGCCGGTCTCACCGCCGGTGCGGTTAAATGACAGAGGCGACATGACGGACGAGCAGAACCAGGGCCACGTCCCGGCGACGCGCCGGAAGGTGCGTTCGGGCGAGGACTTCGACATCATCATCGGGTTCCTCGGCTTCTGGGCCGTCGTGCTGCTGGTGGTCACCGTCTGGATGGAGGTGACCGCCCAGCCGGCCCTCTTCTGGGCCCTGGGTCTGCTCGCCATGCTGCTGGCCCTCTACGGGATGATCCGGCTGCGCCGGCGCTTGCCGCGCCGGACGGCCAGCCGGCGCGGCTAGGCAGCCAAGAGCAGGGACTATCTAACTGCCGCGGGGCGGCAGGGCGCAGCACGTCTGCGGGCAGCCGCCAGGCTCCCGCGGACCGTCAATAAGGGGATAAAAGGTGGCACGGACAGAAAGGGCGCAGCGCGGCGGCCATTCCGGCGTCAGCATTGAGGATGTTGCCGCCGCTGCCGGCGTATCCACGGCCACCGTCTCCCGGGCCGTCCGCGGGCTGCCCCGCGTATCCCCGGCGACCCGGGAGAAGATCCTCGCCATTGCCGAGTCCCTGGGCTACGTCGCCTCGTCCTCGGCGTCCGGGCTGGCGACGGGGCGGACCAAAACGATCGGTGTGCTCGCCCCGTTCGTCAGCCGCTGGTTCTTCTCCAAGGCCATCGAGGGCGCAGACCGGGAACTGCACTCCCGCCAGTACAACCTCTCCCTCTTCAACCTCGGGGGCCACGGCAGCCACCGTGAGCGGCTGTTCAGCAAGACCATGGTCTACAAGCAGATCGACGCCCTGCTGGTCCTCTGTATGGCGCTTACCCATGAGGAAATCGATCATCTGCAGAAGATCGACATTCCGCTGGTGGTGGTCGGAGGCCACGTCGAGGAGTGCCCCTATATCGGCATTGACGACTACGCCGCGGCCGCCACCGCGGTCCGGCACCTGATCGGGCTGGGCCACACCGACATCGCGCTCCTGCACGGCGACGACGAAACCGACCTCAACTTCGACGTCCCCAGGGTACGGATCCAGGCCTTCCACGACATCATGCGCGAGGCCCGGCTGCCCATCCGGCCCGAATGGGATGTGTGGGGGGACTTCACCGTCCGCAGCGGCCAGGAGGCGTTCCGGCGCCTCTGGACCGCCGCCGGGTCCAAGCCCACGGCAATCTTCTGCGCCTCGGACGAGATGGCCATGGGCGTCATTTTCGAGGCCAACAAAGCCGGTGTGCGGGTGCCGCAGGATCTGTCGGTCATCGGGATCGATGACCACGACTTCGCCGAGGCCATGGGGCTGACCACAGTGGGGCAGCGTCCGGACCTGCAGGCTGAACTGGGCACCAAGATGCTGCTGGACGAGCTCGACGGCATTCCCGGGGCCGTGCAGTCCGCGGTGGCGCCGCACCAGCTAATCGTGCGGACCACGACGGCGCCGCCGCTGCGCCGGTCGGCCGGCGTGGCCTAGGGATCTGGCCCAAAGCACTGACCCAGGAAGCGGGCCCGGGAAGCGCGGCCCACGAAGCGCGGGTCTAGGAAGCGCGGGCCAGCTGCCGGATCGGCACCCAGCGCGAGGCCAGCCGGCGGTAGGCCGCGGCGGCGCCGGTCATGTCGCCCTCGGCCAGGCATTCGATGCCGAGCCGGACGTCCAGCGGCGAATCGTCCGGATAGACCTTGTCCGCCACCCCGCCATAGTCCAGTTCCACCGCCGAATCCGGGTGGAAAAGCTCAAGCCATTCCGTGAGCTGGGTGAGGTCCTCGAGCATGTCCAGATCCGGCGCCGCCAGGGCCAGGTGCGCCACCGCGTAGCTCACACGCTCCAGCGCCTTGCCGATGCCCGCGCGGATGCGGACGGTCACAATGTGGCCCTCGGATTCGACGACGTCGGTGGGATCCGATTCCTGGAAGAGGCAGAACCAGCTGAAGGGAATGCCCCACGTGGACGCCCGGGTGTGGACCCGGCTCAGGCCATCGTGGGCCCGGACCTCGTCGATGCGTTCCTGGTGTTTGTCCCGCTGTTCTTCCGGGATCAGGAGCTGCGCCAGGGGACCGTGGATGCCTTCCATCAGGGCATTGGCGGCCAGTCCGGCGCGCAGGACCAGTTGGCTGGGGCAGTACAGCAGCTTGTCGGCCTGTCGCGGGGCAGCCCCCGGGCCGGGCTCGGCACCGTCGCGCGCTGCGCCGGAGGACGCCTGCCGCGCCGGGGCCGGGACGATGCGCACGAGGTCGGTCCGCCCGGTGGGAAAAGGGTCCCCGTCGGAACGGGTGATGCGGCCCAGGGAGGCCAGGAGCTCGGCATTCTCCACGGCGGCGCGGGAGGCCTGGCCGGCGCCCGCGGCCCGCAGGGTGACCTGCTGCTGCTCGGGGAACGCCTCGAGGGGCTCGTAGATCCGGAGCGCGGAAGAGAACGGCAGACCGACCTGTCCGCGGTAGATGTTCCCGGTCATTGGATCACGACGCTTCCCTGGGCGGCAGCCACTAGTCCGCCAGTTCCGCAATCACCGGAGCATGGTCTGAGGCGCCTTTGCCCTTGCGCTCCTCGCGGTCGATCATCGCACCGGTGACCCGTGCCGCCAGGGCCGGGGAGCCGAGGATGAAGTCGATCCGCATGCCCTCCTTCTTCGGGAAGCGGAGCTGCGTGTAATCCCAGTAGGTGTAGACGCCAGGTCCCGGGGTGTGCGGGCGGACGACGTCCTGGAAGCCGGCCTCCTCAAAGGCGTGGAAGGCGGCGCGTTCGGGCTCGCTGACGTGGGTCATGGCGTTGGCGCGGAAGAAGTCGATGTCCCAGACGTCCTCGTCCTGCGGGGCGATATTGAAATCTCCCATCAGCGCGATCTGCGCCTGGGGATCTTCCTTCACCCAGGTCCCGGCGTGGGTTTTCAGGATGTCCAGCCAGTTGAGCTTGTAGGGCATGTGCTCGTCGTCGAGGGAGCGGCCGTTGGGGACGTAGAGGCTCCAGACCCGGACGCCGCCGCACGTGGCGCCGATCGCGCGGGCCTCCTGCACGGCGTCCTTGCCGTTCTTGCCGAACACGGGCTGGTCCAGGAAGGTGCGTTCGACGTCGTCGAGCCCCACCCGGGAGGCGATCGCGACGCCGTTCCACTGGCTCAGGCCAAAGTGCGCCACCTCGTAACCCATGCTCTCGAAAAGCTCCCACGGGAAGTTCTCGTCCTTGCACTTGGTTTCCTGGATAGCCAGGACGTCACAGTCCGTGCGCTGAAGCCAGGCCTCCACACGGTCGGCGCGGGCACGGAGGGAGTTCACATTCCAGGTAGCAATCTTCACAGTCCCTAACTTACCGAACTTGGCCCCCGGGCGAAGCAGCCGGCCGATTCTCTCCTCTGGAAATTAGTAGGAAGTCCGAGTATATTCGGCTTCAGAGATGATCTGGGTCACATGCAAAGGAGCAGTTGGTCATGGTTCGAGAGCTATCCCATTACATTGGCGGGCAGCGGGTGGAAGGCACCTCCGGCCGGTTCAGTGATGTGTACGATCCCTGTACGGGCGAGGTCCAGGCACGGTTGCCGCTGGCAAGCGCCGAGGAAGTGCGCAACGTGATTGCCAACGCGGAGAAGGGGCAGGTGGAATGGGCTGCGATGAATCCGCAGCGCCGCGGCCGGATCCTGCTCAAGTTCGTGGACCTGGTCAACGAGCACATGGATGAACTCGCCACCCTGCTCTCCTCCGAGCACGGCAAGACCTTCCTCGATGCCAAGGGCGACATCCAGCGCGGCATCGAAGTCGTCGAATTCTCCGCCGGCGCCCCGCACCTGCTCAAGGGCGAGTTCACCGACAGCGCCGGAACGGGCATCGATGTCCATTCGATGCGCCAGCCGCTGGGCGTCGTTGCCGGCATCACGCCGTTCAACTTCCCGGCCATGATCCCGCTTTGGAAGTCCGGACCGGCGCTCGCCGCAGGCAATTCCTTCATCCTCAAGCCCTCCGAACGGGACCCGTCTGTTCCGCTGCGCCTGGCCGAGCTCTTCACCGAGGCAGGCCTTCCCGACGGCGTCTTCAACGTGGTCAACGGGGACAAGGAAGCCGTGGATGCACTCCTGGAGGACCCGCGGGTCCAGGCCATCGGTTTCGTCGGCTCCACGCCCATTGCGCAGTACATCTACGCGACCGCCGCAGCCAACGGCAAACGCGCCCAGTGCTTCGGCGGCGCCAAAAACCACATGGTGATCATGCCGGACGCGGACCTGGACATGGCCGCGGACGCCTTGATCGGCGCCGGCTTCGGCTCGGCCGGAGAACGTTGCATGGCCATTTCGGTTGCAGTGCCCGTCGGCCGGAAAACCGCCGACGTGCTGGTGGAGAAGCTGCAGGAACGGATCGCGGACCTCAAGGTCGGCCACAGCCTGGCCAAGGACTCGGACTTCGGCCCGGTGGTGGCGGCTTCCGCGAAGGAACGGATCGAAGGCTACATCGCCTCCGGCGTCGAGGACGGCGCCAGCCTCGTGACCGATGGCCGCGGGCTGAAAGTCGAAGGCTACGACGGCGGCTTCTGGATCGGCCCCACGCTCTTCGACAACGTCACCAAGGACATGAAGATCTACAAGGAAGAAATCTTCGGCCCGGTCCTCAGCGTGCTCCGCGCCGAAGACTACGACGAAGCACTCCGGCTCTGCAGCGAACACGAGTTCGGCAACGGCGTGGCCATCTTCACCCGCGACGGCGACGCCGCCCGCGACTTCGCCAGCCGGGTCCAGGTGGGCATGGTGGGCATCAACGTGCCCATTCCGGTGCCGATCGCCTACTACACCTTCGGCGGCTGGAAGGCGTCGGGCTTCGGGGACCTCAACCAGCACGGCGCGGACGCCTTCCGGTTCTACACGAAGACCAAGACCGTCACCACCCGCTGGCCCTCGGGCGTGCGCAGCGGCGCCAGCTTCGTCATGCCGGAAGGCAGCTGATGGGGGCGGAAGTTGCGCGGGGAGTGGCCAGTGGAGCAGCGGCCGCCGAACGCGTGCCCGGAGAAGCAGAGGAAGTCCTGTTTGAGCGGCGCGGCAGCCTCGGCGTCGTGACCCTGAACCGGCCCGCGGCCGTCAACGCCCTGACGGCGGGGATGGCTGCCGCCATGCTGGAGCAGCTCGCGCTTTGGGCCGACGACGACGCCATCGCCGCGGTGCTGGTCCGCGGCGCCGGCGATCGGGGCCTCTGCGCCGGCGGCGACATCGTCGCCATCTACCGGGACATGCTCGACGGCGGGGATGCCACCGCGGACTTCTGGGCGGTCGAGTACCGGCTGAACCTGCTGATCTCTGAATACCCCAAGCCGTACGTGGCGTTCATGGACGGGCTGGTGCTGGGCGGCGGCGTGGGGATCTCGGCGCACGGCTCGGTGCGGATCGTCACCGAACGTACCCGCATGGGCATGCCCGAAACGACCATCGGCTTCGTGCCCGACGTCGGCGGCACCCTGCTGCTCGCCGGCTCGCCCGGAGAGACCGGCACGCATGCGGCCCTGACCGGCGCCCACTTGAGCGGCGCGGACGCGCTGTTCCTGGGCCTTGCCGACACCTTCGTGCCCTCCGAGCGGTTGCAGGAACTGGCGGCAGCGCTCGAAAACGAAGATGCGGTGGCCGCCGTCGCCCGCTTCGCCGAGCCGGCTCCTGCGTCAGTGCTCGCCGCACAGCGGGAATGGATCGACCCCTGCTACTCCAGCGACGATGCTGAGGAGATTCTGGGTCGGCTGCGCGCGGTAGGCGGAGAAGCCGCCGGGGCGGCCGACACGATCGAGGCGAAGTCGCCGACGGCGGTGAAGGTGGCGCTGGAGTCCCTGCGCCGCGTCCGCGGGCTGAGCCTGGCGCAGGCTCTCGAGCAGGAGTACCGCGTGGGCCTGCACTTCCTCGCCGGACCGGACTTCCGCGAGGGGATCCGCGCCCAGGTGGTGGACAAGGACCGTAACCCGCACTGGAAGCCCGCCGTCCTCGCGGAGGTCACCCCCGGCGACGTCGCTGCCTACTTCGCCCCGCTGGACGGGCGCGAACTGAAGCTTTCTCCGAAGGAGAAGAACAGGGAGAAGAACAATGTCTGACGCAGGAGCCCCTGGTACGGGGACCATCGCCTTCCTGGGCCTGGGGCACATGGGCGGGCCCATGGCCGTGAACCTGGTCAAGGCCGGCTACCGGGTGACCGGCTTCGACGTGGTTCCGGCGGCCCTGGATGCCGCCCGAGAGCATGGCATTCCCACCGTCGGGACCGCAGCTGAGGCCACCGCGGGCGCAGCCGTCGTGCTGACGATGTTGCCCAGTGGCAAGCACCTCCTGGACGCCTACCGCGGCACCGGCGGCGGGCCCGGCCTGCTTGAGGCCGCCGCCCCGGGCACCATGTTCCTGGACTGCTCCACCATCAACGTGGACGATGCCCGCGAGGCCGCGGAACTCGCCGTCGCGGCCGGGCACCGGGCAGTGGACGCGCCCGTCTCCGGAGGCGTTGTGGGGGCCGAGGCCGGCACACTGACGTTCATGGTCGGCGCCCTGCCCGAGGACTTCGAGGCCGTCAAACCGATGCTGGAAGTCATGGGCAAACGGGTGGTCCACTGCGGCGCGCACGGAGCGGGCCAGGCGGCCAAGATCTGCAACAACATGATCCTGGGCGTCTCGATGATCGCCGTCAGCGAGGCCTTTGTGCTGGGCGAAAAGCTCGGGCTGACCCACCAGGCGCTGTTCGACGTCGCTTCCGCCGCCTCCGGGCAGTGCTGGGCGCTGACCACCAATTGCCCGGTGCCGGGGCCGGTCCCGGCCAGCCCCGCCAACCGGGACTACCAGCCCGGCTTCGCCGGGGCGCTGATGGCCAAGGACCTGAACCTGGCCCTCAACGCGCTCCAGAGCACCGGCGTCGCGGCCCGGCTCGGCCCGCTCGCCGCCGAAATCTACGATACGTTTGCCGCGGAAGGCGGCGCCGGCCGGGACTTCTCCGGCATCATCACCGACATCCGTGAAAAGTCGGAAGCAGGCAAGTCCGAAGCAGGCGAACCGGGGTCCGGCACCGCCGGGCAGTAGCTCCCGGCGTCGCGGGCGGAAGCCCGCCACCGAGAACAGGGCCCGGCGCCGGGCCCGCAACCAGCACCACCGAAGGGGACCACTTTCATGACGGAACAGTACGCGAACATCCTGGTGGAGCGCCGCGGCCGGGTGGGCCTGGTGACACTCAACCGCCCCGAAGCCCTCAATGCCCTGAACCAGGCCACCATGGACGAGCTGGTGCGGGCCGTCACCGCGATGGATGCGGACCCGGGAGTCGGTGCCGTGGTGGTGACCGGTTCGGCGAAGGCGTTCGCCGCCGGCGCGGACATCAAGGAAATGCAGTCCAAGGGCTACATGGACATGTACGCGGCGGACTGGTTCCGCGGCTGGGAGGACTTTACCCGGCTCCGCATCCCGGTGGTGGCAGCCGTGTCCGGCTTTGCCCTGGGCGGCGGCTGCGAGCTGGCGATGATGTGCGACTTCATCATCGCGGGCGACAACGCCAAGTTCGGCCAGCCCGAAATCAACCTCGGCGTGCTCCCGGGCATGGGCGGCTCGCAGCGGCTGACCCGGGCGGTGGGCAAGTCCAAAGCCATGGACATGATCCTGACCGGACGCTTCATGGACGCCGAGGAAGCCGAACGCGCGGGCCTGGTCTCCCGCGTGGTCCCGGCCGCCGACGTCGTCGAGGAAGCGCTGAAGGCCGCCGAAGTGATCGCCTCCAAGTCCAAGCCCGTGGCGATGGTGGCCAAGGAAGCGGTGAACGCGGCCTTTGAGACCGGGCTGGCCCAGGGCGTGCTGTTTGAACGGCGGGTGTTCCACTCGCTGTTCGCCACCGAAGACCAGAAGGAAGGCATGGCCGCCTTCACCGAGAAGCGCCAGCCAGAGTTCAACCACCGCTAGCCCCACGGGCCCTTCGCTCCGGGGGGCCGCCGCGGGGCCGGCAGGAAGGCAGCCATGAACACCGGATTCCTGGGCGTCGCTGCGTCCCCGGCGGAGGTTAGCGCCTTAGTCCCGGGCGACGCGCTGGTCCCCGCCCCGGACGTGGTGATGGACCGCGGCTTCGACCTGCCCGGCCCGCCCGGCGCCGTCTGGCCCTGGATCATCCAGCTGGGCAAGGAGCGCTCCGGCTGGTACCTGCCCCGGTGGGTCGAAGCCCTGATCCCGGCCAGGCGCCGGGCCCTGCGGACCATTGACCCGGCACTCCAGGACCTCAGCGCGGGTGACGTCATTGCGGACTGGGGCGGGCCCGGAGCCACCTTCGAGATCGTGGCGGTCGACCCGCCGCGGGCACTGGTGCACCGCTCGCAGCGCGGCGCGATGGCCGTCAGCTGGGCGATCATGCTGCGGCCGGCGCCGGACGGGGTGACCGGAACCCGTGTTCACCTCCGGCTCCGGCTTGCCGGCGTCAAGCGCCGGCGCCTCGTGGAGCTCGGCGGCGGCCTGTTCGACCTCCTCACCATCGCCGGGCTCGCGGCCGGGCTGCGGGAGCGGCTGAGCCGCTAACCGGATACAACCGCTAGCCGGATACAACCGCTAGCCGGATACAACCGTGGGCGGGGCGGCGGCCCACAGGCCAAGGCGGCTGTCACGTGAAGATGTCTGCAACGTACCTGCCGTGCGTGCGTTCCACTTCGTCCATCCACGCCTCGGCGTCGGTCTTTGAGGCACCGGTCGCTTCCTGATAGATCAGGATGCACGTGTCCCGGACCTGCGGCGCCATGTGCTTGCCGTCGCCGCAGACGTAGACCGTGGCGCCCTGCCTGACCAGTTCGACGACGTCGGCGCGGTCCGCCCACAGCCGGTCCTGGACGTACTTCAGGCCGTCTTCGGGCGCTGTGGAGAAGACCGGCCGCAGATCGAGGCTGGCCTGCTCGGCCCACGACGCCAGTTCCCCGCGGTACAGGAAGTCGGTGTCCGGGGCCCGGCAGCCGAAAAACAGCAGGGCGGGCGCCGGCGTCGTGTCCTCCGCCTCGGCCCGCAGCGCCCGGTCCTGGACGAAGCCGCGGAACGGTGCCAGGCCGGTCCCCGCACAGACCATGATGAGCGGGACCTCCAGGGACGATGGCGGGTGGAAGGCCGCGTTCGAGGGACGGACCGTCACCGCGACCCGTGACCCCGGCCTGGCCTGGGCCAGATAGGTGGAGGAGGCTCCTTCGAAGACGCCGCGGCCAGACCAGGCCGGAGCCTGGATGACGGCAAAGGTCAAGGTGGCGTGGTCGGGGCTCCACAGCGGGGACGAGGAAATGGAGTAGCGCCGCGGGGTCAGCTGGGTCAGCAGTTGCAGGAACGAGGTAAACGACAGCTGGCAGGACGGATACGTTTCCAGCAGCTCCAGGAGTGAGACTCGTTTGTCGAGGATCTCCGCCGCGTACCGCCCGCGGTCCTGGGCCAGGACCTCAAGTTCGGCGCGGTGTGCCGGATCCGCCGCGACATCCGCCAGGTCCTCAAGCTGGATCCGGGTGGCAGGAATCGCGAGCTCGACGTAGCTGCTGAGCAGTTCGCCCACGGCCACGGGTGCACCGGTGGGCAGGAACGTGTCTCCCCGCTCCATGCTCAATTGGACGTGCGAGTCGTAGTCAAGGTTGAACCGGGCCAGGGCGCGCTGCACGAGGTCGCTGGGATTCAGCGGCAGCACGGCCAGGTAATCCCCGGTCCGGTAGCTCATCCCCTCGGGCAGGGCGATCTCGACATGCCGCTTGGACCGGGCGCCGGGTTTGGCCAGATCGACCAGTTCCCGGTTCGCCACGACGGTGCCCAGGGCCAGCCCGTTCTGGCGCAGCAGCGGGTCCCTGACGTTGCCGACGAACTGCAGTTCAAGCTGGGGCTGCGCGGTGGGGTTACTGGTCCTCTGCCCGAGGGCGGCGTCCACGGCCGGCCAGAATCCGGCATACCACTCTTCAAAATCGCCGAAGAAGTCCCCGCGGGCGTTGGCTTCGCCCCGGGCATAGATCCGCGCGGCGCCGGCCGCCTCGAGCCGGGCGTCGAGGGCTTTGGGCACCTCCTGGTACGTTCGCGCCCAGTCCTTGTTGCCGTTGCCGAAGACCGCATACCGCGCACCGGCGAGGCTGCCCGGCTGCAGGCCCTCGGTCCAAGCCACGAATTTCCGGGCGTTGTCCGGCGGCTGCCCCTCGTAGGAGGACGTCACGATGGCGACGAGCCCCTCTGACGGCAGCCCGCCGGCCGCCTCGTCGAGCGGACCGATGGTGGGGCTGTAGCCGCGCCGTCCGGCGTCGTTGGCGATGCGCTGGGCGAAGTCCTTGGACGTGCCTGCATTGGAACCGTAGAGCACGCGGATGGGAACGCCGTTGGGCGCTGCGTCCGCCGCTGCCGTTTCCGCCTGCGCGGCTTGTTCGACGGCGGCCTGCGGTCCGGCCGCGATGGTGATGTCCCGCCGGCGCACGTGGATGAACAGTCCTTCAGGCTTCATGGTCAGTGTGTGCTTGATGTGCAGTTCATAGCCCGGGTCCGCGGACGTGACCTCGAAGCGCTGCAGGAGTTTGGCCAGGAACAGCATGGCCTCCTGCAGCGCAAATCCCCGGCCGATGCAGGAGCGCTGCCCGTTGCCGAAGGGTTTCCAGGCGTTGGCGGGGATTTCCGCGGCCCGTTCCGGGGAGAACCGGTCCGGGTCGAACATCTCGGCGTCCTCTCCCCACGCCGCCTTGTCCCGGTGCAGCCGCGGAATCAGGACCAGGATGGGCTGGCCGGCCGGGAGGTCGTAGCGGCCGCCAAGCGTGGTGTCCTGGAACGGCGCGAGGTTGAACGCCGGGGCGGTGGGCCACAGCCGCAGCGTCTCCTTGAGGATCTGGTCCAGGTACCCAAGCCGGGGCAGGTGCTCGAACCGGGCGCTCTCGGTGCCGAGGACCTCGTCCACCTGGGCGCGTGCCTTGGCCAGGACGGCGGGATGGCGGAGCATTTCGTAGAGGGCAAAGGAGAGAAGGCCGCTGGTGGTCTCATGCCCGGCCACGAGGAACGTGACCATCTGGTAGCGGATGTTTTCCTCGTCCAGCCGCTCGCCGGTCACCGGATCCGCGGCGTTGAGCATGGTGTCCAGGATGTCTTCGCTGCCCGCCGGGCTGGGGTTGCGCCGGCGTTCGCTGATCATCTGGTCGGCGACCTCGAACATGAGCGCATGGTCTTCTTCGAGCTGGTGGCGCCTGCGCAGCATGATCTTGTTCTGGACCGGGAGCCTGCGCGCCCGGCTTCCGGATTCGACCAGGGACCGGACCATGGCCCCGACGAAGGGATGCAGCTCTTCGCGGTAGAGGCTGTTGAAGCGGTAGCTGAACGAACACAGGGCAATGGTGTCCAGGGTCAGCCGGGTGGTGTTGTCCGGGACGTCGATCCGGGCCGTGGGGCCGAGCCGCTCCCACTTCAGGAGCAGCTGCTCGGCGATGTCGTCCATGCCGCTGAACATCCGCTTCAGCGCCGCGGGCCCGAACGCCGGCATCAGGATCCGGTGCGCCTTTTGCCAGTTCGGTTCTTCTGTCCTGGCGGTAAACAGGCCGTCGCCGATGAAATCCCGCACTTCCCGAAGGGAGACGCCCAGCACCTTGCCGAAACGGGACTCGTCGCACACTTCGTTGACGAGCTCCTGGGAAGAGATGGCGATGACGCTGCGGTTGAAGAACTGGATGCGGACTATGGGACCGTACCGCTCGGCCACCTCGACTATTCCCAGGATCCCCTTGCTGGAGTCGATGTCCGGCAAGTTGCCGACCACCGGCTTCGGGGGAGGCTGCGGTATGGGGACGCTGGGCGAAGTCATGGCCCCTCCTAGGCTATTGCCAATCGACGCTCTGTGAGCACTAATTGCTGCCTGGCCGGACGGCACTGTCCGGCTCCGAACCACGATACTCCCGTCGGATTCAGGGCAACATAGGCTCCCGCCGCACTGTGATCCTGGCGGCAGCCGCAAGGTTGTGACGGATGATTTCCCTGTGACAGGTGATGCTCATGATTCCCTGCTAGCATCCGGTCGATGGGAGAGGACAACTTCACCGGACAGTAGGACTGGTCATCGCAGTGATCGCCGGCACGGCCGCGGCGCTCCTGTGGGCCGCCGTCGCCGCGGGCGGCCACGCCCAAGTGGAGGGGCCGCCGCACGACGTCGTCCTCGGTGTGTGGAGCGTGCTCTACAGCACGAACGCTCCCGAGGCCCGGATCCTTGGCGCGGCGGTTGCGCTGGCTGTGCTCCTGGCCGCCGGCGTCGCGCTGCTGGAGCGCCGGATCAGCACCCGGTCACGGAGGTCGGCGAATGTGCGGATCGCCCCGCTGGCCCCAAAGATCGTAATGGAGGCCACGCGCGGACTCTATGCCGGGCCGGTCACCGTCACGGTGCTCATCCCGGCCCACAACGAGGAAGTCTCGCTGCCTTCCACGATCGCCTCGCTGCGGGCGCAGTCCCACAGCCCCGAGCGGATCATCGTCGTGGCGGACAATTGCACCGACAGCACCGTGCAGATTGCCCGCGACGCCGGCGTCGAGCTCTATGAATCGGTCGGCAACACGAAGAAGAAGGCAGGCGCGCTCAACCAGGTGCTCACCCGGATTCTCCCCTCGCTCGGCGCCAATGACGTGGTGATGGTCATGGACGCCGACACCGCGCTCGACGACGGCTTCCTCGACGCCGCCGTGAGGCGCTTCGTGGACGACCGGGCCCTGATGGCGGTGGGCGGCCTGTTCTACGGCGAGGAGGGCCACGGTGTCCTCGGCCAGTTCCAGCGCAACGAATACCTCCGCTATGGCCGGGAGATCAAGCGCCGGCGGGGGAGGGTGTTCGTGCTGACCGGCACGGCGTCGCTCTTCCGGCCGGTGGCCCTCCGCACCATCGCGGAGCAGCGCGGCGAGTCGATTCCCGGGACGAAGGGCGACGTCTATGACACGGCGGCGCTGACCGAGGACAACGAGCTGACCATCGCGCTCAAGTCCCTCGGCGCCCTGATGATCTCCCCGACGGCGTGCACCGTGGTTACCGAACTCATGCCCACGTGGTCCACGCTGTGGTCCCAGCGGCTGCGGTGGCAGCGGGGGGCGCTGGAGAACATCGGCGCCTACGGCGTCACGGCCCAGACCACGCGCTATTGGGTGCAGCAGCTGGGAATCGGCTACGGCGTGATCGCCCTCAGCGCCTACCTGCTGCTGATCTTCCTCATGGTCTTCTCCCTGGACGTGTGGATCTGGTTCCCGTTTTGGCTGGGCGTTGGCGGGGTGTTCATGATCGAACGCGTTGCCACGGTCTGGAAGGGCGGCTGGCGGGCCCGGATCCTGGCCCTGACCCTCTTCCCCGAACTTTTCTTCGACATGTTCCTGAACATGGTCTACGTCAAGGGCATCATCGACATTTCACTGGGCCGGACCGCGAACTGGAAACACGTCACCCACACCCCTGCCGCCGAGACTGTCAAGGAGTCAGCATGAGCCTCACCGGCGTGCCCGTCCCCGCGGGCCTTCTCTTCCCGCAGACTCTCCTGAACACGGAATGGTTCGCCATCCTGGCGACCTTCGTCGCGATCAATACCGTCATGTACGCGGCCCTGGCCGCGGCCAAGGTGCTGCCGAAGATCCACCGCCCCAGCTGGCTGCGCTCCCGGCATGAGCGCGGCGAAACCCGCAGCATCCACCCCGACGCCCCGCGCTAACACACCGGCAACCCGGTGGTCCCCAGCCGGGCGGCTGTCGCAGTACGGGCCATTCGTTGGCCTCGACGAGGGCCAGCACGGGACGTTGTCCGGCCGGCCTGATACCTGCATGCGGCCTTGACGTTCCGCGGTGCCATGGCGGTCAGACGGCGGACAGACTCTGGGCACCGGACACGGATTTTCTGTCTAGGTTTTTTCAACCCATTGGGCACGCCACTCTGGTGCGTCGAATGCCTCGCTCCAGTAGGCCGTCTCCTTGGCTATTTTGCCCTCGCGAAATTCAAAGATGAACACCGTTTCGTACTGTGGGCCGCCGTAGTCCAACAACGCCTCGGCGACTACCAGCTCCCCGCCGCTGGTCAGCCGGCGCGGGGTGATGGTTGGCAGCTGTGGGAAGGCGTTGTAGATTCCCCTCCGATTCTCGGCGCCGCGCACGAGTTCTCCGGATTGTGGCCAGTGCATGACCGCGTCGTCATGAAACAACTCGTCCATGACCGCAACCTGACGGTCATTGATACATCTGATCAGCCGGTTGACTACCTTCTCGTTTGCATTCGTTTCATCCACAGTCTTGACCTGATTTCTGGGGGAGCATCAGTTTCTGCATTGGGCTCGTGTCATGGAGGGGCGGATGTGGCCCCTGTATGAATCCTGTCGTCTTCATGGTCGGAGGATCAGCCGATGGCGGCCAGTGCCCAAAGTCCCCCCGTCCCCGGACCTGCCGTGTCCAGGGGGCACTTCGGCGCCGGTGCCGTAGCTCCAGCCAGAGTCGAGGGCGGTAAATGCGAGCCCGTCGAGCTGCCCGGGCTCGAGCGCCCTCCGGACCTGAGGGCCGATTGTCTGGGGGCGGCCTCAGCCGCTGAAATCCCCGGCGTTCTGGCGGAACGTGCCCAGGATCCGGATCAGCTGGTCCACGTCCTGGTCGCAGAAGCCGGACTGGCCGAAGACCTCGGAGTTGAGTACCGCCGTCGCCCGCTTGGCCAGGGCGCGCCCGTCCGGCGTGAGCTCGATCAGGGTGGTTCGGCCGTCCGTGGGATGCGGCGAGCGGACCACCAGCCCGGCGTCCTGGAGCCGGTCTACGGCATTGGTGACCGAGGTGGGGTGGACCTGGAGCAGTGCGCTCGCCTTGTTCATGGGCAGCGCCCCGCTGCGGGCGAAGCTGAGCAATGCCAGCAGCTCGTACCGGGCAAAGGTCAGCCCAAAGGGCTTGAGGACGGCCTCGATCCGGCCCAGCAGTATCTGCTGGGTCCGCATGATGGCGGTGATGGCGGCCATCGGGGCGGCGACGTCGGACCAGCCGTGGCGCTCCCAGTTCAGCCGGGCGTCGGCGATCGGATCTCTTGGCAGCGGTGTTCCCATGCTCAACCCTGCGCCTTGAGCCCGGGGAAATCGGAGTCGGAGTACTCGACGCCGAAGCCCTCGGGAACGGGGCCGCCGCCGTGCCGCAGTTCCTCGCTGTGCCGCAGCTCCACGCGCCGGATCTTGCCGGAGATCGTCTTGGGAAGCTCGGCAAACTCCAGCCGGCGGATGCGCTTGAACGGTGCCAGGTGCTCCCGGCAGTACCGCAGGATGTCCTCGGCCAGCTCCGGGCCGGGCTGGTGCCCGGCCGCCAGGACCACAAAGGCCTTCGGCACTGACAGCTTCAGCGGGTCGGGGGAGGGGACGACGGCGGCCTCCGCCACCGCCGGGTGTTCAATCAGCACGCTCTCCAGTTCGAAGGGGGAGAGGCGGTAGTCGGAGGATTTGAAGACGTCGTCGCCGCGGCCCACATACGTGATGATGCCGCGCTCGTCCCGGCTCGCCATGTCCCCCGTGTGGTAATAGCCGTCGCGGAAAGCCTCCGCCGTCTTGTCCGGGTCGCCGTAGTACGCCTTCATGAGCCCTACGGGGCGGGGGTCCAGGCGCAGGCAGAGCTCGCCGTCGTCGGCCTCCTCGCCGGTGGCGGGATCCACGAGCACCACGTCGTAGCCGGGCAGCGGCTTGCCCATGGCGCCGATCTTGATCGGCTGGCCGGGGGTGTTGGCGATCTGCACGGTTGATTCGGTCTGGCCGAAGCCGTCGCGGATGGTCTGGCCCCAGGCGCGGTGGACCTGGTCGATCACCTCGGCGTTGAGCGGTTCGCCGGCGGACACCACCTTGGTGGGCGGGTTCAACAGCTGCGTGAGATCGGCCTGGATGAGCATCCGCCAGACCGTGGGCGGGGCGCAGAAGCTGGTCACGGATTCGCGGTCCATCTGTTCCATGAGCGCCCGTGCGTCGAAGCGTTCGTAGTTGTAGATGAACACGCAGGCCTCGGCGATCCAGGGCGTGAACACGTTGGACCAGGCGTGCTTGGCCCAGCCCGGCGAGGCCACGTTCAGGTGCACGTCGCCCGGTTCCATCCCGATCCAGAACATGGTGGAGAGGTGTCCCACCGGGTAGGAGGTGTGCGTGTGTTCCACGAGTTTGGCCTTGGACGTGGTGCCGGAGGTGAAGTAGAGCAGGAGGGTCTCATCGGCCAGGGTGGGGGCGTCCGGGGTGAAGTCCACGCCGGCGGCGGCAGCGTCCGCATACTGCAGCGCGTCCGGGGTCGCTGCGGGATTCCCGGCCGGATTAGCCGCGCCCGTGCCGATTTCAATCAGCCTGTAGTCACCCTCGACGTCGGCGAACTTTGCGATGTTGGCACTTCCGACGGCGGCCCAGGCCGCGCCGCCGCGTTCTACCCGGTCCTGAAGGTCGGCGGGGCCCATCAGGGTGGTGGTGGGGATCATGACGATGCCCAGCTTGATGCCGGCCAGCATGAGTTCCCAGAGCTCCACCTGGTTGCCGAGCATGATGATCATTCGGTCCCCGCGCCGCACGCCCTGGCTGCGCAGCCAGGTGGCCACCTGGGAGGAGCGCCGGGAGAGGTCCGCGAAGCTGCGCCGGGTGGCGGATCCGTCCTGCTCGACGATCACCAGCGCCGGCTTCTCCGCCTTGGCCGGGTCTGCCGCGAGCTGGTCGAACCAGTCCAGGGCAAAGTTGAATTCCTCGAAGCGCGGCCACTGGAACTCGCTGCGGGCGGCCTCGTAATCCCCGCGGAGGGCCAGCAGCCGGTCCCGCGCGGCCCGGAATTCTTCAGTCACGGTCATGGTGCACCTTTCGAAGTCCTCTGGCGCAGCCCTTCCGGAAAATCCGGCGCCGGCGCCGTTGCCTGGGATCCCGCCGGCCCGGCGGGCGCCTGCCTAGTGATCCCCGTCACTGTGCAATATACTAGGACATCCAAGGGTTTGGAAGAGCGGCGCTGCTCTGCGGACGGCGCATGAGGAAGGGATACGTGCCCGTGCAGCCACAAGGACGTGCCGGCGGAGCGCCAGTGCTAGCGGAATCAAACGCAGCCGCAGCAGACACCGCATCAGCCGCAACACCTGCGGACCCGGCGCCGCCGCCGTTTCCGGACGCCGACCTCATGTACATCGTGGACCTGCTGCCGCCGGAGGAACAGCTCCGCTACCAGGAGGTCCGGGAGTTCCTGCAGTCCCGGGTCCGGGCCGCTTCGATCGACTACTGGAACCGCGAGGAATTTCCCTTCGGCCTGCTCGCGGAACTCGGCAAGTACGGCCTGGGCGGGTTGCAGACGGACGGCACGTCCAAGCTCTTCAAGGGGCTCATGTACGTCGAGGTGGCCCGGGCCGACGTCTCCCTCTCGGCGCTCGTGGGCATCCACAACGAGCTGATTGTCGGCATGATCGACGAGCTGGGCTCCGAGGAGCAGAAGGCACGCTGGCTCCCCGGCCTCACCGCGTTCACCCAGCTCGGAGCATTCGCCTTAACTGAGCCGGACCATGGCTCGGACATCGCAGGCGGCCTGGAAACCACCGCCCGGCTGGAGGACGGCGAATGGGTCATCAACGGTGCAAAGCGGTGGATCGGTGCCGGCACCATCGCGGACTTTGCCCTCGTGTGGGCCCGGGACGTCGCCGACCAGCACATCAAGGGCTTCATCGTCGAGACCGACCGTCCCGGCTACACGGCAACGAAGATCGCCAATAAGATCGGCCTGCGCATCATGCAGAACGCCGACATTGTCCTCGACGAGGTCCGCATCCCGGCGGCCAACCTGCTGCCCGGCGCCACCGACTTCTCCAAGGCCAACGAGCTCCTGCGCGACTCGCGGGCCTGGGTGGGCTGGCAGGGCGCAGGCATCCAGCTGGCCGCGTTCGACGTCGCGCGCGCCTATTCGCTGCAGCGCCGCCAGTTCGGCAAGGAACTGGCACGCTTCCAGCTCATCCAGCAGCAGCTCGCCGAGATCCTGGGCAACGCGACCGCGTCCCTGGCCCTGATGGCCCAGCTTGCGAGAATCCAGGAGGACGGCAAGCTCGAGATGGTCCAGGCGGCCATGGCCAAATCCACTACCACACGGCTGGCGCGCGCCTCGGTGGCGATGGGCCGGTCCCTCATGGGCGGCAACGGCATCAGCAGCGACTACGAGATGGGCAAGCTCTTCGGCGACGCCGAAATCCTCTACACCTACGAGGGCAGCTACGAAATCAATTCACTGATCGTGGCCCGGGCCGTGACGGGAAAGTCCGCCTTCGTCTAGGCTCCCCGCGTGGTCTGGGCTTCCCGCGAGTCAGTGGCGCCGGGCGCCTGTTCCCGGGCGGCGGCGGTGGGGTGGCCGTACCGGGACGTGCGGTTGCGGCCGCCGTTTTTGGCCTCGTACAGGGCCCGGTCCGCACAGTCCAGGAGGGAGCCGGCCTCGGCGTCGCGCTGCTCGCAGACCCCGGCGGAGATCGTCAGGTAACCGACCTCGCCGAACGGCTCGGACGCGATGGCCTTCCGGGCGCGTTCGGCGGCGAGCAGGGCCTCGGCGCCGTCGGTCTCCGGGAGCAGCCACACGAACTCCTCGCCGCCAAACCGGGCCACGATCTCCTTCGTGCGGGCGACCGTCCGGAGCCGCGCGGCGACCTCCGCCAGGACGACGTCGCCCATCAGATGGCCGTGGGTGTCGTTGATCCGCTTGAAGTGGTCGATATCCAGGACGATCGCGCTCAGGTAAGTCCCGCGGCTACCGGCCAGCGCAATCTGTTCGGCGAGGTGCCGTTCCAGGGACCGCCGGTTGGGCAGGCCGCTCAGGGCATCGGTTGTGGCCTGCTGCTCCAGGTCCGTCCGGGCCTCTGTGTTGCCGATGGCGATTTCGACGAGCTCCGCGAACTGGGCCAGCCGCTCCATCATGGCTTCCGTGACACCGGTGCGCGACTTCGAGGTAAGGCTTACCGCGCCCCACAGGCCGCCGCGGACGCGGATCGGCGCCGCCGCGGCGGACTGGAAGCCGCCGGCGCGCATCTGCTCCGCTGCCGGTCCGCCCTCCGGCCGATAGACGACGAGGGCGGGTTTGCCGGTCACGGCCACCCGGACGGTTGCGGATTCGTCTGTCGGGGCGAAGATCTGCCGCCGGCTCAGCGTCGGCGGGAGTGTCGGGGCCATCGCGACGATTTCGGCCGAGGACGCGCCGGTGAAACGGACGACGGCGGCGGAATCGACGTTGAACAGGTCCCGGACGATCGCGGCGACCCGCTCCGAGATGGCCTCGGGGGCTGCGTTGCGGGCGACTTCGGTCGCCAATTCGTGCAGGGCCTGCCACACCTGCTGTTGCTGCAGGCGCTCGGTGACATCGACCGCCACCACCATGCCGGCCGCGGCGCCGTCGTCGTCGGAGTAGACCGGGCCGGCCTTCAGCCGGTAGGTGCGGTGGCCGATCTGCCGGCTCCAGGAGACCTCGCGGCCGGCGAGGGCCGCACGGTAGCGGGGCTCGAGCTCGCTGGCGAGGTCGCCCTTAAGGACGTCCTGGATGCGCTGGCCTTCGAGCTCTTCCCTGCGGTAGCCGAAGGTCTCCAGCTCCTGGCCTTCGGCGATCAGGTAGCGCAGCTCGGCGTCGAAGAGGAGTACGAAGACGCCGGGAACGCTGCGCGCCAGGGCCCGGTACCGGTCCATGTCCCGTTGCCGGCGCCGGTCGGCCAGCACCCGTTCGGTGATGTCGGTGATCACGACGAAGTAGCCCTGTACCGCGCCATCGCGGGCATCGGGGGTGTACGTGACGTGGGTGTGGCGCGACTCGCCTTCAGAATCCACGAGGGTCCGGTCAAACTGCTGGGCCTCTCCGGCGAGCACCCGCTCGATGAGCGGCCGGGTCGTTTCGAAGGCCACGTCCCCGATCACGTCCCGGACATGCAAGCCATTGAGCTGCTGGGGTTCGAACCCGAACCACTCGCAGTAGGCGTCGTTGGCCAGGCGGTTGCGCAGTTCGTTGTCCCAGTAGCCCACGAGGGCCGGTATCCCGTTGAGGACGGCCCGCAGCTGCGCAGGGATCTCAGGCAGTGGCGACGGATCGGCATCGTCCCTGCTGAGCGGGCTGCAATTAGTCATTGCCCCAGTATCCATTGCTGGTCACGGCATCGGAAAACCAACAGGCGAAGCTGCCGGAAAAACTGTCAGGGCATGAACCGATAGCCGATTCCGGCCTCGGTGAGCAGGTGGCGGGGGTTGGCGGTGTCCGGTTCCAGCTTGCGCCTCAGCTGGGCCATGTAGACCCGCAGGTAGTTGGTCTCCTTCGCGTAAGCCGGCCCCCAGACTTCGGAGAGCAACCGCTGCTGCGTGATGAGCTTTTCCGGATTCCGGACCAGCACGTCCAGCATTTTCCACTCCGTGGGGGTCAGCCGGACGTCGTGTCCGTCCCGGACCACCCGGCGCTTGCCCAGATCCACCGTGAAGTTCTCCGTGCTGACCACGGCCTCGTGTTCCGGTTCCGTGGTGCGGCGCAGCAGGGCGCGGAGCCGGGCCAGGAGTTCATCCAGGCCAAAGGGTTTGGTGATGTAGTCGTCTGCGCCGGCGTCGAGGGCCTGGACTTTGTCCTCGGAGCCGTGGCGGGCGGACAGCACCAGGACGGGGACGCTGCTGAATGCGCGCAGCTCCCGGATAACCGCCGTGCCGTCCAGATCCGGCAGGCCCAGGTCCAGGATTACCACCGACGGCGGCTCCTGCCTGGCCTTGAGCAGCGCGGACCGGCCGTCCGCCGCCGCGGAAACGTCGTAGCCGTGGCCCTGCAGGGTGATGCGCAGTGCCCGCAACAGATGCGGATCGTCGTCGACCACCAGGACGGCGGTCATGGCGCGTCCCGCCCGGCAGCCGACGGCGACGGCGCCGGGGACGATGCTGGGGACGGCGGCAGCGGGCGTCCATGGTGGCGGCCGGTCAGCGCCGATTGCGGTTCCAGCGGGGCCTGGCCCGTTTGGGCGTCGAAGGGTTCGCCGCTGGAGAGCGGGAGGGTGATGACCATGGTCAGGCCGCCGCCCGGCGTCGGCTCAGCCGTCAGGCGTCCGCCCATCGCCTCGGTGAAACCCTTCGCCACCGCAAGGCCGAGCCCGACGCCGGCGGCCTGGGCGGCGTCGTCGAGGCGCTGGAACGGGCGGAACATGTCCAGCACCCGCTCCGCGGGGACGCCACGGCCGTGGTCGATGATGCGCAGCTCGCCGGCCGGACGCCCGGCGAGCGTCGCCTGGCTCAGCCCGCCGGCGGTTCCCGCCACCACGATGTCGGAGTCAGGTGCGTACTTGACCGCGTTTTCGACAATGTTCGCGACGACCCGCTCCAGCATGCCCTGGTCGGCGTCGATCTCGGGCATGTTTGCGGGAAGCTCCACGCGCACCCGGCCCGGCGGGACGCCGTGCAGGGCGCCCGGGATGACCTCGTACCAGCGGAGGGGACGGAGCTGGGGGCTGGCCGAGTCCGAGGTGATGCGGGACATGTCCAGCAGGTTGCCGACCAGCAGGTCGAGCCGGTCGGAGCATTCCTCGATCGTGGCCAGCAGCTCCTGCTCCTCCTGCGGGGAATAGCGGGCCCCGGGCTGCCGGAGGCCGCCGACGGCGAGCTTGATCCCGGCCAGCGGGGTCCGGAGATCGTGGGAGACCGCGCGGAGGATGGAGGTGCGCATGGTGTTGCTCTCGGCCAGGCGCATCATTTCGCGCCGGCTGGCCACGAGCTGCTGGCGTTCCAGCTGTGCGGCCACGTGCACGCCGAACGCGGCCAGGAGCCGCCGGTCGCTGGCCGGCAGGATCCGGCCGTAGAGGACCAGCCGGGTGGTGGAGTCGATGTCCTCGATGTTCTCGCCGTCGGGACCTTGGCCATCTAGACCTTGCCCATCTTGACCTTGACCATCTTGGCGTTGGCCGTCGGGGCGTTGGCCGTCGGCCGGGACCTCGCCCGCGGAGGCCAGGAGCCGCCAGTCTCCCTCGCCGTCGGCCGCCTGGCCGAACAGGGCCGTCCCGCGGACCTGGAAAACCGTCCTGGCCTGCTCGAGCAACGCCTGGACAGTATCGTCCGAGCCGGCCGCCCCGCGGGTGAGGTCACTGAGGGTGGTGGCCTCGGCCCTGGCCCGGGCGGCCTCCTTCGAACGGCGGGCGGACAGGTCCACCACCACGGCCACGGCCGCCGACACTCCGAGGAAGACGAACAGTGCCAGGAAGTTCTGAGCGTCGCTGATGGTCAGGTTGCCCAGCGGGGGAGTGGAGAAGTAGTTCACCAGCAGGCTGCTCCACAGTGCGGCCAGGACTGCGGGCCACAGGCCGCCCACCAGGGCGACCGCCACGGAGCCGCTGAGCTGGACCAGCATGGCGGTGGCCAGGCTGTGGTCCGGATTCACGACGGAGAGCAGCAGTTGCAGGACCGCAGGCACGAGCACAGCCAGGATGAAGCCCACGGCAACCCGGGCCCGGCCCAGGTCGCGGGGGCGTGGCACGCCCGTGCCCTGGCCGCCAAGCGGATGCGAGACCATGTGGACATCGATGTCCCCGGAGCCGCGCACCACCCGGGTGCCAACACCGCCGCCCAGGAGGCCGCCCAGCAGGCTGATGACGTTCTTGTGACGGGAGATGCCGACCACGATTTGGGTGGCGTTGACGCTGCGGGCGAAGTCCAGCAGCGCGGTGGCCGGGTCCTCTCCGGCCACGACGTGGTAGCTGCCGCCCAGGTCCTGGACCAGCCGCCGTTGCCGTTCCAGCGCCTGTGGCGACTCCGAGGCGACACCATCGGCGGCGCGCACATGCACTGCCAGGAGGTCCCCGCCGCTGACGCGGGTCAGGATGCGCGCCCCGCGCCGGATGAGCGCTTCGCCCTCAGGCCCGCCGGTCAGGCCCACGACGATGCGCTCGCGGGCGGGCCAGCTGTCCTGGATCCCGTGCTCGGCCCGGTACTTCGCTAGGCCCTCGTCCACCCGGTCCGCCAGCCACAGCAAGGCGAGTTCGCGCAGCGCGCTGAGGTTGCCGAGCCGGAAATAGTTGGAGAGGGCCGCGTCGATCTTGTCGGCGGCGTAGATTTTTCCGTCGCTGAGCCGTTGGCGCAACAGTTCGGGCGGGATATCGACCAGATCGATCTGGTCGGCGCGCCGCACGACCTCGTCCGGGACCGTCTCTGCCTGCCGGACATCGGTGATGGCGCTGACGACGTCGCCGAGGGACGCCAGATGCTGGATATTGACAGTGGAGAGGACATTGATCCCGGCGGTGAGGAGTTCGTCCACGTCCTGCCAGCGCTTCTGGTTGCGGCTGCCCGGGACGTTCGAGTGGGCGTATTCGTCCACCACCGCAGTTTCGGGGGCGCGGGCCAGGACTGCGTCCACGTCCATTTCCTCGAAGTCCGCGCCCCGGTAGCTCAGCGCCCGGGGCGCAATGACCTCCAGGCCCGCCATGAGGGCCCTTGTGTCGGCACGGCCGTGGTCCAGCGCGAAGGCGACGGCAACGTCCTCGCCCCGCTCACCGAGGCGGTGGGCTTCCTCCAGCATCTCGTAGGTTTTGCCCACTCCGGGCGCGGCCCCCAGGAAGATCCGCAGCGTTCCACGTGCCATGTCGTCATTCTGTCACTTGGAGGCGGACACGGGCGACGCGGCCGCAACTGCCAGGTTCAGTGCGGTCACGTTCACGGCGGGCTGCCCCAGGAATGCCGCGGGGCCGGTACTGGTTTGCCGCGCCACGAGCTCTGCCACGGCCTCGGTGCTGAGGCCGTGCGCGGCGGCAACACGCCGGATCTGTAGGCGGGCGTAGGCCGGGGAGATGTCCGGGTCCAGTCCGGAACCGCTGGCGGTCACGGCGTCGGCCGGGACCTCTGCTTCGGGGACGGATTCCGCCTGCGCGACGGCTGCGCGGTTGGCCGCGATCGCCTCCGCCAGTTTGGAGTCGTTGGGGCCAAGGTTGCTGGCCGAGGACGACGCAGGGTCCCACTTTACGGCGGAGGGCCGGGCATGGAACCAGCGCGGGTCCTGGGCGCCGGCGTCGTTGGCCGGCGCCTGGACGATCAGGGAGGACGCGGCGGGGTGTCCGGCCGGGTCCTTGATGATGGAGCCGTTGGCCTGCGCCGGGGCGATCAGCTGGCCCGCGCCGAAGACGGCCAGGGGATAGCAGAGGCCAAGGACCACGGTGGCGAGCGCGAGGAACCGCAGCGCAGTCCCGGCCTGCCGGAGATAGCCGGTGAGTGTATTCATGGGGAGTTCCTAGCCGATTCCGGGGATGAGGGCGATGACGAGGTCAATGATCTTGATGCCGATGAACGGCGCCACAAGGCCGCCGAGGCCGTAGATCAGCAGGTTCCGGCCGAGGGCCTTGTTGGCCGAAACCGGGCGGTATTTCACGCCGCGGAGCGCCAGGGGCACCAGCGCGATGATGATGAGGGCGTTGAAGACCACGGCGGAGAGGATCGCCGAGGACGGCGAGGCCAGGCCCATGATGTTCAGTAGCCCCAGCCCGGGGAATACCCCGGTGAACAGGGCCGGGACAATTGCGAAGTACTTCGCGACGTCGTTCGCCACCGAAAATGTGGTGAGGGCACCGCGGGTGATGAGCAGCTGCTTGCCGATCCCGACGACGTCGATCAGTTTGGTCGGATCGGAGTCGAGGTCCACCATGTTGGCTGCTTCCTTGGCCGCGGGGGTGCCCGAGTTCATCGCGACGCCGACGTCCGCCGCCGCGAGGGCCGGGGCGTCGTTGGTGCCGTCACCAGTCATGGCGACCAGGCGGCCCTGGGACTGTTCCCGGTTGATGACCGCGAGCTTGTCTTCCGGCGTCGCCTCGGCCAGGAAATCGTCCACCCCGGCCTCGGCGGCGATGGTGGCGGCCGTAATGGCGTTGTCTCCGGTAATCATGACGGTCCGGATCCCCATCTTCCGCAGCTCGGCGAAACGTGCGTGCATGCCTGGCTTGACGACGTCGGCCAGGTGGATCGCGCCAAGGACTTCCGCGCCGTCGGAGCCGGCCTGGGCCACGAGCAGCGGGGTGCCGCCCTGCGCCGCGATGGCGTCGACGTGCCGGAGCATGTCGGCCGGCGTGGATCCGCCGTGGTCTGCCACAAAGGCCGACACTGCCGACGCAGCGCCTTTGCGGATCTGCCGGCCATCGGTGTCCAGACCGCTCATGCGGGTGCTCGCGCTGAACTCGACCACTTCGAAGTCTCCTGCGCGCGCCTGCAGTTGCGCGAGGCTGGGTCCGGCCAGCCCGCGGCTGGCGGCGAGGTCGGTGATCGAGCGGCCCTCCGGTGTTTCATCGGCCAGGCTGGACAGCCAGGCCGCCTCGGCAAGGGCGGCGGGTTCCGTGCCGTCCGCCGGGAGGAAGTCAACGGCCCGGCGGTTGCCGAAGGTGATGGTCCCGGTCTTGTCGAGCAGGAGGGTGGTGATGTCGCCGGCGGTTTCCACCGCCCGGCCGGAGGTTGCCAGCACGTTGTGCTGCACCAGCCGGTCCATGCCGGCGATGCCGATGGCCGGGACCAGGGCCCCGATGGTGGTCGGGATCAGGCAGACGAGGAGAGCCACCAGCACGATCGGCGACGGCGTGGCCCCGGCGAGGGACGCGAATGGCGCGAGCGACATGGTCACGGCCAGGAAGACGATGGTGAGCGAGACCAGCAACACGTGCAGGGCGATCTCATTCGGGGTCTTCTGGCGTACCGCGCCTTCCACGAGCTTGATCATCCGGTCCACGAATGTCTCGCCGGGGGCGGCGGTGATCCGGATGAGGATCCGGTCCGAGAGGACCCTGGTTCCGCCGGTCACGGACGACCTGTCGCCGCCGGATTCGCGGATCACGGGCGCGGATTCGCCCGTGATCGTGGATTCGTCCACACTGGCGACGCCGTCGATGATTTCACCGTCGGAGGGGATGACGTCGCCCGCCTCGCAGACCACCACGTCACCGACCCGCAGCTCCGTGCCCGGGACATCCTTGAAGGACCCGGCTGCCTGCCGGAGCCGCGCCATGACGCCTTCCCGGCTGGCGCGCAGGCTGTCGGCCTGTGCCTTGCCGCGGCCTTCGGCGATGGCCTCGGAGAGCGTGCCGAACAGCACCGTGAGCCACAGCCAGACGGTGACGGCGACGCTGAACACGGAGGGACGGAACACGCAGATGATGGTGCAGAGCAGCGCCCCGGCCTCGACGACGAACATGACCGGGGAGTGGACCATCTGCCGCGGGGCAAGCTTCTTCAGGGCCAGCGGCAGGGCCGTGGCCACGCTGGCCGCGGTCAGTTTCGCCGGGGCCTTGGTGTGGTGCTTGTGCTCGCCCGGGGTGCCGAGCGGGTTGCCGTCAACCATCGTGGCGGCGGTTTTCGAGGGGGCCGGGGTCATTGGAGGAGTCCTTCTGCGAGGGGGCCAAGTGCCAGCGCCGGGAAGTAGCTCAGTGCTGTCAGGATGACGGTGACGCCGAGCAGCAGGGCGGCGAACAGCGGTCCGTGGGTTGGCACGGTGCCGGAGGAAACGGGGACTTTGCCCTGCCGGGCCAGCGAGCCGGCAAGGGCCAGGACCAGCGCGATCGGCAGGAAGCGGCCCAGCAGCATAGCCACGCCCAGCAGGGATGAAAGGTATGGGCCGGAGCTGGTAATCCCGCCGAACGCGGAGCCGTTGTTGTTGGCCCCGGATGTGAAGGCGTACAGCACTTCGCTGAACTGATGCGGTCCGGAGGCCGGGGCATTGGCCATGACGTCAGGCAGCAGCACCGTGACTCCGGCGAGGGCGAGCACCAGCAGCGGGGTGACCAGGATGTACATGGCGGCAAGCGTCATTTCCGTGGGCCCGATCTTCTTGCCCAGGTATTCGGGGGTCCGCCCCACCATCAGGCCCGCTATGAACACCGAAATGATCGCGAGGACCAGGATGCCGTACAACCCCGAGCCGGTCCCGCCGGGGGCAACTTCGCCAAGCATCATGTTCACCATGGCCATACCGCCGGCCAGCGGGGGCAACGAATCGTGGGCGACGTTGACGGCGCCGGTGGAGGTCAGGGTGGTCGACGCTGCGAAGATCGCGCTCGGAGCGCCGCCGAAACGCTGTTCGAAGCCTTCGCCCAGCCCGCCCGCGGCAGCGGTGGCGGCACCCTGTGCCCCGGCGACCGCCCAGCCGGTCATCGCCGTCGACACGAGCCACAGCGTGCCCATGACGGCGACCACCGTGAAGCCTTGGCGGCGGTCGCCGACCATGCGGCCGAACGTGTACGGCAGCGCCGACGGGATGAGCATGAGCAGGAACACCTGGAACAGGCTGATGACGGCGTTGGGGTTTTCGAAGGGGTGGGCGGAGTTGGCGTTGAAGTAGCCGCCGCCGTTGGTTCCCAGGATCTTGATGGCTTCCTGGGAGGCCACGGGGCCGCCGGGAATGAGCTGGGAAACACCGGTGGCCTGGTTGGTGACCTCGGTTGGCCAGAAGTTCTGGACCACGCCGCCGAGGACCATCAGGATGGCCGCCACGAATGCCAGGGGCAGCAGGACCCGGAAAGTGGTCCGGGCGAGGTCCACCCAGAAGTTCCCCAGGCGGTCGGTGCGGGTCCTGGCGATGCCGCGGATGAGGGCGACCGCGACGACCATGCCGACGGCGGCGGAGAGGAAGTTCTGCACGGCCAGCAGCGCCATCTGCACGAAAATGCCGACGGTCGTTTCGGGGACGTACGCCTGCCAGTTGGTGTTGGTGACAAAGGAGATGGCGGTGTTCATGGCCACCCACGGGTCGACGCCGGGCAGGGCCCCGGCCCCGGGCAGGACGGCCTGGGCGCGCTGGAGCCCGAAGATGGCCAGGATCGACACGGCCGAAAAGACCAGGACGCTGCGCAGGTACACGGACCATGTCTGTTCGGTGCCTGCGTCGACACCGGACAGGCGGTAAAGGATCCGCTCCGCCCGGGTGGACGTGGTGGATTCATAGACGCGGGCAAGGTAGAGGCCCAGCGGTTTGTGGGCGGCGGCCAGGGCAAGGACCAGGGCCCCGAGCTGGAGGAGGAAGGAGGCGGTGTTGAACGTCATGCCCGGCTCACCACTTCCCGGGTTGGATCAGGGCTGCCACCAGGTAGCCGAGCAGGCCCAGCCCGGCGAGCAGCAGTGCCAGCCACATGAGTGCGTCGGCGTTCACTGCCGTCCCTCCCGACGTTCGCCGGTCCCGCCGACCATTCGGGGGAGCAGTTGCCCTATCCACATCACGAACCCCATGGAAGCCATGAAGATCCCGATCACAGCCATGTCGGCCATTGCGCGTTCCTTTCCTCGGTACCCCGCTGCGGGGGACAGCACCAGTCAAACCCCGCCAAAGGCGCGAAGCGCCGGTTTTAACGCTTCCTTGATGGTTATGGCCCGGATCTTGACGCGGCCTTAGCGCTGCCCCGCCGCGGGCCGGGGCATACCCGAACCCCGGCCCGGACGGGCCCCGCGCAGCCGCGTTAAGCAGCCGCGTTAAGGAAGCATCAGGATTGCCCGCCGGAGGGCTGCAGAGGTTGCGGGCGCTGGTACTGTCCCGGATGGAAGCGGTGCTGTGCGCCGCGTGGAAAGGACATCATGACCACCCTCAGCCGGCCCCCGGCAGACCCGTCGGCGCCGAGGCCCGGCGCAGGAGAGCACTTCAGGAACTGGCTGCTTTTCGGCCTCCAGGATGCCAAGGGAATCCATCAGGGTCCCGGGGCCGTGAGTGACAGCCACCTTAAAAAGCACACGTGGTGGCAGGTCATGTGCCTCACCGGCGTGGACTACTTCTCCACCCTGGGCTACCAGCCCGCCATCGCCGCGCTCGCGGCCGGTGTGATTTCGCCGCTGGCCACCCTGGTGCTGGTCGCCGTGACCCTGCTGGGCGCACTTCCGGTGTACCGCCGGGTGGCCGGGGAAAGTCCGCGCGGTGAAGGCTCGATCGCCATGCTGGAGCGGCTGTTGCCGCGCTGGGGCGGGAAACTGCTGGTCCTGGTGCTCCTCGGGTTCGCCGCCACGGACTTCATGATCACCATGACGCTCTCCGCCGCCGACGCGACGGCGCACGCGATTGAGAACCCGTTCGCCCCCGCCTGGATGCAGGGCCAAAACGTCGCGGTGACGCTGTTCCTGCTGGCGCTGCTGGCAGCGGTGTTCCTGCGCGGCTTCAAGGAAGCGATCGGCGTCGCCGTCGTCCTAGTCGGCATCTACCTGGGCCTGAATGTCGTTGTCGTGATCACGACCCTCTTCGAAACGTTCACCCATCCCGTTGCCGTGGATGACTGGTGGGTGGCTCTGACCACCCAGCACGGCAGCCCGCTGATGGTCGTGGGGATCGCGCTGCTGGTGTTCCCGAAACTGGCCCTGGGCCTCTCGGGGTTCGAGACCGGCGTCGCCGTCATGCCGCAAATCCGCGGCCGCGCCACGGACACCGAGGAGAACCCCGCGGGCCGGATCCAGGGCGCCCGCCGCCTGCTGACCACGGCCGCCGTCATCATGAGCGCATTCCTTGTCACCACGAGCTTCACCACGGTGGTGCTCATCCCGGCGCAGGACTTCCAGCCGGGCGGCCCGGCGAACGGGCGTGCCTTGGCATACCTCGCCCACGAATACCTCGGCAACGGCTTCGGCACCGTCTATGACCTGAGCACCATTGCGATCCTGTGGTTCGCCGGCGCTTCCGCCATGGCCGGGCTCCTGAACCTCGTGCCGCGCTACCTGCCCAGGTACGGCATGGCCCCTTCATGGGCCCGCGCCGTGCGGCCGCTGGTCCTGGTCTTCACGCTCGTGGGGTTCATGATCACCTGGCTGTTCGACGCCGACGTCGACGCCCAGGGCGGCGCCTATGCCACCGGCGTCCTGGTCCTGATGACCTCGGCGGCGGTCGCGGTGACCTTGTCCGCGCGGAGCCGGCGGCAGCGCAAGCGCAGCATCGGGTTCGGCGTCATCGCCGTCGTGTTCATCTACACCACGGTGGCCAACATCTTCGAGCGGCCCGAAGGCATCCGGATCGCAGCGTTCTTCATCCTCGGGATCATCGTGATCTCGCTGCTTTCGCGCCTCCGGCGCTCCTTCGAGCTCCACGCCACGCACGTGCGGATGGATACGCCGGCCCTGGAATTCCTGGCCGCCAACGAGACCGGACCCATCGCGATCATCGCCCACGAGCCGCTGCGGCTCACCGCCGAGGCGTACAGGGACAAGCTCACCTCCGCCATCGAGGTCAGCCATCTCCCGGTGGATTTCCAGGCGCTGTTCCTCGAAGTCGTGGTGGATGACTCCTCGGACTTCGAGACCGCACTCGAGGTCCGCGGGGTGGTCCGGCACGGGTACCAGATCCTGGAGGTCCACGGGCCCGTGGTGCCGAACACGATCGCCTCCGTGCTGCTGCACATCCGCGACGTCACCGGCCTGATGCCGCACATCTACTTCCGCTGGACCGAGGGAAACCCGTTCACCAACCTCCTGCGGTTCCTGGCCTTCGGCGAGGGCGAGATCGCCCCGGTGACCCGGGAAGTCCTGCGCGAGGCCGAACCGGACGTCACACGCCGCCCCTGGGTCCACGTCGGCTGACCCCGCCGCAGGCACCGGGACACAGAGCCCGGGAACACCAGCGCCCGGGAACGCACAGGCGAGGGAACACAAACGCCCCTCCGGAGGAGTCCTCCGGAGGGGCGTTGTGGTCTTCGGGGAAAGTGTCCCGGCCGGGCGGCCGGGGCAAATCCTGAGTACTTAGAGCGGGCGGATGTTCTCAGCCTGCGGGCCCTTCGGGCCCTGCGTGACGTCGAATTCAACCTTCTGGTTCTCGTCCAGCGAGCGGTAGCCGCTGGTGGCGATTGCCGAGTAGTGGGCGAAAACGTCGGCCGACCCGTCATCCGGGGCAATGAAGCCAAAACCCTTTTCGGCGTTGAACCATTTAACTGTGCCTGTAGCCATGCCTTTATCCTTCTGAAATGCTGCTGATCTCCGGCGGCCATAAGGCCAACGGCTGCGGAGACATTCGTCCGCTGTCCCCAACGTACGGTGCGACGGGCCGCGGTGCAAGGGTCTAATGCGGGTCTTCGTCTCGGTAGTTTGCATTAGTCATGCCGAAGCCGAGGCTTCGAACAGCGCAATCAGGTCCCGGCTGATCTGGTACGGCGAAGTCTCGCTGGGGCTGTGGCCGCCGCGGTAGACCGCTATCCGTGCCCCGATCGACTGCGCGAAGTGGCGGTGCAGTGGCAGGGGCCAGAGGTCATGTTCGCCGACGGCGACGAACTTCGGCACCGTCGCCGCGGACAGGACCCGGCGCAGATCCGGGGTGTTCTTCATGAGGCCGATGATGTCCACCACCGAGGAGCGGCGCGTGAACGCGAACCGGCTTCTCACAAACCGCAGCCGCTGGGGCGCCACCCTGGCCACATTGCTCCGGATGCCCCAAATCATCAGGGCGGTGCCGACCTTGCTGTTGACCAAGCCGCTGAACCAGCCGATGAACCGCAGCCCGCGGAAACACTGCCCGGGCTCCGGCGGGCAACTGATCAGGGTCAGGCTCAGGAACTTCTCCGGCCGTTGCCTGAAGGCCAGTTGGGCGACGGTTGCGGCGAAGGAGTAGCCCACGACGTGCGCCGAGCCTTCCGCGGCGTCCAGCATGGCCAGAAGGTCGTCGCGGAAGAGCTCGTAGTCGTAGCGGCACCGCGGTGGAACGAGGTTTTCGGGCCCGGCCCGGGCGGATTCATACTGCCCGGCGCTGTCGCAGCTGAGCGCAAAATAGCCGGCGGCGGCGAGTTCGGGCAGCATCAGGACGAAGTCTTCCTTGGAACCGGTTGCGCCCGGGATGAGCACGACGCGCGGATTCCCGGGATCTCCGGTGGCAATGGTCGCCAGGGTGCCGCTGGGCGCCTCGAACTCCCCTCGCACCACGCCGTCGGGGAGGAGGGACCAGTCGAAGTCGGGCAATGCGGCGTCCCGGCGGGCGGCATCATCCACCAGCCCCGAACCGAAACGCTCTGGCTCTGGGCGGGGCGTGCCGTGTGCGTTGCTGCCAGCAGACACCATGAACCTAACATAGCCCCTTCGTCGGGTCAGCCGGCCAGGCTGCCGGCGGTTGCCGCGGGGAGCGGGGCGTCCACATGCCGCACCGTTCCGGCGGATCCGTCCACGGTCACCCTCTGGCCGGTCCGCAGCCGGGTGGTCGCGTCCGGCACCCCCACGACGGCCGGGATGCCGTATTCGCGGGCCACCACGGCGCCGTGCGAGATCACCCCGCCCATTTCCATCACCAGGGCGCCGGCGGTCATGAACAGCGGTGTCCAGCCCGGGTCGGTGGAGGGTGCCACAAGGATTTCCCCGGGCTCGAGGCGGGCTCCCACCGGATCCAGGATGACCCGGACCGTTCCGGTGGCGGTGCCTGCCGACGCCGGTGTCCCGGTGAGGGCGCCGGAAGCGGGGGACTTGGCCATGACGGCGGCCTCCACGTCGGTTCCGTCGGAGAGCAGGAGCCGGGGAATCCGGCGTCGGCGCAGTTCGACGTCGTAGAGCCGGCGGCGGTCCGTGACGATGCCCTGGAGATTGGCGCCCCGCAAACCCACGCGGACCTCGTCGGCTTCCAGGAAATACACATCGTCCGCGGCGGCGATCGCACCGGAGCGGGCCAGTTCGGTGCCGATCGCGTTGAACTGGCGGTGCATCTCCGCCAGCGCGAGGACGATGTAGAACTTGGGCAGTTCGCGCAGCCCGGACAACTGCCGGGTCCTGTGCAGGCAGAATTCCACCAACCGGGCGCGGAAATGGCTCCGGGCCCGGGTCCTTTCCACAAGGGTGCGGATCCTGGCCTCGGCATGTTCCTCGGCGCGGGCGAACTGCCGGTCGGGTGCCTGCTCGGGGTCCTCCACGTGCAGGTAGTTCGAGAGCATGCCGAGGATATGGTCCGGTTTCTCCGACCACCGCGGCATGCCGAGGTCGATCTCCGCCACGGCGCGGTGGCCGTAGCGCTCCAGGAACCCGTGCAGCCCAGTCTGTGCCACCCCGGGCAGCGTGCCGGCCGCGTACATGGCGGCGAGCTCTTTCGGGCCGTGGGCCAGGAACGCCTCACGGGACGCATCATTCGAGCGGATCGTGACGGCCAGCTGCCAGAGTTCAAGATCCATCTCGGTGGTGACGTTGTTGGGCAGCCCCCGCAGCACAGCCTCGAGTTCCCTCGGTTCGGCGATGCCGCGCAGCAGCCGGCGGGCTCCGGCCAGCAGGAGGTAGCCCACGGACGGGCCGGGCAGCGTCGCCGTGATCAGCCCGTCCACGGTTTGGTCCAGGATGCGCTGGGTGTGGTCGAGCCGGCCGAAGGCGGTGGCCGGCTCGGGCAGGGCAAGCTCGGCTGCGAGGTGCTTTCCGTAATCGAAGGCGTGGCGCAGTTCGGCGGCCGGCCGCACGGCGGCCCTCACCATGGATGGAACCAGCCGGACCGTCAGGCCCAGGCCCCCCAGAGCGCTGGGTCCGCGCGCTGCGGGGCTGCTTGTTCCCGGCTTTCGGAGTGTCCGGCTTGCGGCTGCGCCGGGACGTGCCCGCCTCGGCCGCCGCTCGCGCACGCCGAACCGCGGATCCTCCAGGAGCGCCGGGAAAACCGCGCCCGACCTCCCGTCAGCGAGCGGGAGTATCCGCAGCAGGTAGCGGCGGCCGTACTTGCTGCGCACCATGGCCGTCACGTCCACGTACATGCGCAGTCCCGGGTTGACGTACTGCCATGGCCCGTTGCGGTTCCGCATGGAGCCCAGCGCGGAGAGCCCCATGGGGGTCAGCGGCCGGGTCAGACCCTGGAGCAGGCTGCCGCACAGGTACACGCGGGGTTCGACGGCGGCCCCTGACTCGGCGCCGAGGGGTTCCGCGGCCGCCGGGTCCGGCAGCGGATACAGCGTGGTGATGGGCCGCGACTGTGTCACCCAGATTTTGCCCGCGCCGTCAATCACCCATTCCACATCCTGGGGTGCGCCGAACAGCCGCTGGATGGTCTCGCCGAGCGCCGTGAGTTCGCGGATCCGGGCGTCGTCCAGGCTCGGACGCCGCCTTCCTGCGGTCCCATGCGGTGAGCGGAGCAGGACGCGTCCGGTGGCCGTGTCCGTTACGAAATGGTCCGGGTTCACGCTGCCGGAGACCACCGCCAGGCCCGGACCGGCGCTCGCATCGATGACCGTTTCGGTCCGCGTTCCCGTCACGGGGTTGGCCGTGAACAGCACGCCGGCGCTGGTGGCGCCGATGTAGTCCTGGACGACGACGGCGAGCCCGGCGTCGCGGTGGCTGATCCCGTTCGCGGAGCGGTAAGCCACGGCCCGTTCGGTCCAGAGTGAGGCCCAGCAGCGCCGGGCCGACTCGACCACGGCGTCGGCCCCGGAGATGTTGAGGAAGGAATCCTGTTGCCCGGCGAAGCTGGCGAAAGGCAGGTCCTCGGCAGTGGCGGAGGACCTGACCGCCACGGTGGCCCTGCGGCCCAGTCCGGCATACGCGGCGCGGAGGGCGGCGTCGACATCGGCGGGAATCGGCGCGGTCACGATCATTTCCCGAGCCTGCCTGGCGAGTTCGCCCAGATCGGTTCCGGGGTCCAAGCCCGTGTGGCCGGGGCTGCCATTTTCTGGTGATTGCGGTGCTTCCTGCTGTGCGGCGTCCAGGCGGGCGGCCAGTGCGTCCAGTTCTGCCGGGGCGGCCTTCCGGTAGGCGGCCGTGGTGAGGCAGAAGCCGCGCGGCACCGGGAATGCGGCCGCCGTGAGCCTGCCGAGGTTCAGGGCCTTGCCGCCCACGAGCGGCAGGGGAGCGGATCCCAGTTCGCTAAGATCCACGACGAGGCTTTCCGGTGCCCTGCCCTCTGCAGAACCCATATCCCTGCTCCCACGTCCCGTCCGCATGCCTAGGCCGCGTATTTCAAGCCATGTCAATTAGCCAAGTTAGCCAAGATTCCAGGCCACGGCCGGTCCGGTCCCCGGTCGCGTGTCCGGTGCGGCGCCTGTTCGGCCTCCGGGCCGGCGCGGCCACCTGTACCGGCGATACTGCAGGCCTACTGGCCGGCGTCGTCCCCGCCGGTGTCCTCCCACATGACATCGAGGTTGCGGAAGACCGGCGGCCCGTCGCACAGGGCGGCCATCTTCGCGGCGAACTCGGAGGTCTCGGGCCGGTTGGAGTTCTCCATGGCCGACTCGTAGGACTCGAATTCAACGATCGTGAGGTAGGTGCCGGGGCGGTCGCGGTCCGCGGTAGCAAAGATGCGGCCGAACGTGGGGGCCGTGCTTCCCTCCGTCCTGGAGGGCCGGCCGAGTTCTTCAATCTCCTCGATGCGGGAGGTCTGAAATTCGATGATCTGCACAAACCTGGCCATGACGGCTCCTCGACGGCGGCGGATGCTGATGCGCTTCACGCTAGACCCTCGTCCTTGACCGTGCAAGGGCGGGCGCAAGGGCAGGTGGAAGAGGCACCTGTAAGGCAGGGACAAGCGGCGGCGCAGCAACCGGCGCCGCCGCCGTCGAGGGTCCTGCTACGGGGTCAGCAGTACCTTGATGGCGCGCCTCTCGTCCATGGCGCGGTAGGCCTCGGGCGCCTCTTCAAGGGGCATGACCGAGTCGAATACCCGGCCCGGGTTGATGGTGCCGTCCAGCACGTCCGCCAGCAGTTCCGGGATGTAGGTCCGGGCCGGGGCCATGCCGCCGCCGATCGAGATGTTCGTGTCGAACAGGAAGCGCAGCGGGGCCTCGGCGCCGCCGGTGGGGACGCCCACAAAGCCCAGGGCGCCGCCGGGACGGACGCTGTGCAGGGCCTGCTCCATGGATTCCTTGGTCCCCACGCACTCCAGCACCGAGTCGGCCAGGACGCCGCCGAGCAGTTCGCGGACCTTGGCGACGCCTTCGTCCCCGCGTTCGGCGACGATGTCCGTTGCCCCGAATTCGCGGGCGATCGCCTGGCGGTCGGCGTGCCGCGACATGGCGATGATCCGCTCCGCGCCGAGGCGCTTGGCGGCGAGCACGCCGCAGAGCCCGACGGCGCCGTCGCCCACCACGACGACCGTGCGGCCCGGGCCGGCCTTGGCGGCGAGGGCCGCGTGGTGGCCGGTGGCCATGACGTCAGAGAGCGTGAGCAGGCTGGCGCGGAGGGCATCGTCCGGATCGGTGACGCCCGGGACCTTGACCAGCGTGGACTCGGCGAGCGGCACGCGGACGGCCTGGCCCTGGGCGCCGTCGATCGCCAGGCCGGTGTCATCCGTGCCGCCCCAGCCGGCCAAGTGGTCGCAGGCGACCGTGACGCCGTCCAGGCACTGGGGGCACGCGCCGCAGCTGACCACGAAGGGAGCGATCACGAGGTCGCCCACGGCAAGGTCTGTGATGTCCTCGCCGATGCTTTCAACCGTCCCGATGAACTCGTGCCCGATCGCCGACGGCTTGTGGGTCGGCTTGACCCCGCGGTACGGCCACAGATCCGAGCCGCAGACGCAGGCGGCGGTGACCTTAACGACGACGTCGGTGGGCAGCTGGATGGTGGGGTAGTCGCGGTCTTCGACTCGGATGTCGCCGGGACCGTGGATGATGGTGGCGCGCATGGGTGCTCCTCGCATTGTGGTGGATGGGCTGGGAACGAGTTTAGTCCTCCCTGCCCGGCTGGCCATGTCGAGCCCTGCCTGCGTCCCCGGCGGAGGACGGCGCTAGCGCATGCCCTCGCGGCGGATCGCGGTGGCGATCGCCGCGGCCCGGGTTTCCACTCCGAGCTTGGCGTAAATGTGCGCCAGGTGCGTCTTCACGGTGGCCTCGGAGATAAACAGCCGCTGGCCGAGCTCACGGTTGCTGAGGCCTTCGATCAGCAGGCTCAGCAGCTCCGCTTCGCGCGGCGTCAGGATCTCGTCCGGGTTCCGCAACTGCTGGAAGAGCCTCGATGCCACCGGGGCGCTCATCACACTTTTGCCCTGGACCGCCCCGCGGATCGCGGCGAAGATCTCCTCCGGCGCGGCATCCTTGAGCAGGTAGCCCATGGCGCCGGCGTCGACGGCTCGGACAATGTCAGCGTCCGAATCGTACGTGGTGAACACCAGCACGGCCTGCGTGCTGGTGCGGCGGCGCAGCTGCTTGATGGCCTCGATGCCGTCCATGCCCGGCCCCATGGCGAGGTCCATCACCACCACGGCCGGTCTGAGCTGTTCCACCTGGACCAGCGCCTCCTCGCCGGAAGCTGCCTCGGCCACCACCTGGATATCGGGCTGCGTTCCCAGCAGTGCCCTGAGCCCGCTGCGGACTACCAGATGGTCGTCCACCAACAGCACGGTAATCGGACTCACTGTTCCTCCGCTGCAGGCAGTTGCGCGGCCACGATTGTCCCAACGCCTGGGGTGCTTTCCACCGAGAATACGCCGCCCAGTTGCTCCACCCGCTGGCGCATGGCCCGGAGCCCGTAGCCTCCGGCGTCCGACGGCGGTGCCAGCGACTGCGGGTCGAAGCCGGCGCCGTCGTCGTAAACATCCAGGGTGACGGCGCCGGGCAGGAAGCCCAGCGTCACTGTGGCGTTGGCCGCCGCCGCGTGGAGCTTGGTGTTGGCCGCGGCGCTCTGGACCACGCGGAGCAGCGCGTGCCGGACGTCCGCGGGAACAGGGCGCGGCTCGCCCGTGACCAGCAGGCGCGCGCCCGGGACGTACTGGGACGCCGCCTGAAGCAGGGCATCGGGCAGCGGCGCCGTGTCCAGCCCGGGGGAGGCGAGCTCGTGGACCAGGCTGCGGGTGTCCGCCAGGTTCCGGCGTAGCATTCCGCTGGCATTCAGGACGTCCGAGCGTGCCGCAGGGCTGGGCCATGACCTGGTCGCGGCTTCCAAAAGCAGCAGGCTGCTTGCCAGGCCCTGCGTCACGGTGTCGTGGATTTCCCGGGAGACCCGCTCGCGCTCCTCGATGGTGCCGGCCCGGCGCTCGCTGGCGGCCAGCCGGACCTGGGCCAGCGACACCTCGGCGTGCAGCCGGCGCTGCTCGGCGGTGTCCTGCTCGATCCGGTCGTAGATCAGCGTCAGCATGACGCCGACGGCCAGCGGTCCCAGGAGCATGGCAATATCGCTGCCGCCGCTGAGCCGGAACAGCCCGACTGCGGTGGCCGCCGCCGTCGCGCCGCCCGCCAGATAGGCCACGGGGCCGCTGAAGGCGGTCCGGCACAGGAAGAACAGCGCGAACGAGCACCATGCGAAGCTAGGCGCCGCGATCACCAGCACCGCCCACAGCGCCACCAGGACGAACATCCACACCGCCCACGGCCGGCGCCGCTGCGAGAGTACGGCGATCACGGCGTACAGCGAACACACCGCCGCGGCGAGGGCCAGCACCCACAGATTGTCCGCGGGGCTGTGCCGCATCACGTAACGGACCGCCGAGGCCACCAGCAGGACGGCAAAGCCAAGATGGACGACGGCGTCAATCCGGCCCAGCGGCCCGCTTCCGGCAGCGGTGTTGTGCGGGACTGGCGCGGGGCCCGGTGCGGGGAGGGCTGGCGGAGAGGAAGTCATGGGGTCCGGTTCGGGTGGGGGAGTGCTACCCACCATGCTAGGCGGGCCTGCCGTTCCTGGTCTCTCATCCATTCGGCTGATACGCCCAGCCCGATGGGGGAGGCCGCCACAGACTAACGCCCGATGCTCTGCCAAGGTTCCGGGCGGAAGGATGGATTTCAGGCCCGGGGCACGAACCCGGGCAGTCCCAGAACCTGATTCCAAGGAGTACCCGTGAAGTTGTCCAGGAAAGTCACCGCATCCGCTGCTGTGGGAGCGCTGCTCCTGACGGGCGGGCTGACGGCCGCGGCCAACGCCGGCACCTCAGCCGTTGCTCCTGCGGAGGCGGCCGCGCCCGTCGCCGCTGGTCCCGCCGCAGCTCCCGCCGTCGACATCCAGCCGGTTCCCGAAACCGTGGTTGCCCAGAACCGGATCAGCGTCGGCGCCTCCGCGGACGCGGTCAAGGCCGCGCTGGCCAAGTGCCAGGCGGACAAGCTGCCGTTCGTCACGGTGGCTGTGGTGGACAGGTTCGGGACCGTGCAGGCCTTGCTCCGCGGCGAGAACGCTGCCCTGCACACCATTGAAGCGGCGCAGCAGAAGGCCTACACGGCTGCAGCGTTCGGCACGCCCACCAGCGAACTTGCCAAGCGCATTAACGGCAACGGACCCAGCATCGCGGACCTCCCCGGCACACTCTTCCTGGCCGGCGGAGTCCCGCTCAAGGTCAACGGGGTCTCCGTGGCCGGGATCGGCGTGGGTGGCGCCCCGGACGGCATGCTGGACGAAGCGTGCGCAACGGCCGGTGCCCAGACGATCGCCGCCAGGACCTCGAAGTAGGCTCCGGGTTCATGAAGCGGTTCCGGACATGGCGGCGGGTGCGGCAGGCATCCGTGGCATTCATCGCACCGGCAGTCCTGGCCGCCTGCCTGGCATCCTGCCGGCCAGGCGGAGATCCCGGCCCGCTGGAGCCACCGCCGTCGTCAAGCTCCTCAACAGTGGCGGCCACCGCCTCGGCGCCTGCTGCGCCGTCGGCAAGTCCACCAACGGTGGCGGCGTCGGCCACCAGTCCCGCTTTGTCCGCTGAGGCGCAAGCTGACCTCGACCAGCGGCTGATCCGGGCCACAAAAGCCAACGATGTCAGCGCTGTGGCGGAGCTCATCCGGGCCGGGGGCAACGTCAACGCCAAGGACGCCCTCCAGGACTCGGCGTTCCTCTACGCGGGAGCGGAGGGGTTCAACGAGGTGCTCCGGCTGGCCTTGGCCGCCGGCGCGGACGTGCGGAGCACCAACCGCTACGGGGGAACGGCGCTGATTCCGGCGAGTGAACACGGCTACGTGGAGACCGTACGGATCCTGATAGCTGCGGGCGTGCCCGTGGACCACGTCAACAACTTGGGCTGGACCGCCATGCAGGAAGCCATCCTGCTCAACAACGGCGGGCCAGCCCAGCAGGAGGTGGTGCGCCAGCTCCTGGACGCCGGCGCGGACCCCGGCGTCCGCGACCCCCAGGGCCGCACAGCCCTGGAGAACGCGGAACGGCTGGGGTTCGGGGCCATCGCGAAGCTGATCCGGGAGCGGGACCAGCCGCGGTGACGGTGCCGAACTTCCGCACCTTTGCGACCCGGGGCCGCCCGGCGACGCGGAACGCGCCGGTGGAGTGCGTCAAAGGTGGGGAGATTCGGCGGCGCCTTGGTGTCCGCGCCGGTTAGACGGCTTCGAGCACGCTGACGTAGTTCGCGATGCCCACGCCGCCCATGTTCTGCACCGCGGCCCGGCGCGGGTTGGCCAGCTGCATGGCTCCGGCGGTGCCGGTGAGCTGCATGGCGGCGATGACGTGCTGGGAGACGCCGGTGGCGCCGACGGGGTGGCCCTTGGCCTTGAGCCCGCCGGAGACGTTGACCGGCAGCTTGCCGTCCTTGAAGACCCAGCCCTCCTCCAGAGCCCGGGCACCCTGGCCGCGTTCGGTCAGTCCCATGGCCTCATACATCAGCAGTTCGGCGATGGTGAAGCAGTCGTGGACTTCCGCGAAGTCGAGGTCCTCCAGCCCGACGCCGGCCATCCCCAGGGCCCGCTGCCAGGAGGCGCGGGTGGCGGCGAATTCGGTGGGGTCCCGGCGCTCGGCCGGGAAGAAGTCGTTCGCCTGGCCGAAGCCGGCGAGCCGCACCGGGGCGGTAGTGCCGCCGGTGGGGGCAACGCTGAGGACGACGGCGGCGGCGCCGTCGGACACGGGGGAGCAGTCGGTGCGGCGCAGCGGATCGGCCACCATCGGGTTCTTGTCCGAGACGGTGCGGCAGAATTCCTCACCGAGGTCCTTGCGGAGCTGGGCGTAGGGGTTGTCGACGCCGTTGCGGTGGTTCTTCGCCGCGATGGTGCCCAGGACGTCGCCGAGGGAGCCGTCGCCGGGACTGCCAGCGCCGTAGCGTTTCCCGTAGTGCTTGGCGACCTCGGCGAAGAGTCCGGTGAACCCCGTGGTGGAGGCCTTGCCGGCCATGTCGTAGTCCGCGCCGAGCAGCGCCGCGCCCACAACGTCGGCCCCGGCCTGGGTCATCTTTTCGGCACCGATCACCAGGACGGTCCGGGCGGTGCCGGCCAGCAGGGACTTGGTGCCCTGCTGGAACGCGGCCGAGCCGGAGGCGCAGGCGTTCTCGACCCGGGTGGACGGGACGTTGGCCAGCTGCTCCGAGACCTGGAGCGCGAGGGAGGAGGGGAAGGCCAGCGGCATCATGCCGGAGTTGAACTGGCCCAGGTAGATCTCGTCGATCTGGCCCGGCTCGATCCCGGCGTTGCCGATCGCCTCCGTGGCGACCTGCACGATCAGGGATTCCAGGGTCTCATCCGTGAGTTTGCCGAAGCGGCTGTGTCCCCAGCCGGTGAGCAGGACGTCCTTGCCGAACTGTTCCTTCAGGCTCATGCCGTGGCTCCTTCGAATGCTGTTGTCTCTTCGGTTACTTCAAGTGCTTCGAGGGCGACGTCGAAGTCCGCCTCGGTCTTTTCCCGGATCTCTTCGACGGTGACGCCGGGCGCCAGCCGGGTCAGCGTGAGCTGCCGGCCGCCGTCAGGGATCCTATCGAGGTCGAAGACCGCGAGGTCGCTGATGATGCGGTCCACGCAGCTCAGGCCGGTGAGCGGCAGCGTGCATTCGGTGACGATCTTGGCGGTGCCGTCCTTGGCGTTGTGCTCGGTGAGCACCACGACGCGCGGGGTGCCGGCCACCAGGTCCATGGCGCCGCCCATGCCCTTGACCATCTTGCCGGGGATGGTCCAGTTGGCGAGGTCGCCGTCCCCGGAGACCTGCATGGCGCCCAGGATCGCGACCTTCACGTGGCCGCCGCGGATCATGCCGAAGGAGGTTGCGGAGTCGAAGATGCTGCCGCCGGGCAGGACCGTGACGGTCTGTTTGCCGGCGTTGATGAGGTCCGCGTCTTCCTCGCCCTCGAAGGGGAACGGGCCCATGCCGAGCAGCCCGTTTTCGCTCTGCAGGACAACGCGGACGCCGTCGGGCAGGTTGTTGGCCACCAGCGTGGGGATGCCGATGCCAAGGTTGACGTAGTCGCCGTCGTTCAGTTCTTCGGCCGCGATTGCGGCCATTTCATCTCGGGTCCAAGCCATGGTGGTTCTCCTAAAACGTGGGGGTGGGGGCGGCGCTCAGGCCCGGTTAGACGGCGACGGCGGATGCGGCGTGCGCCGCTTCTGCTGCCGCTTCGGGGCGGGCGCGGACGGTCCGCTGCTCGATGTCCTTGGCGCGGGCGCTGGCCTGGACGAGGCGCTGGACGAACACGCCGGGGGTGATGATGTGGTTCGGGTCCAGCTGGCCGGGCTCGAGAATCACCTCGGCCTCGGCGACCGTCACCGCGCCGGCCGTCGCCACCACCGGGTTGAAGTTCTGCGCGGTGTAGCGGTAGATCAGGTTGCCGTCGGTGTCGGCCGTGTGTGCGTGGACCAGCGCGACGTCGGCCTTGATGGCGCGTTCCAGGACGAACGTCTCGCCGTCGAACTCCGCGAGCGGCTTGCCTTCGGCGACGAGGGTGCCCACGCCGGTCTTGGTGTAGAAGGCCGGGATGCCGGCGCCGCCGGCGCGCAGCCGCTCGGCGAGGGTGCCCTGCGGGGTGAACTCCACCTCCAGCTGGCCGGCGAGGTACTGCTCGGCGAAGAGCTTGTTTTCCCCGACATAGGACGCGATCACCTTGCGGACCTGGCCGCCTTCGATCAGTATGCCGAGGCCTTTGCCGTCCACGCCCATGTTGTTGGAGACGACCGTCAGGTCCTTCACCCCGGAGTCCCGCACCGCCTCGATCAGGTCAGCGGGGATCCCGCTGAGGCCGAAACCGCCGACGGCGAGCGTCATGCCGTCCCGCAGGACGTCCTGCAGCGCGGCCGCTGCCCCGGATTTCACCTTTGACATTGCATCTCCTCATTGAGCTCTTCTTGATTCCACTTGGCCCCACGTTGCAATCCACTTTGTGGACTCCATGTCTGATGAAGGAGCCTATGGTGTGTCGCGGACCACTGTCAATGCGAAAAATTCCCGCAAAATGGCGGAGTTTTACAGTGTGGACGCTATACTTGCGAGTATCCACTATGTGGATACTCACACGATGAGTTCCCCGAAATGACGTGAGGCCAGAAATGAATGCGACACCGATCCAGGGCGCCCAGGTGGTCAGCCGGGCAGCAAGCCTGCTGCGCCTGGTCGGCCGGAAACCCGAGGGCTGCCCGCTGGTGGAGCTCGTGCGCGAATCTGGACTGACCCGCCCCACGGTGCACCGCCTGCTGAGCTCCCTGGCGGCCGAGGGCCTGCTGGACCAGGATCCGGGCAGCGGCAACTGGGTCCTGGGCCCGGAGATCCTGCTGCTGGGGTCCGTGGCCTCGGCGCGCTTCCCCCTGGAAGAGATCGCAAGGCCGAGCCTTCGCCGCCTCGCCGAGGAGACCGGCGAGAGCGCGTTCTTCTCCATCCGCCGCGGCAACGAGACGGTGTGCCTGCTCCGGGAGGAAGGCAGCTTCCCGGTCCGATCCTTCGTACTGCACGAGGGCGTCCGGTTTCCGCTGGGCGTCGCCTCCGCCGGCACCGCCATCATGGCGTTCCTGCCGGCCGAAGAGCAGGAAGAACTGCTCGGGAACTGGGCAGCCCACGCCGGCAGCTTTGCGGCCGCGCACACCGAAGCGCTCGTCAGGGAGAACCTGGAAGCGACGCGGCAGGCCGGATATTCGGTCAACCCCGGACTGGTCCTGGAAGGCAGCTGGGGGATGGGCGCGGCGGTGTTCAACCAGCGCGGGCTTCCGGCCTGGGCGCTCTCGCTGACCGGGATCGAGCCGCGCTTCCGGGAAGACCGGCGCCCGCATCTGGGGCGGCTGCTCATGGACGAGGCCCACCGCATCTCGACGCTGCTGCAGGGCTAGCGGTCAGCGGGAGCCCGACGTCGCGGGTCACAAGCTGCTGCCGTCCCGGGGCACATTGGCGCGGACACGCTGGTGTATCGCGCCCAGCCGGGTTATCTGCGGCTCAAAGTGCCCCTGGAACGCCGGCTATTTCCACCAGGAGTCGAAAATCGTCACCGGGACCGTGCGCTTGTGGCGGGTCCGCAGGTACATCGCCTCGATCCGTTCGGCAGCGGCGTCGGGTACGTCGCGGCCCTCGAGGTAGTCATCGATCGTGTCGTAGCCCAGGCCGAGCTCGTCCTCGTCGGTGCGGCCGGGCTTGCCGTCCAGCAGGTCCGCGGTGGGGATCTTTTCCCAGATCCGGGCCGGAGCGCCGAGTTCGGCGAGCAGCGCACGGTTCTGGCGCTTGTTCAGGCCGAACAGCGGCAGGATGTCTGCGCCGCCGTCGCCGAACTTGGTGAAGAAGCCGGTCACGGATTCGGCGCCGTGGTCCGTGCCGATCACCAGATAGTTGTGCTCGCCGGCCAGGGCATACTGGGCGATCATCCGGGTCCGGGCCTTGGTGTTGCCCTTGTGGAAATCGGAGATCTCCGCGCCCACCGTCTTCTGGAACTCGTCCTCGAAGCCGTCCACGGCCGCCGAGATGTTGAACGTCCATTCGGTCTTGGCGCGCACGAAGTCCAGGGCAGCCTGGGCGTCGTCCTCGTCGTGCTGGACACCGTAGGGGAGCCGTACCGCCACGAAGTTGGCCTCGACGCCCTCGGCCTCCAGCTCCTCGACTGCCAGCTGGGCCAGCCGTCCGGCCAGGGAAGAGTCCAGGCCACCTGAGATGCCCAGGACGAAGCCCTTGGTGTGGGTGGCCTTCAGGTATTCCTTGAGGAACGTCACGCGTTTGCGCACCTCCCCGGCGGGGTCAATCCGGGGCTGCACGCCCATTTCCTCGATGATCTTCGCCTGGAGTTCACGCATGCCTCACAGCCTAGCCAGCGCTGTCAACAACCCTCAACTGTTGCGGCCGGCTCGGCGCGGGCTGTGGATCCGGGCGGCCGCTACGTTTACGGACACGCGCTGCCCGGATCCCCTGCGCAGCGGTCCGAAGCCGGCGCGCCTGTCCGGAACCGCCCAGAAAACGGGGCCCCGCCGGGCCCGCCCATTCGAATCGGCCTAGGGCTCGTCCTGCCGCGCCGGTCCGGTGGAACCGCGGACCGTCAGGTGGGTGGGCATGAGGGACCGGTTCCGGATGCCGCCGCCGGCGAGCGGGTTCAGCTGGGCCAGCAGCATGGAGACCGCCACCCGGCCGGCCTGTTCGATCGGGGAGGCCATGGTGGACAGCGGCGGATTGCAGAAGTCCGCGCCAAAGATGTCGTCGCAGCCCACAATGCTCATGTCCTCGGGTACACGGATGCCGCGCTCGCGCAGGCGCTGGAGCATGCCGATGGCGATGAGGTCGTTGAACGCGATGCAGGCCGTGACGCCACTGTGCACCGCGGCGTCCGCTGCCGCCGCGCCGGACTGTGTCTTGGGGGCGAACGGGCCGAGCCGGCGGACCTGCACACCGCGCTCCTCGGCCGCCTCGGACAGTGCAGTCCACCGCCGTTCGCTGGACTGCGATGTCAGCGGGCCCGCCACATAGGCCACGTGGGTGTGTCCCAGCGAGATCAGGTGGTCCAGGGCCTGGCCGGTGGCGGACGGAGTGTCGATCAGGACCGCGGGAACGCCGGGAACGTCACGGTTGATGGCGACCATGGGCATCTTGGCGGCCGCGTCCAGCAGGGCGTCGTCGGTGAGCCGGGATGCGGCGACGATGATGCCGTCGGCGCTCTTGCGCAGCTGCTCCAGGGTGCTGGCCTCGACCTCGTCGGATTCCTCGGTGTCCACCAGCAGCTGGGTGTACCCGGCCGCCTTGAGCTGGAGCTGGGTGCCGCGGATGAGGTCGAAGTAGAACGGGTTGGTGATGTCCGGGACCAGGACCCCCACCGCGCCGGTGCGGCCGGAACTGAGCGCCTTCGCCTGGCTGTTGGGCGTGTAGTGCAGCTGGGCCGCGGCCGCCTCGATCCGCTGCCGCGTCCTGATGTTGACGCGGTCCGGGGTGGAAAGCGCCCGGGAAACGGTGGAGGCCGCCACACCGCAGAGCGCGGCGATGTCATGGATGGTGGCCGGGCGGTCCACTGCTGCTGGTTGCGTCGTAGCCACGGCGCTCCTCTCTGAACGTGGTGGCCGGGCCGTGATGGCCGGGTCGGATGGGCGCTCCTGTGACTGCCACCACAGAACCGCTGAGCCAAGAATGCCACAGATTGTCAAAGTTTGGCAATCGGTTGTCAATCAATGGCGGGCCTAGCTAGACTGGGCTTTACACCGTTTGTGAACTGCGTCACCGCGCTGGAGCCGGCTGGAGCCGGAAGCTGCCCGCGGCGGCCGCGAAACCCAGGAGATCCGCGTGAGCAAAACCCCAACAGTCTGGCCACTCTCAGGCTTCGGCGACGAAATAGATCCGGATCCGGCAGTTCAGGCCGCCGTGCTGCTGGCACTGGGAGCCAGCCACATCGAGGTGCGAAGCGCCTGGGGCACCAACGTCTCCGAACTGGAGCCCGAACAGGTTGCCCGGCTCAAGGAAATCCTCGATGAGAAGGGCCTGAAGGTCTCGGCCGTGGCCAGCCCCATCGGCAAGGTGGACATCAGCCTGCCGGTGGAGCACGAACTCGAACGGCTCCGCCAGATCATTTCCGTGGCCAGGGGGCTGGACGCCAAGTACGTCCGCATCTTCTCCTTCTTCCGGGCGGAACACCGCAGCGCCGAAGACATCCGCGGGGACGTCTTGGTCCGCATGGCCGCCCTTGCGGCGCTCGCCGAGGAATCCGGCGTCGTGCTGCTGCATGAAAATGAAAAGGGCATCTACGGCGATACCCCGCAGCGCGTGCTGGACATCATGGAGTCGGTGAACTCACCCGCACTGCGTATCGCATGGGACAACGCCAACTTCGTCCAGGTGGGCGTCAAGCCCTTCACCGAGGGCTACGCCATGCTCCGGACCTACCTCGAGTACTTCCAGGTCAAGGACGCACTCTCCACCACCGGTGAAGTGGTGCCCTCCGGCCAGGGCGACGGCGAGCTCGACGCCACCATCGCCGCCCTCGCGGCGGACGGGTACTCCGGCTTCGCCTCGCTGGAACCGCACTTGGCCAGCGCGCACGAGCTGGGCGGCTTCTCGGGCCCGGTGGCGTTCGGCGTCGCGGCCCGCGCCTTCGCGGCGCTCGCGGCGAAAAATGGGGTTGAACTCTCTTGAGTACGACGGCGGCGGTCATCGGCTGCGGTGATGTTTCCGCCGTGCACTTCGAGGCGGTGGCAAAGCTCGACGGCGCCACGCTGGTTGCGGTCTGCGACTCGGATCCGCAGCGGCTGGCCGCCGCGGAGGCCGCGTACGGAGTCCCCGGCTTCGCCGACCACCTGAGCCTGATCGAGGCGGTCCGGCCGGACGTGGTGCACATCTGCACCCCGCATGACCAGCACGCCTCGGTGGCCGCGGACTGCCTGGAACGCGGCGTCAACGTCATTGTGGAGAAGCCGCTGGCCCATACCCTGGCGGAGGGCAGGCGGCTGGTTGAGGCGGCCTCGGCAGGCCGGGCGAAAATTGCGGTGTGCTTCCAGAACCGCTACAACGCGACGGCGCAGGCCATGCACGCCCTGCTGTCCTCGGGCGAGCTGGGGGCCGTGGTGGGGGCGTCCGCAACCGTGATGTGGCAGCGCTCCGCCGAGTACTACCAAACCCGGCCGTGGCGGGGGACCTGGGCCGGCGGTGGCGGCGGGCTGATGATGAACCAGGCCATCCACACTGTGGACCTGCTGCAATGGCTGGTGGGCGACGTGGTCAGCGTGACGGGCAATACGTCCACGCGGTTCCTGGGCGGCACCATCGAGGTCGAAGACACCGCTGAATTCGTTGCGGAGCATGCCAACGGTGCCCGCAGCGCGTTCTATGCCACCCTGGCCAATGCCTTCAACGCGCCGGTGACGCTCGATGTGGTGACCGAGAATGCCGTGCTGAGCCTGCGGGGAGACCTCACGGTGACGCATGCGGACGGGCGGGTGGACCTCATCCCGGAGCGCCAGAGCGAATCCGGCGGCCGGTCCTATTGGGGTGTCTCGCACGAGCTGCTGATCAACGACTTCTATGGCCGGCTGGACGAGGCGGAGCCCTTCTGGATCAGCCCGGCAGAGGCCGAGAAGTCGCTGCGGATCATCAAGGATGTCTACCGGCAGAGCTACCCGGAGTCCGTGGAGCAGGTTTCCTGAACCTCGATTTGCAATCGGTTGCTGCTCTCTGGGCCCGAATTGTCCTCTCCCTGTAGCTCTCTTCAAAAGTAATGTTGCAACTCTTTTGACAATCGGTTGCCAAGATCGGCAACAATGCGTACTGTGAATCTCACAAGGCCGGTGTGGTCCACGCCACACCGGCCTGTTCCGTAAGCCTCACGTCCCAGATTCAAAGGAGCCAACAATGAAGTTAGGTCCCAAGGCGGCAGCGACCGCCCTCATTCTCAGCGCGGCAATGGCGCTGACCGCATGCGGCGGCGCCGCAAACTCCGGCTCAGCCGCCAGCGGTCCGGCCACGTCCCTGACACTGGGTGCCGTTCAGGAGATCCGCTCGTGGGACCCGGCGCAGGCGCACGTGGGTCACTTCCTGCAGCCGTACCAGGCAGCATACGATTCGTTGCTGCTGCGGGAACCGGACGGCAAGCTCAGCCCCATGCTGGCCACCGCGTGGAAGTACAACGACACCAACACCAAGCTCACCCTTGATCTCCGGGCTGATGTGACCTTCAGCGATGGTGCCAAGTTCGACGCCGACGCGGCCAAGGCCAACCTGGATCACTTCAAGAAGGCCAACGGCCCGCAGATGGCCCAGCTCACAGCGGTTTCAGGGGTCAAGGTGGTGGACGCTGACACCATCGAACTCGACCTGACGGCGCCCGATCCCTCGCTGGAGTTCTACCTCAGCCAGGCCGCCGGCCTCATGGGCAGCCCCAAGGCGCTTGGCACTGATGGTATCAAGACCGAGCCCGTGGGCAGTGGCCCGTACGTCATGGACAAAGCTGCCACGGTCAAGGACTCGCAGTCGGTGTTCACAGCCCGCAAGGACTATTGGAACAAGGACATTCAGAAGTTCCAGAAAATTACCTTCAAGACCCTCGTGGACCTGACCGCCCGGACCAATGCCCTCGTTTCGGGACAGGTCGATGCCACGCTGCTGGATCCCAAGACCGGCAAGCAGGCAGAGGGCGCAAAGATGATCCTGGCCGCGAACGAAGTGGACTGGCAGGGCCTGACCTTGTTCGACCGCGACGGCACTAAGAATCCCGGCCTGAAGGACGTCCGGGTCCGCCAGGCCATCAACTACGCATTTGACCGCAAGACCATCCTGGACCAGGTCCTCCTGGGTCAAGGCACCCCCACCTCCCAGCCGTTCGGCAAGGCCAGCGGCGCCTGGGTTGAAGAGCTCGAGAACAAGTACCCGTACGATCCGGCGAAGGCCAAGGCCCTGTTGAAAGAAGCAGGCTATGAGAGCGGACTGGTACTCCAGGTCCCGAGCGTCCCCGGGTTTGAAACGCAACTGGCCGTGATCAAGCAGCAGCTGTCCGACGTCGGTATCACCCTCGAAGTAGGCGCGGCGATCACCAACACGTACACCACCGATATCGCGGCGCAGAAGTTCACCACCATGTACTTCTCGCTCTTCCAGGGAGAACCGTGGGTGGCCATCAACCAGATCGTCTCCACGAAGGCACTGTACAACCCCTTCAAGAACACCGCCCCGGAGCTGCAGGCCAAGATCGATGCCGTCCAGAACGGCGGCAAGGACGCGGCCAAGCTGGCCCAGGAAGTCAACAAGTACGTTGTGGACCAGGCATGGTTCGCACCCCTGTTCCGTGTGAACCAGATGTATTACCACAACTCCAAGATCACCGTCACGCCGCAGAACCAGCAGGCTGTCCCGTCGATCTACAACTACTCGCCGGCCAAATAGCAGCGGGTTAGCAGCCACAAAGCCGGCGCAGGTCCGGCAGCCCACGAGCACAATCGGCGGGCTGCCGGGCCCGGCAGTCAGACCATGCCAGTCAATGGAGCCCAGCAATGATCACATTCATCCTCAAACGCCTCGGCAGCGGACTTGTAACCCTGTTCGCCGTCTCGGTCCTTACCTTTTCCTTGCTTTACGTATCGAGCGGCAGCATTGCAAGGAACATCCTGGGAGACCAGGCAACGCCGGAGCAGCTCGCCGTCAAGGAAGCCGAGCTGGGGCTCGACCAGCCCATCATCACGCGGTACTTCAGCTGGCTCACGGGGGCCCTGAGCGGGGACCTGGGCACGTCGTGGTTCACCTCCGAGCCCGTGGCTAATGCGCTCGCTACCCGGATCCCCGTCACTATGACCATGGTCTTCTCGGCCATGATCCTCATCGCCATTGTCGCGACGCTCATCGGGGTGGCCGCGGCGGTCAAACGCGGCTGGGTGGACCGCGTGGTCCAAATCGGTGCGATCGTCGGCGACTCCATCCCCGGGTTTGTCATCGGCATCATCCTGGTGACCATCCTGGCCATCCAGATGGGCCTGTTCCCCGCCACCAGCACCATTTCGCCCGGCGTCGGAGCGGATGCCTGGGTGCTTTCCCTGACCCTTCCGGTCATAGCACTGCTGATCAACGGAGTCACCGGCGGCGCGCAGCAGATCCGCAGTGCCGTCATCAAGCAACTCGAACGAGACTATGTCCGCACCCTGCGCAGCCGCGGCATCGGCGAGCGCGAGGTTCTCTTCAAGCACGTCCTGCGCAGCGCCGCTCCGGCGGGCCTGACCGTGCTCAGCCTCCAGCTGATCGGCATGCTCGGCGGAGTGGTCATTATCGAGCAGATCTTTGCCCTCCCCGGCATGGGGCCGCTCGCCGTAGCCGCCACCGGCCAGAGCGACCAGCCAGTTGTCATGGGCGTTGTTATGTACACCGTCGCCGTTGTAATCGTGGTCAACCTCATCGTTGACCTGCTCAACGGCTGGCTTAACCCGAAGGTGCGTGCATCGTGACCGAGTCCGTCGAAACCTCAGCCCTGACGCCCGCCGCCGGCGGCGCCGTTCCAGGAGCATCGGGCCAGACCGGCACCGTAGTCCGGGCAACAGTCCTCAAGCGCCTGCTCAAGAATCCTCTCGGCATCGTCGCCATCGTTGTCCTTCTGGGCATGGCCATCATGGCCGTATTCGCCGACGTCCTGGCGCCGTTCGACGAGAACTTCGCCAACATTTCCAAGACGCTGGCAGCTCCGGACGCGGTCAACATTCTGGGCACTGACAGCTCCGGTCGCGACGTCTGGAGCAGGCTGCTCTTTGGCGCGCAGCTGACCCTTACGTCAGCGCTGCTTTGCGCCGCCGTCGCCATCGCGATCGGCCTGCCCGCCGGCTTGATCGCAGGCTACTACGCCGGCAAGTTCGAAGCCGTGTCCAACTGGATTGTCAGCATCCTGATGAGCCTCCCTGGCCTGATTGTGCTGCTGACCATCCGGGCGGCCTTCGGCCCGTCAGTCTGGATTGCCATGATCGCGTTCGGCGTCCTCATCAGCCCCTCCTACTTCCGCCTGACGCGCTCAGCCGTTCAATCCGTCCGCAACGAGCTCTACGTGGATGCGGCCCGTGTATCCGGACTCTCGGACTTGAGGATCATTACCCGCCACATCTTCTCCGTGGTCCGGGCCCCAATCATCATCCAGACTGCGGCGATCGCCGGTGTTGCTATCGCCATCCAGTCCGGGCTCGAATTCCTGGGACTGGGGGATCCGGCAAAGGCAACCTGGGGCGTGATGCTCAGCGAAGGATTCAAGAACGTCTACCTGAACCCGACCCTGCTCTTCTGGCCGGCGCTGGCCATGGCGCTGACCATCGGCGCGCTGGTCCTGCTGGGCAACGCCATTCGTGACGCCCTCGAGGACGGCGAAAAGATCAAACACCGCCGGAAGAAAACGGCCCCAACGGCGGCCCGGAAGGCGGGCCCGACGCCGGCACCCGCCGCCGCGCGCCCGTCGCGGACGTCGGTGGCCGCCGTCGACGCCGGTACCGAGCACCACCTGGTCAAGGTGACCAATCTTGGCGTCGGCTATCCGCAGGCGGATGGTTCCATCAAGAAGGTGGTGGACGACGTCTCCTTCCACGTGGACCGCGGCGAGATCCTGGGGATCGTGGGCGAATCCGGCTCGGGCAAGTCCCAGACCGCCTTCTCCATCCTTGGGCTGCTCCCGGACAATGCCCGCATTGTGGCCGGCTCCATCCAGTTCGACGGCAACTACACCGTGGTCCCTGGCGACGAACGGGTCAGCCAGGAACGCCTGTCCAAACTGCGCGGCAAGCGGATTTCCTACATTCCGCAGGAGCCCATGAGCAACCTGGATCCCGCCTTCACCATCGGCTACCAGCTGGTGACGCCCATGGTGCGCGTCCTCGGGATCTCCAAGGCCGAGGCGAGGAAGCGGGCACTGAAACTGCTCACGGACGTCGGCATCGCCAACCCGGAACGGACCTTCGCCGCATACCCGCACGAAGTCTCCGGAGGCATGGCCCAGCGTGTGCTGATCGCCGGAGCCATCAGCTGCGAGCCGGACCTGGTGATCGCCGATGAGCCCACCACGGCCTTGGATGTCACGGTGCAGGCCGACGTGCTGGACCTGCTGCGCGAGCTCCAGCAGCGCCTGAACATCGGCGTGATCCTGGTGACCCACAACTTTGGCGTGGTCGCTGACCTCTGCGACCGTGTGGCGGTCATGCAGAACGGCCGGCTCGTGGAGGAAGGATCCGTGCGCGACATCCTCCGCAATCCGCAGGAACCCTACACACAAACGCTCCTGGCATCGATGCTTGAAGGCAAGGAACCCATGTCCATGCTCGTTTCAACCCGGCAGAAGGAATCAGTCGCATGAGCACCACGGAAAGCGCGCCGCTGCTCGCGGTGGACCAGCTGGTGGTGGAGTACCCCAGCAAGCACTTCCGGGCCAAGCCCTTCCGCGCCCTGACGGACATCAACATCACCATCGGCCGGGGCGAAACCCTGGGCCTGGTGGGGGAGTCCGGTTCCGGCAAGACCACCCTGGGCCGGGCCATTCTTGGACTGGCACCGGTGACCGGCGGGAAGATCAGTTTCGACGGCAAGGACATCAGCCACGCCACCCGCAAGGACCGGCGGGTCCTCAGCCGGGATCTGCAGGTGGTGTTCCAGGACCCGTACACCTCGCTGAACCCCGCCCTGGAGATCGGCGACATCCTCGCCGAACCCCTCGGCGTGCAGGGCATGGAGGCCGCGGCAGCCAAAAAGCGCGTGAAGGAACTGCTGGACCAGGTGGGCCTGCCCTCGGATGCCATCAACCGGCTGCCGCGCGAATTCAGCGGCGGGCAGCGCCAGCGGGTGGCGATCGCCCGCGCCCTGGCGCTCTCGCCCAAGCTGATCGTCTGCGATGAGCCGGTCAGCGCACTGGACCTCTCCACCCAGGCCCGCGTGCTGGACCTGTTCCTGCAGATCCAGAAGGACACCGGAGTGTCCTACCTCTTCGTCTCGCACGACCTCGACGTCGTCCGGCACATCAGCCACCGCGTCGCCGTGATGTACCACGGCGAGATCGTCGAACAGGGACCGGCCGGCGTCGTCACCACGGACCCGGACCACCCCTACACCCAGCGGCTCCTGCTGGCGTCCCCAGTACCCGATCCGGACCGGCAGGAAGAACGCCGGGCGGATCGCCACCGTCTGCTGGAAATCCAGCGGCAACAGAGAGAACAGGCAGGTGCCCTCGCCTAGCGCTGCGCGCATGCACCAAGGAGAGGCACCAACTGACAAAGCGGCCCTGAGGGCCCGGAAGACCACGGAGGAATACAGTGTCCACAATTGGCGTACAAGCGATGATGCTCAAAGACAGCTTCACCGAACTCGGAGCGTTTGAAACGCTCCGCAAGGTCAGCGCAATCGGCTACAACGCCGTCGAGATCTCCCAGATCCCGATGACGCCGGAGAACATCGCTGAACTGGACCGTTCCCGCAGCGAACTGGGCATGGACATCGCCGCTTTGTCCGTGGCCACGGAGATCCCCCAGGGCCGTCCCGGGGATTCGCTGGCCGAGCACTTCGAGAAGATCGTGGAGGACGCCAAGCGCCTGGACACGAAGCTGCTGCGGATCGGCATGCTGCCATTCCCGGCAATGAAGTCGATCGGCGCAGTCATCGACTTCGCCAAGCAGGCCAACGAATACGCCGAACGCCTGCAGGAACAGGGCCTGGGCCTGTACTACCACAACCACCACATCGAGTTCGCGAAGTTCGACGGAAAGTTCATGCTGGACGTCATCGCCGAGAACTCCCCGGCCATGGGCATGGAAATCGATGTCCACTGGGTGCAGCGCGGCGGCCTGGACCCGGTACGCACGCTGGAAAAGTATGCCGGCCGCACGGCCATGGTCCACCTGAAGGACTACCGGATCGGCGAATTGCCGGAATCCTCCTTCGGGCTGCTGGATTCCGGGGACTTCATGGGCTTCATGGCCGAGTTCAAGAACGTGGTCCAGTTCGCCGAAGTGGGCGAAGGCAACCTGGACTTCCCGTCCATCATTCCCGCCGCGCAGGCCGCCGGTGCCCGCTACCTGCTGGTGGAGCAGGACGAGCTCTACGGGCGCACCGTGTGGGACGCCCTGCAGACCTCCTACGACAACCTCGTGGCCATGGGCCACTCGAACCTTTTCTAGACCACCCCCAATAACTACGGAGAATCACCACATGAGCAAGAAAGTACGCCTCGGCATCATCGGCCTGGGCCAGCAGGGCGGCCTGTACGCCAAGCTGATCACCGAAGGAAAAGTCCCGAACATGGTGATCGGCGCGATCTGCGACACCGATCCCGCCAAGAAGGAGCTGGCCGCTTCCCAGTACCCTGACGCGCCCTTCCACGAGGACTACATCGCCATGCTGGAAAGCGGCGACGTCGACGCCGTCGTGACGTGCGTGCCGCACTTCCTGCACCCGGAAATGGGCATCGAGACCCTCAAGCGCAACATCCACGCCCTCGTGGAAAAGCCGGCCGGCGTGTACACCAAGCAGGTCAAGGAGCTCAACGAGTTCGCCGCCAGCAAGCCCGAACTGTCCTTCGCCATCATGTTCAACCAGCGCAACAACCCGCTGTACCAGAAACTCAAGGAGATCGTCGACAACGGCGAGATCGGCGCCATCCGCCGCACCAACTGGATCATCACCAACTGGTGGCGCCCCCAGGGTTACTACAACTCCAGCGAATGGCGCGCAACGTGGGGCGGCGAGGGCGGCGGCGTGCTGGTCAACCAGGCGCCGCACCAGCTGGACCTCTGGCAGTGGATCTGCGGCGTGCCGAAGTCCGTCTACTCCAAAGTTGCCTACGGCTTCCGCCGCGACATCGCCGTGGAGGACGAGGTCACCGCCGTCGTGGACTACGGCAACGGCGCCACGGGCGTCTTCGTGACTGCCACGCACGACCTCGTGGGCACCGACCGCTTCGAGATCCTGGGCGACCAGGGCAAGATCGTGGTCGAGAACTCCAAGACCGCCACGGTGACCCGACTGCACAAGCCCGAGCGCGAACTCAGTGAGAGCCTGGACATGGGCGATGTCCTCAAGCTCTTCATGGGCCAGATGGACACGGCGGAGTTCTACACCACCGAAGTCCTAGAGTTCGAGTCCGCCTGGGGGGCGCAGCACGCCGGTGTCCTGGAGAACTTCGCCGCCAACATCCTGGACGGCACACCGCTGCTGGCCCCGGGATCGGACGGCATCAAGGGTGTCCGCCTGGCCAACGCCATCCACCTCTCCAGCTGGACCGGCACGGAGGTGGCGCTGGACTTCGACGAGGACGTCTTCCTCGCCGAGCTGAACAAGCGCATCGTGGACGAAGGCAAGTTCCCCGAGCGCGCCTAGGCACACCCCGCCCAACTGACTGGCAGCTGCGGCCGTTTTGAGCGCTCAAAACGGCCCCTGCTGCCAGTTAGTTGGGCTGATGCTCGTTAGGATGGGGCGGTGACTGAACCCAAGACCCCGGCCGCGGCCGCATCGGCAGCTCCGGCCAAAAAGCCCTCCCGTGCGGGAAAGTCCAGCGCCACCATCTACGACATCGCCAAGGTTGCCGGCGTCAATCCCTCCACCGTCTCCCGGGCGCTCAGCAAGCCCGGCCGGGTCAGCGCCAAGACCCAGAAACTCATCGAGGACGCCGCCGCCGAGCTGAACTACCAGGTCAACCCGTTCGCCCGCGCCCTGCCCACCGGCCGCACCAACACATTCGGCCTGATCGTCGCGGACATCACCAACCCCACCTTTTTCGACATCATCCGCGGGGCGGAAACGACCGCCACGCTGCGGGACTACACGCTGGTCCTGGCCGAGTCTGCCGAGTCCGCGGACACCGAGCTGACGGCGGCACGCCGGATGATGGCCACCGTGGACGGGCTCATCCTTGCCAGCCCCCGCATGGACGACGACCACATCCGGGCCATCGCCCGGGACAAGCCCGTGGTGGTCATCAACCGCGAGGTCGACGGCGTGCCGTGCGTGGTCCCGGACGTGAACAAGGGCATCAGCGAGGCTGTCCGCAGCCTGGCCGCCAACGGGCACCACAAGGTTGCCTTTGTTGCCGGGCCATCGCAGTCCTGGATGTCCGCGCGCCGCTGGGAAGGCGTGCAGGCCGCCTGCGAATGGTCCCGGCTCGAGGCCGTGCGGCTGGAATCCAGCAAACCCACCGTCGACGGCGGCCGCCAGGTGGCGCGCGACGTCCGCGCCAGCGGCGCCACAGCGGTGCTGACCTACAACGACCTCCTGGCCATCGGCCTCATGCAGGAACTCCAGGCCGCCGGCCTGGTAATCCCGGACCAGATCAGCATCGTGGGCTTCGATGACATCTTCGGGGCCGATTTCACCACGCCGCCGCTCACCACCGTGCGCTCGCCGCTGGGGGAGTGCGGCTCCGGCGCCGCCACCTTGCTGCTGGATCGCCTGCACGGCGAACACCCGCACGGCACGGCAGCGCCTGCGCCCACGCTGCGCGTCGAGACCGAGCTGGTGCTCCGGGGCTCGAGCGGACGGCTGCTGCCCGCGGGCTAGACCTACCGCCGCAGTCATCCGCAACTTGATGGCAATTAATGGCAACCGGTTGACAAATGCCTAAGTCAAGCCGGACCATTGATCTATGTCACAGTCGATTGCCGCCAACCCAGACCGGCTCCTGCCCGCGGATCCCGGAACGCGCAGCATTGCGCGGGACCTCCTGCAGCGCGTCCAGGACCTCCCCATCATTTCCCCGCACGGGCACGTTGACGCCGCCGTCATCGAGCACAACACCCCCTTCCCGGACCCGGCAGCGCTGCTGGTCAGCCCGGACCACTACGTCACCCGGCTGATCCACGCCAGCGGCGTCCCGCTGGACCGGCTGAGGGGTTCGGCTGCCGCGGAAGCGGACTCCCGCACGGTCTGGCGCGAGTTCTGCAAAGCCTGGCCGCTGTTCGACGGGACGGCCTCCGGCTACTGGCTCCGCACCCAGTTCGACAGCGTCTTCGGCCTCCGGCAGGAGATCAGTGCCGAGACCGCCGACGCCAGCTACGACGCGATCTCCGCCAAGCTGCTGGAACCCGGCTTCCGGCCCCGCCAGCTGTTCAAGGACTTCAACATCGAGGTGCTGGCCACCACGGATGACCCCCTGGACAGCCTCGCCAGCCACCGGGCGATCGCCGAGGATCCCACGTTCCACGGCCGCGTCCTGCCCACCTTCCGCCCGGACGCCTACCTGAACATCGCGCACCCCACGTGGTCCGCGAACGTGGACCGGCTCATCGCGGCAGCGGGCGACGGCGCCACCGGCTATGCCGGCTACATCACCGCCCTGGAGAACCGGCGTCGTTACTTCGTGGAGCACGGCGCTGTCTCGGCCGACCACGGCGTCCGCACCCCCGCGACGCTCAAGCTCGACGCCGCCGACGCCGCCAGGCTGTTCGACCGCGCCCGCGCCGGCCGGGCCACGGCGCAGGACCGCGAGGACTTCGAGGCCCACATGATGTACCAGATGGCACGGATGTCCGTGGAGGACGGCCTGGTCATGACCATCCACCCGGGTTCGTTCCGCAACCACCACGAGCCCACGTTCGAGAAGTTCGGCCCGGACACCGGCCACGACATCCCGTTTGCCGTGAACTACACCGAGGCCATCCGCCCGGTGCTGCAGGACTTCGGCACCGCCAAGGACTTCCACCTGGTGCTCTTCACCATGGACGAGACCGTGTTCTCCCGCGAACTCGCGCCGCTGGCCGGCTTCTACCCCTCGGTCTACCTCGGTGCCCCGTGGTGGTTTCTGGACGCCCCGGACGCCATGCTGCGCTTCCGCTCCGCCGTGACCGAAACCGCCGGTTTCTCCCGCTCGTCCGGCTTCATCGATGACACCCGCGCGTTCTGCTCCATCCCCGCCCGCCACGACGCCTCCCGCCGGATCGAGGCCTCCTTCCTGGCACGGCTGGTCGCCGAACACCGCGTCAGCGAGGACCGCGCCCATGAACTGATCGTCGACATCGTGGACGGCTCGCCGCGGAGGGTCTTCAAGCTGTGAGCACCGAAATGACATCCGCACCCGAATCCGAGGTGGAGCCCGCCATGGACCTTCCCCAACTGAACCGCAGCCTGCGGCCCTCCGCCAAGGCACCCGTGCGGATCATCCACCTGGGACTGGGCGCCTTCCACCGCTCGCACCAGGCCTGGTACACCCACCAGGCGTCCGACGCCGCGGACTGGGGCATCGCGGCCTTCACCGGCCGCCGCCCCGACGCCGCGCTGGCGCTGGCCGAACAGGACGGGCTGTACACCGTGGTGAACCGCGCCGACGACGGCGACTCCTTCGCCGTGGTCAGCAGCATCGTCGAGGCCGTGGACGGCGCCAACGTGCAGCGCCTCGCGGACCTGGTCGCCGCACCGGCCACCGCGGTGATCACCCTCACCATCACCGAGGCGGCGTACCGGCTCCGCGCCGACGGGCAGCTTGACCGCACCGCACCCGACGTCGCCGCGGACCTGGCGCTGCTGGCATCCGGCGGCGGCAACCCGACGACGCCGCTGGGCCGGCTGGTGCTGGCACTGGCCTCCCGCCGGTCGGCAGCCGCCGGACCCCTCGCCGTCGTCTGCTGCGACAACCTTTCCAACAACGGCACCGTGGCGCACAACGCCGTAGTGGGCATGGCCGGGGCGTGGGACGCGGACCTGGCCGGATGGATCGACGCCAACGTCAGCTTCGTCGGCACCTCGGTGGACCGCATCACACCGCGGACCACCGCCGCGGACATGGCCGCCGTCCAGTCCGCCTGCGGCTACCGCGACACCTCGCCCGTGGTGGCCGAGCCCTTCTCCAACTGGGTGCTCAGTGGGGATTTTCCCGCCGGACGGCCGCGCTGGGAAGACGCCGGCGCCGTCTTCGTGGCGGAGATCGAGCCGTACGAGAACCGCAAGCTGTGGCTCCTGAACGGCGCGCACTCGCTGCTGGCCTACGCCGGCCAGCTCCGCGGCCACACCACCGTGGCCGAGGCCCTGGCGGACCCGCTGTGCCTGCGGGCTGTCGAAAAGTTCTGGGACGAGGCGGAAGCGAACCTGTCCGGGACCGAAGCCATTGCCGCGGAACTGCAGATCCTGGCCTACCGCGCCGCCCTGCTGCAGCGGTTCAGCAACGCCAGGATTGCCCACCACCTCGCACAGATCGCGATGGACGGCAGCACCAAGCTGCGGATGCGCGCGGTTCCCGTCCTGCGGGCAGAGCGCGCCGCGGGCCGGTCCGGCGCGGCCGCCGCACTCATGATCGCCGCCTGGATGGACTACGGCGCCGCCTCCGACGCGTTCCAGGACCCCCTGGCCGAGGAAGTGGCCGCAGCCAACCGGCTCGCCGGCACCCAGCGGATACGGGCCCTGCTTGCCCTGGTGGATCCGGCCCTGGCCGCTGACGGAGCCGTCGTGGACCTCATTGAAGACCTGTGCGGAACGTTCGGGGAGCGGGCTGTCTCCCTGTAGCGCCCTCCGTGCATGCACTGCTGCCCGGCTCCCGGTCACGGGGAGCCGGGCAGCAGTGTTTCCAAAACTTTCAACTAAATTTTTATGGCAACCGCTTGCCAAATGATTGCCAAGTGACTAGGATTACATCCAGACGAATGGGGCCACCGGATGGCTCGCCGGCACAGTCGGCCCAACCGGAAGGCCCGCCCCCGCAACGATGCGTAAGGAATTCCCACGATGCTCAAGCCCCAGGCCAGTGAAACCCGCGAGATCGTCAACCTCGACGGCCTGTACCGCTTCAAGGTGGACTTTGACCGCTCCGGCCACCGGGACGAATGGTTCAAGGCGCCGTTGGACTCGGCCCTGGAAATGGGCGTTCCGGCCAGCTACAACGACGTCTTCCCCGACAAGGCCGTCCGCGACCACGTGGGCTACGTCTGGTACCAGCGCGAGGTCCGCGTCCCGCGCGGCTGGGCCGGGGAGCGGATCCACGTCCGCCTCGACTCGGCAACGCACGAGGGCATGGTGTGGGTCGATGACACCCTGGTGGCCCAGCACACCGGCGGCTACATGCCGTTCAGCGCGGACATCACCGAGCACGTCACCCCCGGCCAGAGCTTCCGCCTCACGATCTCCGTCAACAACGAGCTCACCCAGGCCACCATCCCGCCCGGCACCATCACCGTCACCGGGGACGGCCGCCGCCAGCAGAGCTACCTCCACGATTTCTACAACTACGCCGGCCTGCACCGCAGCATCTGGCTGTTCAGCACCCCGGCCGTAACGGTCGATGACATCACTGTCGTCACCGGATTCGAAGGCACCACGGGCAGCGTCGACTACACGGTCGGCACCGCCGGCGGAACCGGCAGCGAATCGGTCACCGTATCGCTCCGGGACGCCGACGGCGCCGAGGTCGCCCGCGCCGAGGGCGCCACCGGCACACTGAGCATCGCCGACGTCGTGCTGTGGAAGCCCGGCGCCGCCTACCTGTACAGCCTCACCGCGGAAATCCGCGACGCCGGCCAGCTGCTGGACAGCTACACCCTGCCGGTCGGCGTCCGCACCGTCGAAATCAGCGGCAAGGAATTCCTCATCAACGGCGAACCGTTCTACTTCACCGGCTTCGGCATGCACGAGGATCACGTGGCCATTGGCAAGGGCCACAGCAACGCCCAGATGGTCAACGATTTCCAGCTCCTGGACTGGGTGGGCGCCAACTCCTTCCGCACCTCGCACTACCCCTACGCCGAGGAAGTCATGGAGTTCGCCGACCGGCACGGCATCGTGGTGATCGACGAGACCGCCGCCGTCGGGCTGCACCTGGGCTTCGGCGCCGTCTTTGGCGGCATCGCCAAGAAGACTTACGAGGAGGGCGGAGTGGACGCCAACACCGCCGCCAACCACCGGCAGGCGATCTCCGAACTCGTCGCCCGGGACAAGAACCACCCCTCCGTGGTGATCTGGTCGATCGCCAACGAACCCAACGGTTCCGAAGAGGGCGCCCGCGAATACTTCGCCCCCCTCGTGGAACTGACCCGCAGCCTGGACCCCACCCGGCCCGTCGGCTACGTCAACGTCATGTTCGACACCCCGGACAAGGAACTGCTCGGGGACCTCTTCGACGTCATCATGCTCAACCGCTACTACGGCTGGTACCTCAACAACGGCGACCTCGAAACCGCCGAGCAGGCCCTCGAGAAGGAACTGCGCGAGTGGGAAGCCAAGTACGGCAAGCCCATGATCATGACCGAGTACGGGCCGGACACCATGCCCGGCTTCCACTCCATCTATGAACAGCCCTGGAGCGAGGAATACCAGGCCGCGTTCCTGGCCATGTACCACCGGGTCTTCGACCGCGTGGACGCCATGGTGGGCGAACAGGTCTGGAACTTCGCGGACTTCCAGACCTCCAACGGCATCATGCGCGTGGACGGCAACAAGAAGGGCGTCTTCACCCGGGACAGGCGGCCCAAACCCGCCGCCTATGCCCTGCGCCAACGGTGGACGGCACTGGCTGGCACCAAGAACACCACCCCCGAGGCGTAGGCCTTAACGCACACTTTTTCGCCGGACCCAGGTCCGGCACCGGGTAAAGGAGCCCAATCACATGAAAAAGCTTTCCAAGCTCAGCATCGTCGGCTACGGCGCCGGCGATGCCGCCAACAATCTCGCCTTCACCACCGCCACGATGTTCCTCCTCGTCTACTACACAGACGTGGCCGGGATCTCGGCCGCGGCCGCCGGCACCCTGCTGCTGGTGGTGCGGATCTTCGACGCCTTCGCCGACGTCTTCGCCGGCCGCGTCGTGGACCGGACCTACAGCAAACGGTTCGGCAAGTTCCGCCCGTTCATCATGTTCGGCTCCATCCCGCTGCTCCTCCTGAGCGTCGCCACCTTCTCCGTTCCCCAGCTCGGGGAATCCGGCACCCTGCTCTACGCCTACGTCACGTACGCCGCCCTGGGCCTGGCCTACAGCCTGGTCAACATCCCCTACGGCTCGCTGGCCGGCGCCATGACCCAGGACCCGGGGGAGCGCGCCAAGCTGGGCTCCGCCCGGATGATCGGCGGGCTGCTGGTCGGCTCCGCCCTGGGCATCTTTGTGGCTCCGCTGATCAAGCCCGGCGCCGACCTGCAGGGCACGTTCACCGCCATCACCATCGCCTTCGTCGTTATCGGGGCGGGCCTGTACCTCTTCACCTTCCTGACCGCCAAGGAACGCGTCCACCGCGCAGTCCCCAACGTCACGTTCAAGCAGAGCATGGATACGCTCAAGGGCAACCGGCCGCTGCTCATGCTGTGCGTGAGCTCCTTCTTCTTCCTGACCGGCTACCTGGCCCTCACCTCCGTGCAGTTGTACTACCTCCGCGATGTCCTGGGCCGGCTGGACCTGTACCCGGTGCTGTCCATCATCCAGCTCGGTCTGACCTTCGTGCTGGCCGGATTCATGCCCAGGCTGGTCCGGACCATCGGCAAGAAGCGGGTCTACATCTTCTCCTCGCTGTTCACGGTAATTGGCGGCGCCATCATCTTCTTCACCCCCGCAAGCCAGGCCTTGGTCGGCTTCAGCGGCCTGGTGATCAGCCTCGTGGGCGTGCTCGCGGTCAACATCGTGGTGTGGGCACTGGAAGCCGACACTGTCGAGTACGGCGAGTGGAAGACCGGGGTCCGGACCGAGGGCATCACCTACGCACTGTTCTCCTTCACCCGCAAGACCGGTCAGGCCGTCGGCGGTGCCCTCGCCGCCTACGCACTGGCCCTGGGCGGCTACAAGTCCGGCGCCGTCCAGACCGCCGACGCCGTCTTCGGCATCCAGATCGCGGCCGGCCTTCTGCCGGCGGTCATGACCATCCTGGCCGTGATCGTGATGGCCAAGTACACGCTCACCGACGCCATGCACGCCCGGATCCTCACCGAGATCCAGGCCCGCCGCGGCGACGACACCGTTTCGGCTGACGCTGACGCCGGCGCCGACACCGATGCCGTTTCCGCCGACGCCGCTCCGCTGGCGCCCAGCAACTAAGACACCCCGAAAGACCAGAAAAGGACCTGTTGTGAAAATCATTGCTGCTGAAGTCTTCGTGACCAGCCCCTCCCGGAACTTCGTGACCCTGCGGATCACCACCGATGACGGTGTGACCGGGATCGGCGACGCGACCCTGAACGGGCGGGAGCTCGCGGTCGCCGCGTACCTGAAGGAGCACGTCGCGCAGCTGCTGATCGGCAAGGACCCGCACCGGATCGAGGACACCTGGCAGTTCCTGTACCGGTCCTCGTACTGGCGCCGCGGCCCGGTCACCATGGCAGCGATCGCCGCCGTCGACATGGCGCTGTGGGACATCAAGGGCAAGGTCGCCGGGATGCCGGTCTACCAGCTCCTGGGCGGGGCGTCCCGCAACGGACTGCGCGCCTACGGCCACGCCTCCGGCGCGGACCTGCCTTCCCTCTTCGACTCCGTCCGGGAGCACCTGGAACTGGGCTACAAGTCCATCCGGATCCAGACCGCGGTCCCGGGCATCAAGGCCGTCTACGGCGTCGCTGCCCAGGCCCAGGCCTCCGGTGAACGCTACGACTACGAGCCCGCCGGCCGCGGGGCGTTCCCGCAGGAAGAGGACTGGGACACCCGCGCCTACCTCCGCCATCTGCCCTCCGTATTCGAGGCCGTGCGCAACGAGTTCGGCCCGGAAATCCCGCTCCTGCACGACGGACACCACCGGATGACTCCGATCCAGGCCGCCAAGCTCGGCAAGGCGCTGGAACCCTATGACCTGTTCTGGCTCGAGGACTGCACCCCGGCGGAGAACCAGGAAGCGCTGCGGCTGGTCCGCCAGCACACCACCACCCCGCTGGCCATCGGTGAAATCTTCAACACCGTCTACGACTACCAGACCATCATCAAGGAACAGCTGATCGACTACGTCCGGGCCGCCTCCACCCACTTCGGCGGCATCAGCCCGCTGAAGAAGGTCATGGACTTCGCCGCGCAGTACCAGATCAAGTCCGGCTTCCACGGCCCCACCGACATCTCCCCGGTCGGGTTCGCCGCGCAGCTGCACGTCGGCCTGGCGATCCACAACTACGGCATCCAGGAATACATGCAGCACTCGGACAAGACCAACGAGGTCTTCGAACAGTCCATGACCTTCAAGGACGGCTACCTTCACCCGGGCGACAAGCCCGGCATCGGCGTCGAATTCAACGCCGAAGCCGCCGCCGCCTTCCCGTACCAGCAGGCCTACCTGCCCTACAACCGCCTCGTCGACGGCACCGTCCATGACTGGTAAACCGGGCATGACCAAGGACCAGGCCACGACAGGCCATCTGGAGGCCGCCGTTGCCGGCCGCCACATCGTGGTGATGGGTGTCTCTGGCTGCGGCAAGACCACCATCGGCGACCTCGTAGCGCGCGAACTCGGCGTCCGCTTCCTCGACGGCGACTCCCTCCACCCCGTGGAGAACGTCGCCAAGATGGCAGCCGGAACGCCACTGACGGACGAGGACCGCTGGCCATGGCTTGCCACCGTGGGCGCCGAACTCGCCGCCGCCGGGCCCGCCGGCCTGGTGCTGGCCTGCTCCGCGCTCAAGCGCAGCTACCGCGACGCGATCCGTGCCCAGGCGCCCGAGACCGTCTTCCTGCATCTGCACGGCAGCAGGGACGTGCTCGGCGGCAGGATCGAGGGCCGCTCCGGCCACTTCATGCCGGCCGCGCTGCTCGACTCCCAGCTCGCCACGCTCGAGCCGCTCGAAGCCGACGAGGCCGGGACCCTCGTGGACATCGCAGGCCCGGTGGAACACGTCGTCGCCGCCGCCCTCGCCGGCGTCGCGGACCGGCCCGGGGCGACTGCTGGGGCCTCGGCCCCGGCAGCAGTTCCCGTCGCCGGAACGTTCGCCGTCGACCTTCAGTCCGCGCCGTTCAACCTCGACGACGACGCCATCGCGTGGGTGGAGTCCACCATCGCCGGCATGTCGCTCGAGGAAAAGATCGGCCAGCTGTTCATCAACCACAACAACGACTACGCCCCGGAATACCTCGACGGGATCCTGGAGCAGTACCACGTAGGCGGCATGCGGTACCGGCCGGGGCCGTCGGCCGCCGTGCAGGAACACATCCGCTACGCGCAGTCCAAGACCCGGGTGCCGCTGCTGGTCGCGTCGAACCCCGAAATGGGCGGGGCCGGAAGCTGCGATGACGGGACGTTCGTCTCGACCCACCTGCAGGCGGGCTCCCACCCGGACAAGAACATCGCCCGCCAGATGGGTCGTGTCGCCGGTGTGGAGACCGCTGCGCTGGGCTGCAACTGGGCCTTCGCGCCGATCGTGGACATCCACTACAACTGGCGCAACACCGTGGTCTCCACCCGGTCCTTCGGCAACACCCCGGAGATCGTGGTGGAACGGGCCAAGGAATACTTCGACGGCATCAGCGAATCGCCCACAGTCTGCGCCATGAAGCACTTCCCCGGCGATGGCATGGACGAGCGCGACCAGCACGTGGTCACCTCCTACAACACCCTCGGCTACGAGGAGTGGAACAAGACCTACGGTCACGTGTACCGGGAGATGATCGGCCACGGCGTGCAGTCGATCATGATCGGGCACATCGGTGCACCGGACTTGTCACGGCATTTCCGGCCCGGGATGGCGGCGGCGGACATCCTGCCCGCCACCCTGGCACCGGAACTGCTCCAGGACCTGCTCCGCGGCGAGCTCGGCTTCAACGGGCTCATCCTCACCGATGCGTCCCAGATGATCGGCCTCACGCAGGCCATGAAGCGCAGCGAGCTCGTCCCGGCCACCATCGCGGCCGGCTGTGACATGTTCCTGTTCTTCCGGAACCCGGCCGAGGACTTCGGTTACATGCTGGAGGGTTACAAATCCGGGGTCATCACGGAGGCCCGCCTGCTTGACGCCCTGCGCCGGATCCTGGGCCTGAAAGCCTCGCTCGGGCTGCACAGGGCCGCGCGGGAATCCCTCGTCCCGCCGGCCGAAGCCCTGCAGCTGATCGGGAGCCCGGCCCACCGGGAGGTTGCCGCGCAGATCGCCGACAAGACCGTCACCCTGGTCAAGGACACCGCCGGCAACCTGCCCATCACGCCGCAGACCCACAAGCGCATCCGGCTCTACGGCATCTCCGGCGGGTCGGACTTCACCCGGGCGGATCCGCTGGCCTACCTGGACGTTGTCCGGGACGAGCTCGAAAAGGCCGGCTTTGAAGTCCACGTCTTCAAGACGGCCGATCAGCGCGAGGCCGCCGGCGAGACCGGGGTCAACTTCATGTCAGTCATCTCCGAGGAAGCCACCGGGGACTATGCGCAGAAGTACGACGCCGCGTTCGTATTCGCCAATGTCAAGGGCTTCGCCCAGGAAGCGGCGATCCGGATCAAGTGGTCCACGCCCATGGCGGCCGAGATTCCCTGGTACGTCACGGAAGTCCCCACCGTCTTCGTCTCGCTCAACCAGCCCAACCACCTCATTGACGTGCCGATGGTGAGGACAGCCATCCACGCCCACGCGGGCACTCCGGAGGCCATCCGGGCCGCGATCGAGAAGATCCAGGGCAAGTCGGCGTTCCAGGGCACGTTCAACGAGAACGTCTTCTGCGACTCCTTCGACACCCGGCTCTGACGCGGCGTTTCCTAACGGCCGCTGCGCAAAATATCCTGCGCTACGGGGATTCCCGTAGCGCAGGATATTTTGCGTAGCGCCAACCAGGATGCGCCGCGAATACCCCCTCCCGCGGCACCCCGGGCAGGCGTACCGTGAGGCCATGGAGAAGACCGGATGCGCGGTGGTGGGCGGCGGCCCCGCGGGGATGATGCTGGGCCTGCTGCTGGCCCGGGCCGGGGTGCGGGTGACGGTGTTGGAGAAGCACGCGGATTTCCTGCGCGACTTCCGCGGCGACACCGTGCACCCGTCCACCATCCGGCTCATTGACGAACTCGGCCTCGGCCAGGAATTTCGCCGGCTGCCGCAGAGCCGCCTGAAGAATGTTGTTTTCCCGGTCGCGGGCGGCCCGCCCGTGACCATGGGCGACTTTGATGCCCTGCCGCCGCCGTACAACTACATCGCCATGATGCCGCAATGGGATTTCCTGAACTTCCTCGCTTCCGCCGCGGCCCAGGAGCCGGGGTTCACGCTGCTCATGAGCCATACCGCCACCGGCCTGGTACGCAACGGGGGCCGCGTCCGGGGAGTCCGCTTCCGCACCCCGGACGGCACACAGGACGAACTCCTGGCCGACCTGGTGGTGGCCACCGACGGCCGCCATTCCGCGCTGCGGACCGCGGCCGGGATGGCGCCCAAAGAGTTCCCGGTGCCCTTTGACACCTGGTGGTTCCGGCTGCCCCGCTATCCCTCCGAAACGGGTGAGGTGGCGGGCCTGGTGCCGGCGTTCGGCCCCGGCGAGGCGCTGCTGGCTCTGTTCCGCACCGACTACTACCAAATGGGCTACCTCGCCGCCAAGGGCACCGACGCGCGGATCCGCGCGGAAGGCGTCGAGGGCTTCCGACGGCGGGTCGCGGCGCTCCGCCCTGACCTTGCGGACCGCGTCGACGCCATCGAATCCCTCGATGACCTCCACTGGCTGGACGTGCGGCTGAACCGGCTGCACTCGTGGCACATCAACGGAATGCTGTGCATCGGGGACGCCGCGCATGCGATGTCCCCGGCCGGCGGCGTCGGCATCAACCTCGCCATCCAGGACGCTGCGGCCGCCGCGGAGTACCTCGCCCCCGCGCTGCTCCGGGGCCGTGTGACCACGGCAGACCTGGAGAAAGTCGAACGGCGACGGCGGCTGCCCACCGTCATCGTGCAGACCGTCCAACGGATCATGCAACGCGCGATCTTCGCCCCGATCATGACCGGAAAGCGGACGAAGTTCCCGGCCGCGGCACTCTTCATCGCCCGCCGTGTTCCGGCGGTCCGGACCATCATTCCGCGCTTCATCGCCTTTGGGCCGCGCCCCGAGCACGCACCAGCCTTCGCGCGGCGAGCGGAAGCCCAACCCTAGCCCTGGCTGTACTGCGCCGGCCCTGCGCCGTCACACGGGCTCCGGCTGGGAACCAGCGGCAGCCCAGCCACTAAACTGGGACCCATGACTGCCACCCGTGACTTCGCAGCCGACGCTGCCGCTGCCCGTGCCCGCCTCCTGGAACTGATCAAGGAACTGGCCGTGGTCCGCGGCAAGGTCATCCTCTCCAGCGGCGCGGAAGCGGACTACTACATCGACCTGCGCCGCATCACCCTGCACCACGAGGCGTCCAAACTGGTGGGACAAGTCATGCTCTCGCTGCTGGAGGACGCCGGGATCGATTTCGAGTGCGCCGGCGGGCTCACCATGGGGGCAGACCCGGTGGGCACAGCCGTCATGCACGCCGCCGTCGACGCCGGCCGCCCGGTGGACGCATTCGTGGTCCGCAAGGCGCAGAAGTCCTACGGCATGGGCCGCCAGGTGGAAGGTCCCTCGGTGGAGGGACGCAAGGTCCTGGTCCTGGAAGACACGTCAACCACCGGCGGTTCCGCGCTGACCGCCGTCGAGGGCGTCCGGAAGGCCGGCGGCAACGTGGTGGCCGTCGCCGTGATCGTGGACCGTGACACGGGGGCCAAGGAAAAGATCGAAGCCGAAGCCGGTGTTCCGTACCTCTTCGCCTTCGGCAAGGACGAGCTGGGCCTGAGCTAGGCGGATCGCCTTAGCCCGGACGGGTGGACGGTGGATAGGCCGTGATTTATCATTTGTCGAATACCGTCCGTTCCATTTCACCTGGAGAACACGCGCCATGCTCCCGTCCGATAAGTCCCTGATCAGCGGTGCGAATCTGGGCGCCGAAGGCCAGGGCGCCGACGTGTCGATCGGCACGGTCGACCAGATCCAGAACCTGATCCTGGACAGCGCGGACTTCGAAGAATTCCTGAACGAACTCGCACGTTTTTCCGCACACCAGGTGGCGGGCTCCGGCGACGACGCCCTGTGCGGAATCACGCTGCTGCGGGACCGCAAGGCCGCCACGATCGGGTGGAGCAGTGACTCCGCCCGCGAAGTGGACGAGATCCAGTACTCGCTGTCCCAAGGCCCGTGCCTGACCGCGGCCAAGGAGGAACGGGAAGTCTACGTCCCGGACCTCTTCGAGGAGGACCGCTGGGGCCCCGACTACGCCGCCGCCGTCGCCTCGCACGGCCTGCGCTCGGTGCTCTCGGTGCCTTTCCACCTCCAGGGCGAAGCCCAGGCGGCGCTGAACCTCTACTCCGATGTCCCGCGCAAGTTCGACGGCGACGTAGCGGCCCGGGCCCGCGGCTACACCCGCGAAATCTCCCAGGCGCTGCGGCTGGCCGTCCGGTTCTCGCTGCACACGGACAGCGCCACCAACCTGCGGGCCACGCTCGAATCCCGGACCGTCATCGACATGGCGATCGGAATCGTCATGGCGCAGAACCGCTGCGACCAGGAAACGGCGGTCCGGATCCTCACCGACGCGTCCAGCAACGGCAACGTCAAACTGCGCGATATCGCCGCATCCCTGGTGCAGTCTGTCGGCGGAACGGTAACCCGGACGCACTACGAAGAGCCGGGCCGGCGACAGCCAGCCTGAACCGGAAGCCGCCTATGACTTGTGCGCAGCCACAGGCGGGGATACGCTGGGTGCGGTTGAGCCGTCGGCCATAGTCACCCTTCTTTGGAGTACCTATGGACCAGTCGCTGCAAGCCCACGTCAAACTCGATGTCGTTTCCGACGTCGTCCGGATCATTGTCCGGGGGAGCCTCACGCAAGCCTCCCGCCCCTCCCTGATGCACATCATCCAGCGCGTTCGCCGCATGGGGATCAACTCGCACATCCGCGTCGACCTCGGCCTGGCCGCCGTCGTCGAATCGGCGGCGCTCTCGGGCTTGCGCAACGACCTCAACGCGGTCGACGGCGGGAGCGCCGGCCAGGAAATCGCCGGCATGACCGCCCCCGGCGGCGTCTCCCTGGAACTGACCCCGCGAGGCGATGATTCCGGCGCGCTGCCCACCCTGGACATGTCCGGAGAGTTCCTGGCCTCGGTCGACCCCTCCGGCACTCGGCAGCTGACCCGGTACTCCGACGACGAACTCCTCGCCGCGAGCGACTCTGTGTTCGGCCTGCTGGATGACCCCACTGACATGGCCCGTTCGGAACTCCTGGCCACCTATGACGAGATCGGCATGGAGATCAGCCGCCGGGAGGTCGGCCGCGAAGCCGAGCCTGCCTAGCCGGTCAACGGGCGGCAACGGAGCCGACGGGAGCCCAGGCTGCTGCCCTGTGGGACTGCCGTTTGGACCGGTTTCTCTTCCCCGCCCGTGCGTGGATACGGTAGAGATGTGCCGGCCGAGATGGAACCGAACCATCCGCGAGGCCCCGGTTCTGCCGAGGCCCGCCTGCTCCGCCGCGCCGTCGAACTCAAACGCGTTTCACGTCGCACGTTCCTGATCGGCGCCGGGTCCGCGTCGCTGCTGGCGGCGGACATGCTGTTCACCCGGCGTGTTCAGACCGAGCGGCGGACCACCCGGATCATCGAAGTACCGGATGACGTCGCGGAACGGTATTTCCCCTACGCCAGCTGGATCCTGTTCCCCGGCTACAAAACGAGCTGGGAAGAGGCCCAGTGGATCCTGAACGCGCTGCGCGGGTCCCTGAACAAGCGGGGCCAGCTCGCCGCCGTCGGATATTCCAACGAGGGGCTGGACATCGACGAGGTGGTCATCGCCGTGATCGAGCACGCCCGCGCCCACAACCTCACCACGCTCTACTTCTACGGCCACAGTTTTGGCGGCATGGTGGCAACCCAGGTGGCCGCCCGGCTGCGCGAGCTGCACGGCGTGGAAGTGGCGTTCATCCTGCTCGACTCCAGCCCTGCGAGCCGGCATGACGTGCTGGACCAGAGCTGGTTCGAGGGCGTGGTGCTGCTTTACGAGAGCGGGTTCCGCTTCCCCACAGTGCTGCGCGGCGGCTACGAGCTCAGCGAGCGGATGCTGCACAAGGATGAACGCAGTTGGGGCCAGATCGTGGACCAGACGCTGGAGCAGCTCTCGCCGATCGCGCCCTCCAGCGTGCTGATCCAGTCCGAATCGGCCTACATCTACCACTTCGAGGCCAGCCGCTTCGTGGGGAAGCTCGGCGGGACAAAGATGGCGTTCATCGGCAACCCCCGGGACAAGACGGTGGACTACGAGACCGCGCGGGACACGTGGTCACTGACCTTCCAGGCCAACATGGTCTCGGATGACCTGCGTACGGACGGAGCCAGGCCGGAGCACGCGAGCCCGGGCTGGAGCCCGTTCATCTACCGGCCCATCATCGAAAAACTCCAGGACGAGCTCTTCCCGCTGCCGGGCGGCGGCGGGAAGATGACGGCGTTCTGAGGGGTTTGCCTAGATCTGGTTTTTGAGGTCCGCCACGGAATTCAGGATCTGGTTGGGCCGGAACGGGTAGGCGGCGATGTCGTCCCGGTGCGTGATGCCGCTGAGCACCAGCACCGTGTGCAGGCCCGCTTCCATGCCGGCGATGATGTCGGTGTCCATGCGGTCGCCGATCATGGCCGTGGTTTCGGAGTGCGCGTCGATCTGGTTCATCGCCGACCGGAACATCATCGGGTTGGGCTTGCCCACAATGTACGGTTCGCGGCCCGTCGCCTTGGTGATGAGCGCCGCGATGGCCCCGGTGGCGGGCATGGGGCCATCCTTGGACGGGCCGGTGGCGTCCGGGTTCGTGGCGATGAAGCGCGCCCCGGCCAGGATCAGCCGGATGGCCATGGTGATGGCCTCGAACGAGTAGGTGCGGGTCTCGCCGAGCACCACGAAGTCGGGGTTCTGGTCGGTGAGGATGAAGCCCGCCTCGTGGAGCGCCGTCGTGAGCCCCGCTTCACCGATCGTGTACGCGCGGTTCCCCGACTCCGAGCCGCGCACCTGGTCCTTGAGGAACTGGGCGGTGGCCAGCGCCGAGGTCCAGATGTTCTCCTCCGGGATTTCCAGACCGGAAGAACTCAGCCGCGCCGCGAGGTCCCGGGGCGTGAAGATCGAGTTGTTGGTCAGCACCAGGAATCGCTTGGAGGTGTCCACCCAGCGCTGGATCAGTTCTGAGGCGCCCGGGATGGGCTGGTTCTCATGGACCAGCACGCCGTCCATGTCCGTCAGCCAGCACTCGATTTCCTGGCCGCTGCGGTACATCGAAGCATAGGAACGGGTCTCTCCTGAGTCGGTCGCCTGCTCGTCGCGCTGATCTGCCATGGTGTCCTCCGCCGTAAGTGTGCCGCTACCTGGGTCCCAGTCTAATGTTGAGGCGTGACTGAACCCGAGATCCCCGGCGACGCCGGCGTAACGCCTGTGCCAGCGACATCAGCGGAGCCGGCGGTCGCGGCAGAGGCTGAGGCTGAGGCCGAACCGAAGGCGGAGGTCGGCGTCGGCCCCTGGGAAGGCGACCTTCCCCAGGGCGAGCACTGGGATCCGGACCTCCTGGCCGACGGGGACCGGCGCAATGTCGTCGACCAATACCGGTACTGGAAGCACGAGGCGATCGTGGCGGACCTGGACTCCAAGCGTCACAGTTTCCACATCGCGATTGAGAACTGGCAGCACGACATGAACATCGGCACCGTGGTCCGCACGGCCAACGCGTTCCTGGCCAAGGAAGTCCACATCATCGGACGACGCCGGTGGAACCGCCGCGGGGCCATGGTCACCGACCGGTACCAGCACGTCCGCCACCACCCCACCGTGGAGGACTTCGTGGCCTGGGCCCAGGGGGAGGGGCTGGCGATCATCGGAATCGACATCTTCCCGGACTCCGTCCCGCTGGAGACCTACGAACTGCCCAGGGACTGCGTCCTGGTCTTCGGCCAGGAGGGCCCGGGCCTGACCCCCGAGGTCCACGAGGCGGCCGTGGACACCCTGTCGATCGAGCAGTTCGGCTCCACCCGGTCCATCAACGCCGCCTCCGCCGCCGCGATCGCGATGCACGCCTGGATCCGCCGCCACGTATTCGGCCAGCTCCCGGGATAGGGTCGGTCCGCCGAAACGCACCGCGAGAACGCACTTCGCGGCAGTGTTTTCGCCTCACATTGCCGTGAAATGCAGTCTCGATGGCGCCTGCGGTAACGACCTGTGGAAAACGCTCACGGCGCCCGGCCGAAACGGTCACAATGGGCCATGCGCCGGGCACCGCTTCCCCTTCATCTGACCACCGGTTCCTTCTCGCTGCGCGCCGCCGACAAGGCCGGCGTCACCCGCACCCGCACCCAAGCCCAGGACCTCGTTACGGTCTCACGCGGGATCCGGTTGCCCATGGACGCTGCACCCTCGGGCGCCGCGGCCATGCGGGCCTACACCGAGCTGGACGACGAGTCCGTGCTCAGCCTCGGATCCGCGGCGCGGCTCTGGGCGGCCCCACTGCCGGGCCGGCTTGAGGAAGATTGGCGTATCCATCTCGCACGACGACGGGGCTTGAGCGCGCCCCGCCGGGTCAACGTCGTGGGGCATGTGTTGACGTTGTTTCCGGACGAGGTGGTGGAGCTCGACGGCGCCCGGCTCACCTCGCCCGCCAGGACGTGGCTGGACCTGGCCTCGGCACTGGGTGTGGACGAACTCGTCGCGGTGGGTGATGCTCTGGTGTGCTCCCACGGCCCCGAGTTCCCCGTGCCCCGCGAACCCCTGTGCGGCATCGAGGAGTTGCGCGCCATGGTGGCGCGACATCCCGGCTGCAGGGGCGTGCGCAAGGCCCGCGCCGCCGTCGAACTGATCCGTGTTGGGGCTGACTCGCCGCCCGAAACCCGGCTGCGCCTGGCGCTCCTTCATGCAGGCCTGCCCGAGCCGGTCCTGAACCTGGTCGTGTGGGGTGGAGCAGGCGCTCCGGTGCTCTGGCCCGATGCCGCCTATCCCGAGTGGCGCATCGCGCTCCAGTACGAGGGCGCACACCATAACGGGGAAGACCAATACCTGCGAGACATCCGGCGGGCGGACACCGCCGCGTTCTGCGGGTGGCTTGAGGTGCGGGTGTCCCGGCTGGATCTTGCCGGCGAGCATCCCGCGGCCGTCCGGAAGGTCCGGGCAGCGTTGGAGAGCCGGGGCTGGCGCGCGAGATGACAGTTCGCGGCAATGCCGGACGCGCACACTGCCGCGAACTGCAGTCTGGGCGCGCCACGGGCCGGGCCGCGGCGAGCTCACGGCGTAGGGCGGAACCGCCGGGGCGCGAGTGTTACAGGGGCACAGTGACCGGAGACACGGCCGCGGCGCAGGAATGACTAGGATGGTTCGTAGCCGACGAGGTTCCTTCCAGAATCACCAGCCCGTAGACGAAATTCACTTTAGGAGTCAGCATGCCCATTGCAACCCCAGAGATCTACTCCGAGATGATCGACCGCGCAAAGACGGGCGGCTTCGCCTTCCCAGCTGTCAATGTCACGTCCTCCCAGACCCTGAACGCCGCCCTGCGCGGCTTCGCCGAGGCCGAGTCCGACGGCATCGTCCAGGTTTCCACCGGCGGTGCTGCTTACTGGTCCGGCGCCTCCACCAAGGACATGGTTGCCGGCTCCCTGGGCTTCGCGGCCTTCGCCCGCGAGGTGGCCAAGAACTACGGCGTCAACATCGCCCTGCACACGGACCACTGCCCCAAGGACAAGCTGGACGGCTTCGTGCTTCCGCTGCTCGCCGCGTCCGAGGCCGAGGTAAAGGCCGGCCGCAACCCCCTCTTCAACTCGCACATGTGGGACGGTTCCGCCGAGACCCTGCAGGAAAACCTGCGGATCGCCCGTGAACTGCTCGAGCGCACCGCGGCCGCCAAGATGATCCTCGAAGTTGAGATCGGCACCGTCGGCGGCGAGGAAGACGGCGTCGAGAACGCCATCAACGACAAGCTCTACACCACGGTCGAGGACGCCCTGGCCACCATCGACGCGCTCGGTTCCGGCGAAAACGGCCGCTACATCACCGCGCTGACCTTCGGCAACGTGCACGGCGTCTACAAGCCCGGCGGCGTCAAGCTCCGCCCGGAGATCCTCAAGGACATCCAGGAGCAGGTGGGTGCCAAGATCGGCAAGGCCAACCCGTTCGACCTCGTGTTCCACGGCGGCTCCGGCTCCTCGGACAAGGAGATCGCCGACGCCGTCTCCTACGGCGTCATCAAGATGAACATCGACACCGACACCCAGTACGCCTACACCCGCCCGGTTGTGGACCACATGCTGCGCAACTACGACGGCGTGCTGAAGGTCGACGGCGAGGTCGGCAACAAGAAGCTCTATGACCCCCGCGTCTGGGGCGCCTCCGCCGAGGCCGGCCTGGCCGCCCGCGTGGTCGAGGCAGCCCAGCAGCTGGGCTCCACCGGCAAGACCTTCTAGCCATGTCCGATGAGTTCCGCAAGAACCTGATGGGTCCAGAGCCCACGCTCCTGCCTGCCGAGTCTGAGATCTATCAGCACCTCGCGCTCGGCCAGGAAGCCGTGGACCTCGTGGCGAAGCACCCCACGTCCTCGCTCCTGTGGGCCATCCTGGCCGAGGAGGCGTGGAACGAAGGCCGCACCATCGATTCCTACGCGTACTCGCGGGTGGGCTACCACCGCGGCCTGGACTCGCTGCGCCGCAATGGCTGGCGCGGCGTCGGGCCCATCCCGTGGGAGCACGAACCCAACCGCGGCTTCCTGCGCTCGCTCTACTCGCTGGGCCGTGCGTCCGCGGCGATCGGCGAGGCCGAGGAGCCGGAGCGGATCGAGAAGTTCCTGAAGGATTCCGATCCCGGCGCGAAGGCGGCCATCGAAGCCGAAGGCTGACCTGGGGTTGAACCAACGACGGCGGGCTCCCACCATGAGGTGGGAGCCCGTCGTCGTTGAAGCTCAGATGTGGACTAGCTGGCTTTGGCCAGGCCCGTGCGGGCCATGGCGTCCGCGTACGCGGTGCGCATTTCGGCCAGGTACTCTTCCTGGCGGGCCGGGGTGCCGGCGAACGCGCGGCCGCTGAGCGAACGGACCTTGTAGGTCTTCAGGCCGCGGCGCCAGATCATGGGCACTTCGGTCTTGAGCAGCAGGTTGGCCAGGCGGTTGGCCTCGGTGCCGTGAGCGACGATCACGGAGGCGCGTGGCACGAGGGCCAGGAACTTCAGCAGCGGCTTGAGGCCCGCGGAAATCTGGTCCGGCGTGAACTTGCCGTTGGGCTCGCCCGGGACGTGCCACGGGTGGACGTTCCACGGCATGACGAATTCGGGGCGCAGGCCCAGCTTCCACTGGATGCCGAGCATGCGGGTGGCCGCCTCGTCATCGCCGGCGGTGATGAAGCCTGACGCATCCGCGGTGCCGATGTTCGAGTACAAGCTGATGATGCGGCACTCTTCGACATCGTGCATGGGGTCCACGTAGGGGACAGCGGTGCCAGCTTTGGTTGCCTGGAGGACGTCAAGGAGCTCGTTGACGGGGGCGACGCTAGGTTCGTACCGGCGGCTCAGAAGCTCTTCGCGGAAATTTTCGGTGGCCAGGGCTGTCATATGGTGCTGGGTCTCCTGCGGGATTGGCAAAGCTGCCACACCACCGCGGAGACGCCTGATTAAGGGCATGCTGAGCAACGGTGTGGTTTGAAAATGTGGTGTGGACCGATTCCTGGTCGATCCTTATCAGTCTATCAAGCCCCGCGAAATGCAGCGCCGGGTCCGGCCTGCCGTCCGGTGCTGCTACCAGAGCCGCTTGGTGGCGCGGCGGGCCCCTTCCCCTAGGGCCTCCAGCTTGGCGTAGGCGATTTGCGGGTGCACCCGGCCGCCCAGCCCGCAATCTGTGGAGGCAATCACATTTTCCCGCCCCACGAGGTCCGCGAACCGCACGATCCGGTCGGCCACGAGGTCCGGGTGTTCCACGACGTTGGTGGCGTGCGAAACGACGCCGGGGACGATTGCCTTCCCCTCGGGAAGCGTCGTGTCTTCCCAGACCCGCCACTCGTGCTCGTGCCGGACGTTGGCGGCCTCGAAGGAGTAGCTGCCGGCATTGATCTGCAGGACCGAGCCGACGATGTCCGCGAACGGGATGTCGGTGGTGTGGGGACCGTGCCAGGAGCCCCAGCAGACATGCAGCCGGATCTGCTCCTGCGGGAGGTCGCGCAGGGCCCAGTTCGTTGCCTCGACCCGGAGCTGGATGAACTTCAGGTAGTCCGCCAGGCTCGGCTCGGGGTTGATCTGGTCCCAGCTCTCGGCCAGGGACGGGTCGTCGAGCTGGACCGTCAGGCCGGCGTCGATGATGGCCCTGTACTCCTCCCGCATGGCGTCGGCGCAGGCGTAGAGGAGTTCCTCGTCGCTCCGGTAGTACTCGTTGGCCACGCGGGCGCACGACCCGGGGGAGAGGGAGGCGACGAACCCCTCGGCGAGGCCAGCCGCGGCCAGGCCGGTCTTCAGGTTGGCGATGTCCGAGGCCACGAGCGCCTGGCCCGTGTACGTCAGCGGTCCCGCGATCTTCGGCTGGGTGACGGCCTTGCGGTGGGCCAGGATCCCGGAGGAGGGGTCGTTGTAGGCTTCATCGAACTTCTGCCGGTCCCGGCGGTCGGGGAAGGACGTCAGGACGATGTGGCCCGGTGAGGAACGGTGCACCTTGGCGTCGGCCCAGCGGTCCACGTCGGTCGGTTGCAGGCCGCCGAGCCGGGAGAACGAGTAGTTCCACCAGGCGCCGTAGTCCACGGAGCTGGACATCGTATGCCCGTACTCGCCGTCGTTGGGGATGTCGATCCCCAGATCCTTCTGGCGCTGGACGACATCCACCACCGAGGTTTCGAGCAGGTCCAGGAATTCGGGCGAGATGCCGTCGGTCTCCTTGGCCTCGTTCGCCGCGATCAGCTCGGTGGTGCGGGGCAACGAACCGGCATGGGTGACGCGGATGCGGTCGGCGTTCGGGGTAACAGCGCTCCGGGTAACGGTTCTCGGGGAGATGGCGTTCTGGGACATTGCGCTCTTTCCTTTCCATCGGTCCTGGCGGTAGCACCGTTGCCGGCCACGGCTGCCGCGGCGAAGCGGGCCGTGTCCGGCAGGGTTGCTGCGGCGTCAACGGTCCAGGTCCCTCGGCCGCTCGGGATGGTTACTCCCACTCAATTCCACACCGGCTGCTCTTGCAAGTGGCGCCCGCAAGTCATGCCCTCTATGTGTCGGCCGCGACCTGGGTGGATGATGCAGCTATGAAGAAGAACGAATCCTCCGCTGCCGCCGTCGACGCCTTCGAAGGCGTGGCCGCAGACCTGGCCGGCGCGGGAGTAGCCCTGGGCCAGACCTTTGGCGCCCGGGCCCTGATGGTCAACAAGAAGGCCATGGCCTGCCTCAACGGAGACGCGATGGCCTTCAAGCTGGGCAGGGATTCGCCGTATCACACCGGCGCCCTCGAACTCCCGGGCGCGCGGCTCTTCGATCCCTCTGGCATGGGCCGGCCCTTCAAGGACTGGGTGGAAGTGCCGGCGGCGTCGGCGGGGGCGTGGCCATCGCTCGCGGAAGCCGCCTTGGCGTTCACCGCGGGCTAGCCGCCGCGTCCACACAAGGACCCAAAACGATACGGGCCACCGATTTCGGCTAAACTTGGGTGGTAAGAGCCCCGGAACTCTGGCGTTGGTAAAGAGCACAGCGGTAGATTCGGGGCATTCTCATGAACGGCGCTGAGCTGCGGTGATCACCTGGTGCATCAACCAGAGCTCGGCCCGAACGAATGGGGGAGGATCCCATGCCAGCAATCGTGATCGTCGGAGCCCAATGGGGCGACGAAGGCAAAGGTAAGGCCACTGACCTGCTTGGTGGCCGCGTTGACTACGTCGTCAAGCCCAACGGCGGCAACAACGCCGGGCACACCGTCGTCGTAGGCGGTGAGAAGTATGAGCTCAAGCTCCTTCCGGCCGGCATCCTGAGCCCGAACGCGATTCCGATCATCGGCAACGGCTGCGTGGTGAACCTGGAAGCCCTGTTCCAGGAGATCGACGGACTGGAAGCCCGCGGCGCGGACACCTCCAAGCTGCGCGTCTCCGCCAACGCTCACCTTGTGGCGCCCTACCACCAGGTCCTGGACAAGGTCACCGAGCGGTTCCTCGGCAGCCGCGCCATCGGCACCACCGGACGCGGCATCGGCCCGGCCTACATGGACAAGGTGGCCCGCCTGGGCATCCGCGTCCAGGACGTCTTCGACGCCTCGATCCTGCGCCAGAAGGTGGAGGGCTCGCTGCGCCAAAAGAACGAGCTGCTGGTCAAGGTCTACAACCGCCGCGACATCGAGGTGGACGAGATCGTGGAGTACTTCCTGTCCTTCGCCGAGCGTCTGCGCCCGCTGGTCATCGACAGCACCTACGTGCTGAACACCGCCCTGGACGAGGGCAAGGTGGTCCTCATGGAGGGCGGCCAGGCCACCTTCCTGGACGTCGACCACGGCACCTACCCCTTCGTGACGTCCTCGAACCCGACCGCCGGCGGCGCCTCCGTGGGCTCGGGCATCGGCCCTACCCGGATCTCCCGCTCCATCGGCATCATCAAGGCGTACACCACCCGTGTGGGCGCCGGGCCGTTCCCCACGGAACTGTTCGATGAGATGGGCATGTACCTGCAGAAGACCGGCGGCGAATTCGGCGTCAACACCGGCCGTCCCCGCCGCTGCGGCTGGTACGACGCCGTCCTGGCCCGCCACGCCTCCCGCGTCAACGGCTTCACGGACTACTTCGTCACCAAGCTGGACGTCCTCACCGGCATCGAGCAGATCCCGGTCTGCGTGGCCTACGACGTCGACGGCGTGCGGCACGACGAAATGCCCATGACCCAGACCGAGTTCCACCACGCCAAGCCGATCTTCGAGTTCTTCGACGGCTGGACCGAGGACATCACCGGTGCCCGCACCCTGGAGGACCTGCCGGAAAATGCCCGGAACTACGTCCTGGCCCTGGAGAAGCTCTCCGGCACCCGGTTCTCCGCGATCGGCGTCGGCCCGGACCGCGACCAGACGATCGTGGTCAACGACCTCATCAACGACTAGCGCCTCACTGACGGGCTTACGACGGCGGCGGGCCACCCTGGACGGGGCGGCCCGCCGCCGTCGCAGTTAAGTTCCTATGCCGGGCTACTCTGCGGACGTGAAACGCAGCGACAGCCAGTTCTCCCGGCAGGCCCTGGCGGCGGCTTCGGTGTCACCCAGGCGGGCGAGCCGGATGATTTCTGCGTGCTGCGCCACCGATTCCCGGGCGGCAAAGGATCCGAAGCGCATCCGCTCCACGCGGCGCAGGACGGGGGTGGTCTGTTCCAGGAGTTCCTGGAGCACGAGGTTGCCGCCGGCCGTGACAAAGACGGCGTGGAAATCGTCATCGGCCTCGAGCGCCGACTCCACGTCGGCGTCCCGGAGGGCCCGTTCGAACCGCGCGTTGGCCTGGGTCATCGCGTCGAGGTGTTCCTTGGCCAGGACTGGGACGGCCAGGCGTGCGGCCAGTTCGTGCAGCCCGGCCACCACCTGTTGCGTGCTGAGGGTGGATGCCTGGTCATAGGGGGCCACGATGGTCGCCTTGCCGGGCAACGCGATGACCAGGCCTGCCCGTTCCAGCCGCAGCAGCGCCTCCCGGATCGGTGTCCGGCTTACGCCCAGCCAGGCCTCCAGCTCTGTGTCTTTCAGCCGTTCGCCGGGCTCGAAGGTGCCGTCCACAATCGCGTTCCGGATCGAGTCAAAGACGTTGTCCCGCAGCAGCGGCCGCTTATGGACTCCGGAGAACGGGGGTACGGGCATGCAACATATCGTATATCGCCCTTGTCCTTCCGGAGCCGATGTCGGAGAATGCAATATATTGCATTCTGCACTTTCAGAAAGCCGTTCCCACCGCGAGCGAAGGACTGTCGATGGCCATCACCGATTTTGAGCGCTACCCCCTGATGTTCGGGCCGAGCCCCGTCCACCCGCTGCCGCGGCTCAGCGCGCACCTGGGCGGCGCGAAGATCTGGGCGAAACGGGAGGACGTCAACAGCGGCCTCGCGTTTGGCGGCAACAAGACCCGCAAGCTGGAGTACTTCGTCCCGGAAGCCCTGGCGCAGGGCGCGGACACCCTGGTCTCCATTGGTGGCTACCAGTCCAACCACACCCGCCAGGTCGCCGCGGTGGCGGCGAAACTCGGCCTCAAGGCCCGCCTGGTCCAGGAAAACTGGGTCGACTGGCCGGACCCGCTGTCCGACCGCGTGGGCAACATCCTGCTCTCGCGCATCATGGGTGCCGATGTCCGGCTGGACAGCGCGGGCTTTGACATCGGCATCCGCAGCAGTTGGGAGAACGCGATCGAGGAGGTCAAGGCCGCCGGCGGGAAGCCGTACGCGATCCCCGCGGGCGGCTCCGACCACCGGCTCGGCGGACTGGGCTTCGCCAACTGGGCCTACGAGGTGCAAGAGCAGGAGCGGGAACTTGGCATCTTCTTCGACACGATCGTGGTCTGCACCGTCACCGGGTCCACCCACGCCGGAATGATCGCCGGTTTTGCCGGCCAGGACAAACCGCGCCGCGTGATCGGCATCGATGCCTCGGCCACCCTGGCGAAGACCCACGACCAGGTTGAACGCATTGCCCGGAACACGGCCGAGCTGATCGGCGTGGGCAGGGAACTCCGCGACGACGAAATCAACGTCATGGAGGGCTGGGCCGGGGACCTCTACGGAATCCCGGTGGATTCCACCCTGGAAGCCATCCGCCTGGGCGCCTCGCTCGAGGCCATGATCACCGACCCCGTCTACGAGGGCAAGTCCCTGGCCGGGCTGATCGACCTCGTGAAAAGCCGGGAGATTCCGGCAGGCAGCAACGTTCTTTATGCCCACCTGGGCGGACAGATCGCCCTCAATGCCTACAGCGGGCTGTTCCGCTCCTAAGAGCTGTTGCCCTATCACTTAGGGTCGTTTGAGTGCTTCAGAACAGCCCTAAGTGATAGCGCAACGGGTGGGTGGTAGCGGCGCACGACGGCGGCGGGTTCCCTTGCGAGGGGGCCCGCCGCCGTCGTCGTTTAGCCCCGCAAAGTCGGGCCCAAAAAAGAAAATCAAAAAACTTCCGATTGGTGCGTAACCTTTCGGGCCCGCCCAGCGATTACCTCTTTGTAAGCGCCACCGGAGCTAGGACCCCCCACCGGGCACCGGATGGCCTTCCATCGTAAGCGCCGGCCGGCGCCCGCCCCCATCGGGCGCCGGCCAGCCTTCTATGGCGAGAGCGGGCTGTCGACGGCCCCCATGCGGCTTCAGCCCGCCTTCCAACCAAAAAACAAAGGAAGTATTTCTGTCATGAAGAGTGTTAGCAAGACCACAAAGATCGCTGTCGGCGCCGCAATCCTGGCAGTCGGAGGCTTCTCCGGCATCGGACTGGCCAACGCGGCCCAGATGTCCGGCTCCCAGCAGTCCGAAGTGAACCACGCTACGCCCGCCACGCCGGCAACCCCGGCCGTGCCCGCCACTCCCAAGCTCCCGGCCAAGCCCGCTGTCCCGGCCGTGCCCGCCGTTCCGGCTGCGCCGTCCACTGACGACGTCACCAAGGGCGACGGCTCCGCCAAGGGCGACGCCGACGTCGACGGTACCAAGGGTGCCGGCGAAGGCTCCGTCGACGCAGACCAGGACGGCGCCACCGTCAAGGGCGATGCCAGCGTCAAGGGTGCTGGCGGCGAGGCACGCGCCAAGGCCAACGTAAAGGCTGCAGTTCCGGCCACACCGGCCGTCCCCGCGGTCCCGGGCGCGAACGGCGTGCCGGCAACCACGGCCGTTCCGGCGACCCCGGCCGTCCCGGCCAAGCCGTCCGTCGATCTGCCCCAGCACGACCAGTAATTCCGGCTGTTCAGCCTGGACCCGGCTAGGGTCCGCTAGGAAGGAAGGAGCCCTGATTTTGAAGGGCTCGGGGGTGCGGCCGCTAGACTTGCGGGGGCCGCACCCCAGTAGTAACGGAAGGACAGCCTCTTGGCACAGCAGCTAAGCGACGACGACTTGTCAGCCGCTTTAGCTGGTGACCCATCAGGGTTCAGTGCCGTCTACGTGGCTATTTCCCCCGCCGTCCTGGGCTACTTCCGGGCCCGGGGGGTGGACGACGCCGAGGCCCTGACCCAAGACGTTTTCGTGGACGTCCTGCCGAAACTGGCCGGCGTCAGCGGCGGCCACGCGGGTCTGCGGACATTTATTTTCTCGGTGGCCCATGCGCGGCTGGTCGACTACCGGCGGCGCGCAGAGCGCACGCCGCATCTGGCCGAATACGACCCCCTGAACGACGCGCGTTATTCGGCATCCGCCGAGGACGAGGCGCTCGGATCCCTGGGCGGCATCTCTGCCACTCTCGCGAGGCTCAATGAGGAGCAACGGGAAGTGCTGGTCCTGCGCATCGTCGCGGACCTCTCCATCGAACAGGTGGCCGGCATCATGGACAAGACCCCTGGTGCCATCAAGCAGCTTCAACGCCGCGGGCTCAGTGCCCTGCGCGAACTCGTAACCGAAAAGGACCACGCAGCATCATGACCGGCACCCGCGATCCCCAGGAGGATGGCAGCATCCAGGCGATGCTGAGCGACTCCGGCCTCGAATCTGCGGCCGAGCTCCGGAGCGCGCTGGAAGAACTCCGCGCCGTGGTCCCGGATGAGGCTCCCGCCCTCCGCGCCGATCTCGCGGCACTGCTCACTGCCGGCGCAGCCGCCCCCGCCGCCCCTGACTCAGCCGCGACGACGGCGCTGCCCGCCGTGGTGTCTGCGACGACGGCGCTGCCCACCGTGGTTTCCGCGACGACGGCGCTGCCCACCGTGGTGTCCGCGACGGATTCCGACCCTGAAGCCAGCGAAGTGCGCCCGGCAGGCGTCACCAACCTCGCCGAGCGCCGCGGCCGGAAGCGCCGGCTGGCAATCGTGGGCGGCGCCGTGATCGGTGCGATGAGCCTGGGAGCCGGCGCCGTGGCGGCATCCAGCGAGGATTTCCGGCACAGCGTTAGCCAGACCGTCGGCGTCATCTTCCAGCCCGCGGGGCACGCCACTCCGGCGCCGGAACCCGTCCAGCAATCGCCGTCCTCGGTCCCGGTCCTTCCCGCGCCCGGCCCAACGTACCGGGACGTGGCGCCCGGCGCCGCACCCACGGAGACATCAACGCCAAGCAGCCCAAGTCAGCCGGGCTCCGCGGCAGCCGGCCACACGCCCCCGGCCGCGCCGCCCGCCGTCGGCCGCGGTGGCATCCTGCCGGCACCCGGCCAAAAGCCCAGCGCGCCGGGGCTGCCGACACCGCCCGGCCTTGGCGGCGGAAACGGCGGCGGCAACGGGGGAGGCGGCGAGAAGCTGCCCCGCGTTCCCGGCCACGTCACCCCGACGCTGCCGGGCGTCCTCCCGACCGACGCCCCCTAAACCGCAGACCCTAAGTGATAGCGCAACGGCGGGTTGTTGGCCGCTGTGGCTGTAAGGCCGACTGCTGTCAGGCCAGGACCTGCCGCTTGGAGGAGATGACGCCGGTGTCGAAGCCGGCCAGGTGCAGGCCGCCGTGGAAGCGGGCATGCTCAATCTTCACGCAGCGGTCCATCACGACGTCGAGTCCGGCGGCTTCGGCTTCCTTGGCAACGTCCTCATGCCACGAGCCCAGTTGCAGCCATAGTGTCTTGGCGCCGGCCGCGATGGCCTCGTCCAGGACACCGGGCAGGTCATCGTGCTTGCGGAACACGTCCACGATGTCCGGGGTTTCGGGCAGATCCGCCAGGGACGCATACGTTGGCTGGCCCAGGATTTCCTTCACCACGGGATTCACGAAATAGAGTTTGTATCGCGTGGAGGACTGCAGGTAGGTGGCCACGAAGTAGCTCGCGCGCGACGACTTGTCCGAGGCACCCACAATCGCGATCGATTTCGCCTGCCGCAGCAGGTTCAGCCGCTCCGGCGCCGAGGGGCCGGCCCAGGTCCTGGTCTCTTCCGTGCTCATGAGCGTGCTCCGATCGTGCAGGCGGCTGCTTCATCCGGGCCGGCCGACAGGGCTTCGGCGTCGGCCCTCACGTCAGTTTCAAAGGCCGCCAGGTTGGCCGCGTCCAGCGCCTGGTCCAGGTCCCAGAGGATGTCGTCGATGTCCTCGAGGCCCACTGAGATGCGGACCAGGTCCTCGGGGACGCCGGCGGACTCCAGCTGCTCGGGGCTGAGCTGCTGGTGGGTGGTGGAACCGGGGTGGATCACCAGGGTCCGGGAATCGCCCACATTGGCCAGGTGTGAGGCCAGCTGCAGGGCTTCGATGAACTTCTGGCCCGCGGCACGGCCGCCCTTCACGCCGAAGGAGAACACCGAGCCGGGGCCCAGCGGCAGGTACTTCCTTGCCCGTTCGAAGTGCGGGTGCGAGGGCAGTCCGGAGAAGTTCACGTAGGCCACGCGCTCGTCCGCTTCCAGCCATTCGGCGACGGCCTGCGCGTTCTTCAGGTGCTCGTCCAGCCGCTGGGGGAGCGTTTCGACGCCCTGCAGCAGCTGGAAGGCCGACTGCGGCGAGAGCGCCGGGCCGATGTCACGCAGCTGCTCGCAACGCAGCTTGGTCAGGAAGCCGTATTCGCCGAAGTTCCCCCACCAGGAAACGTTTCCGTAGGAGGCAACCGGCTCGGTCATGGTGGGGAACTTGCCGTTGCCCCAGTCGAAGCGGCCGCTCTCCACGATCACGCCGCCCAGCGTGGTGCCGTGGCCGCCGAGGAATTTCGTGGCGGAGTGGATTACGATGTCCGCCCCGTGCTCGATCGGCCGCACGAGGTACGGCGTGCTCAAGGTGGCGTCGACGACGAGGGGGATGCCGGCGTCGTGCGCGACTTTGGCGAGTCCCGCCAGGTCCTGGACCTCCGAGGACGGGTTGGCCACCACCTCGACGAAGATCGCTTTGGTGTTTTCCCGGACTGCGGCGGCGTAGTCCGCCGGGTCGGTGCCCGCGACGAACGTGGTGTCCACGCCGAAGCGGCGCAGCGTGACGTCGAGCTGGGTGACCGTGCCGCCGTAGAGCTGGGAGGCGGCGACGATGTGGTCTCCGGCCTGGGTCAGCGCGGCGAAGGTGATGAACTCCGCGGCCATGCCCGAGGACGTGGCCACGGCGCCGATGCCACCCTCCAGGGACGCGATGCGCTCTTCGAACGCGGCCACGGTGGGGTTGCCGATCCGGGAATAGATGTTGCCGTACTTCTGCAGCGCGAACAGGTTCGCGGCATCCTGGGTGTCCTTGAACACGAACGACGTCGTCTGGTAGATCGGCACGGCACGCGCGCCGTGCTCGGCGTCGGGGGTGCCGCCGGCGTGCAGCGCGCGGGTGCGGAAACCGAACTTGCGGTCAGCCATCAGGCAGCCACCTCAACGTTTGCCGTCGGGGTCTGGGACAGGTCCAGCTCGGTGCCGTTCTTGCGGGCAAGGTCCGCCTCGAGTTCGCGGACGATCGGCAGGACGTCCTGGCCGAACGAGGCGACTTCCTCCTGGAAGTGCAGGTAGCCGGTGAGGAACAGGTTCACGCCGATCTTCTTGTATTCAACGATCCGCTCGGCGATCTGCTCCGGGGTGCCGATCAGCTGGGTCTTGAAGCCGTCGTTGTACTGGACCAGGTCCTCGAAGCTCGAGTCGGCCCACATGCCCTTGCCGTCCTTGGTGGAGGCCCCGGCCTCCTGCACGGCGGCGCGGAAACCCTCGACGGCGGGCCTGTGCGCCTTTTCGACGATCTCTCGGAGGGTGTCGCGGGCTTCCTTCTCCGAGTCGCGGGCGATCACGAAGCCGTTGAGGCCAAACCGCGGAGAGGATAAAGCGGCGGGCAGGGCGCCGTCGGTTCCGCGGCGGGTTTCACGCCCGCTTTGTCCTGCGGACGCCACGACCCCGGCGATGTTGTCCTTGAATCCTTCGAGGTCCTTGCCGTTGGAGAAGTACCAGTCAGCCACGCGGCCGGCGGTGGCCTGCGCCGCGGTGGAGTTGCCGCCGAAGAAGATCTCCGGGTGAGCCCGGCCCGGCACGTCCACCGGGGCGGGGCTCAGGGTGAAGTCGGTGATGTTGTAGTACTTGCCGGACTGGCTGTATTCCTGCTCGGTCCAGAGCCCGCGGAGGACCTTGATGAATTCCTCGGTGCGGACATAGCGCTCGTCGTGCTCAAGCCATTCGAGGCCGAAGTTCTCAAACTCCGCCTTGAGCCAGCCGGAGACGATGTTCACGGCGGCGCGGCCGTTGGAGATGTGGTCAGCGGTGATGATGAACTTCGCCAGCACGCCGGGGTGCCACATGCCCGGGTGGACGGCGGAAATCACCTTGAGGCGCTCGGTGGCGGCCAAAAGCGCCAGGCTGAACGAGGTCGCCTCGTGCTGCTTGTCCGCGCCGTAGGAGGCGGCGTAGCGGGTCTGGGTCAGGGCGTATTCGAAGCCGGAGTTTTCCGCGATCCGGGCCAGCTTCTTGTTGTAGTCGAAGTCCCAGGAGGTGCGCTGCTCGATGGTGGAAACCACCAGGCCGCCGGAGACGTTGGGAACCCAGTAGGCGAACTTGAGAGGTTCGGAAAGCCGGGCGACGTTGCTGATTTCAGTCATGAAAGGTCCTTTACTTCCGGGGTATTTCGGGTGCGCAGCACATCCTGGATGCCCGCGATGGATGGTTCGTTCTGGAGCGACGTGGTGTCCCCGAGCGTGGTTCCTTCGAACAACTGGGTCAGCAGCCGGCGCATGATCTTGCCGCTGCGCGTCTTGGGCACATCGGGAACGACGACGACGTCGCGCGGTTTCGCGATGGGGCCGATCTGCTTCGCGACGTGGGCCTTGAGAGCGCCGTGGATATCGGCGGTGTCCGCCGAATTCTTCAGCACCACGAATGCGACGATCGCGTGGCCGGTCTTGGCGTCCGCGACCGGGCAGACCCCGGCCTCCACCACATCCGGGTGGGAGACGAGCGCCGATTCGACCTCGATGGTGGAGAGCAGGTGTCCTGAGACGTTAAGGGTGTCGTCCACCCTCCCGAGGATCCAGATGTCGCCGTCGTCGTCATACTTGGCGCCGTCACCGGCGAGGAACCAGCCCTGTTCGGCGTATTGGCGCCAGTAGGAATCGAAGTAGCGCCGCGGGTTCCCCCAGACCGTGCGGGCCATCGCGGGGCCGGGGGAGTCCACCACGATGAAGCCCTGGACGCCCGGCGGAACCGTGTTGCCGGCCTCGTCCACGATGCGGGTGCCGACGCCGGGCAGCGGCCGGGCCGCGCAGCCGGGCTTAAACTCGGTGTCCGTCGGGGCGGGGGAGAGGATGGTGGCGCCGGTTTCGGACTGCCACCAGGTGTCCACCACCGGGGCGGTGCCGGAACCGATGTTGGCCCGGAACCAGCGCCAGGCCTCCGGGTTGATGGCCTCGCCCACCGTGCCGAGGAGGCGGATCGAGGAGAAGTCGTACGTGTCCGGGACGCCGTCCGGGAACCAGCCCATGAGGGAGCGGACCAGGGTGGGCGCCGTGTAGTACTGCGTGACGCCGTAGCGTTCGATGATTTCGAAGTGCCGGCCCGGGTGCGGGGTGTTGGGCGTGCCCTCGAAGATGACCTGCGTGACGCCGTTGGAGAGCGGGCCGTAGAGCTCGTAGGTGTGCGCGGTGACCCAGGCGAGATCGGCCGTGCACCAGTGCACGTCCTGGTCCCGGAGCGCGGGGTCGGGGTTGCTGAACAGGTGCTCGAAGCTCCAGGACGCCTGCGTGAGGTAGCCGCCGGAGGTGTGGACCAGGCCCTTGGGCTTGCCGGTGGTGCCGGAGGTGTACATGATGAACAGCGGCGTCTCGGCGTCGAACGCTTCGGCTTCGTGGACGTCGGAGGCGGTCCCGACGACGTCGTGCCACCAGAGATCGCGTCCCGCGGTCATCGGGACGGTGCCGAGGTCCTCGGCCGGGGTGGTCCGGTTGACCACCAGGACGTGCTCGATCGCGTTCTCGCCGGAGACGGCGGCGTCCGCGTTGTCATTGACCGGCACGGCGGTGCCGCGGCGGAACTGTCCGTCGGTGGTGACCAGGAGTTTGGCGCCGGTGTCCTCCACCCGGAACTTCAGGGCCTCGGCGGAGAAGCCGCCGAAAACCAGGGAGTGGACGGCGCCGATGCGGGCCACGGCGAGCGTGATGATCACGGTTTCGGGGATGACCGGGAGGTAGATGACCACGCGGTCGCCCTTGGTGATGCCCAGGTCCAGGAGGGCGTTGGCGGCTTTGGACACCTCGCGCTGGAGTTCGGCGTAAGTAACGGCGCGGCGGTCGCCGGGCTCGCCCTCGAAGTGCAGGGCCACCTTGTCCCCGCGCCCCGCCGCTACATGGCGGTCGACGCAGTTGTAGGCGACATTGAGCCTGCCGCCCTCGAACCAGGTGATCTGCGGGCCGATGCCGGCCTCGACGTCGGCCGGGACGCGCCGGTGCGCGGTGTGCCAGGGTTTGCCGTTGTATGCGGGGCTGCCGGCGGTCGGGCCGCCGGGTGCGTCCGCCCAGTCCAGGCGGAGGGCCTGTTCTTCCCAGAACGCAACCGTCTCTGCCTGGACGGTTCCTGCGGTGGCTGTGCCGCTGTGGCGGGGGGTGGTGCTGCGGTGACGCGCCGGTCCGTCTGTGGGGACGCCGTGCACTGCGCCGTCCGTGGGCTCGGTCAGGGACCATCCCGACGAGCCGCGAGAGGATCCGGGCGCGTCACGCAGCCCTGCTTCGATCGCCGTCGCGTCCGAAGAGGTTTGTGGGGTTGCCTCGGACGGAGTCCGGACAATCGTGGGCAAGGCGGAAGAATTCTCAGGGGTCATTTTTGGCACTCCATCGGTCCTGGCAGTAGCACCCTGGGTTCCTCCAGCTCCATCGAAAGAGCGGGTCGATCGAATGGTGAGGAACAGTGGCGTGGGAATGGTCGTCCCACGTCACCCGGGGTTGCTGCGGCTTCATCGATCCAGGTCTCTTGGCCGCTCGGGATGGTCCCTACCTACTAGAACGGAAAATGCAGGATTTCACAAAATCCGCTCCGCCAGCGCTGTAATATTCGTTCACCGCATCGGCATGGGCCGCGGAATCAGTCATTTATTCGATCATTGTCCGGAATGGTTGCAAGAGTAAGGTTGATGCATGGCCCACGTTAACGATCCGGCAGTCATTGACCGCCTCATGCGAACCAAAGGCACATGGGCGGTGGTCGGCCTCACCACCAATGAATGGCGCTCCGCGTACGAAGTCTCCCTGTACATCCGGGACAAAATGGGCATGGAAATCATTCCGGTCAACCTCCCCGGCGATGACGTCCACGGGGAGAAGGGATACCGCTCCCTGGCGGACATCCCGGCGGGAAAGCACCCGATCGACGTCGTGGACTGCTTCGTCAACTCCCATAAGGTGGGGGCCGTCATCGACGAGGCCATCGCCATCGGCGCCAAGGCCGTCTGGCTGCAGCTGGGCGTCTTCGACGACGCCGCAACGGACCGCGCCAGGGCCGCCGGGCTGGACGTCGTGGTGAACGAGTGCCCCGCCCGCGAAGGGTGGCGGGTGGGCATCTAGCGGCCCAAGGATCACGGATTAGCAGATTTTGCGGGCCTGCACCGTGGGCGACTACGAAGTCAACGGCACCACCCCGGAGGGCTGCACAGCATCGGCGACGCCCGGACTGCCGGGCACGCCAGGGCGAGCTCAGGCCGTAGCCGGATAGGCTCGTGCCATGGACGTTGCCACCCTCCGCGGGATCTGCCTGAGCTTCCCCGGCGCCTTTGAGGACTTTCCCTTCGGCCCGGAGACCTCCGTCTTCAAGGTGCGGGCCGCCGTCGCAGGCGGCGCGCGGCAGGACGCCAAGATGTTCGCGGCGTCCGCCATGGACCCGGAGAACTGGTCCGTGAGCCTGAAATGCGAACCGGCCCTGGCCGAACAGCTGCGGGCCATCCATCCGGAAATCACCGGCGCCTGGCACATGAACAAAAGGCACTGGAACGGGGTCCGGCTGGACGGCTCCCTGCCCGATGACATGATCAAGGACATGGTGGAGGACTCCTACGACCTCGTGGTGGCCTCACTCAGCCAAAAGCAGCGGGAGCAGCTGGGCTGGGCAGGGCTCGCCCGGGGCGGCCAGGCATGAGCGGCAACCCCGCCGGCCGCATCGCGCGGGGAACACTGAACTATCCGGGCATTGGCTCCACCGAGCACGGCCAGGCACCGGAAGGATTCCCGTGCCTGGTGTCCCGGGCGTACCTCGGCGACGGGCCGGACATATATCGGCGGGTGGCGCAGGGAATCCTTGCCTGGGAGCTGCAGAAGCGCTCCGGGCTGCGCGTCCGCACCGACTCCGACGCCGTCGTGCCCGGCGCGCGCGTGGTGAGCGGATTCGGCGTCGGGCCCTTCCGGATCAACGCACCCTGCGAGGTGGTGTGGATGCACCAGCCGGTGCCCGGCGCCGGGCCGCAAAGCGCCGGCTTCGGATACGGCACACTGCCGGGCCATCCGGAGCGCGGCGAAGAGGCGTTTGAAGTGGCGATCGACGCCGCGGGGCGGGTCTTCCTGAGCATCACGGCCTTCAGCCGGCACTCCAACTGGTTCTACACCGCCGGCGGCCTCCTGGCCCGGGCGGCGCAGCGGCACGTCACTTCCCGATACATTGAAGGGGCACGTCAACTCGCCGCAGGTGAAAGCTGATCAGGAGAACGTACATGCTGGAACAGAAAACCCTTGACCAACTGTGGAACTTCGAGGACCCGGCCGGATCCGAAACCCGGTTCCGGGCGGCAGCGGCAGATGAAAACTACGACGCCGACGAACGGGCCGAGCTCGCCACCCAGCTGGGGCGGGCCATCGGGCTGCAGGGCCGCTACGAGGAAGCCGATGCCCTGCTGGATTCAATCGATGCCGACGAGCCCACCGTGGCCGTCCGGGTCCTGCTGGAACGCGGCCGCCTGCTGAATTCCAGCGGCCATCCGGCGATGGCCGTGCCCCTCTTTGAACAGGCCGCGGAACTGGCCGACCACCTCAGCGAGGAATTCCTTGCCGTTGATGCGCTGCACATGCTGGCGATCGCCGACTCCGCCCACGCGGCCTCGTGGACGCGGAGCGCCCTGGAGTACGCCTCCACGGTCCATGATCCGCGGACCAAGCGCTGGATGGTCTCGCTGCACAACAACCTCGGCTGGACGCTGCATGAGGCCGGGCGTTTCACCGAGGCGCTGGTCGAGTTCCAGCTCGCCGAGCAGTGGGCGGAGCGCGTCGGCACGCCCCGGCAGCAGGAGTGGGCCCGTGAGGCGATCGCCGAGTGCGAGCACTCGCTCTCGGCCAGTGCCGGGGCCGCATCCGCGCCTGCCGGACCGGCCGCCGCGCCGGCTGCTGTGCCGGCGGTTGCCGCGCCCGGTGAAACAATCGACTGACCGACCGCACCCAACGAAAGGCAACGCCCCGTGATCTTCATTGTCGTCAAGTTCAAGGTAAAACCGGACTGGTCCGATCAGTGGCTGGGCCTGGTGGAGGACTTCACCCGGGCCACGCGCCAGGAGCCCGGCAACCTGTGGTTCGACTGGTCGCGCAGCGTGGAGGACCCCAACGAGTTCGTGCTCGTGGAGGCCTTCAAGGACGACGCAGCCGGTGACCACGTCAACAGCGCACACTTCAAGAAAGCCATGGAGGACATGCCGCAGGCGCTGGCCGAGACGCCGCAGATCATCAGCCGCCAGCTCGACGGCGAGGGCTGGGACCGCATGGGCGAACTCACCATCTAACCCCGCTCACCCCGTCGATTGCTCCCCACCGGCCCCCTCGCCTCGCAAGCTCGGCCAGGGAACCCTGCCGGCGTGGGCCCAGGCGCCCTTATTAAGCCTCAAAAGGGCCTCTGCGGAGCAATCGATAGGCTAAGGGCATGTGGATCGGGTGGATCGAGTTCGACATCCTTCTGGGCGACGTTCACAGCCTCAAGGAGAAGCGCTCCGTGGTGCGGCCGCTGCTGGCGGAGCTCAAGCGCCGCTTCGACGTCTCCGTGGCCGAGGTCGGGGACCACGAGCAGTACCGGCGCACGCAGCTGGGCGCCGGCCTCGTGGCGGCGGACCGGGCGCATCTCGTGGAGGTGCTCACCGCCGTCGAACGCTTCGTCGCTGCCCTGCCTGAGCTCGAACTCCTCAGCGCCCGGCAGCGGGAGCTCCGCAGCGACGACTAACCACCCCCATCCCCTCATCGGGTGCTCTCTTACCCGTTCACCCCCCCGTCGATTGCTCCGTAGCTGCCGTTTTGAGGGCTAAAAAGGGCAGCTACGGAGCAACCGATGGGTGTTGTGGATAACTTCTGCGGGCGGCGCGCCGATCTGCTCTCATGAAGCCATGAAGACCGCACGCCCGCTCCCGCAGGAATTCGAGGGCCGCCCCTTCACTGTTGTGGAGGCCGCACATGCAGGAGTGTCGCTGAAGCGGCTGCGGCACCGTTCCGTGAAGACTCTCGGCAGGGGAATCCGTGTGCAAAGCCCGACGCCGGGGCTCCCTTTGAGCGTGCGGGTGCGGCCTTTCATTGAGGTCAATGAGCGATGCGCCGCGTCGCACCTCACCGCGGCGGAGCTTGGTTCGTTTCCGGTGCGGCAACAGAAGGAGGCTCTGCCGATGTACCACGTGATCAGGGCCGAGGGCGCGGCCCATCTCAACCGACCACATGTCAAGGTTCACCGGATGAAGCTCTACGACGACGAGGTCACGTTGCTGGACGGGATTCCCAACACCACCCCGGAGCGAACCTGGCTGGACCTGGCCGAAATACTGACCGTGGACGAACTAGTGGTGGCCGGCGACAGCTGCGTCCGGGTGCCTCTGCCTGAGTTCGAGGGCAGGGATGTGCCGCTGGGCTGGACCGAGGTCCGTATTTCCAAGCGGCATATGCACGATGACGCCAGGGCCGCGGTGGCCAAGATCCGCGCTGCGCTCGTTCAGGCGGGCTGGCGGCCCGGCCGTTAACGAACGATTGCTCCGCAACTGCCGTTTTGAGGGTTCAAAAGGGCAGTTGCGGAGCAATCGATGGAAATGCTAGCCGAAGTACTTCGGCAGGGTCGCCTCGTGGGCTTCGCGGAGGGCATCGAGGTTCATGGTCTCGACGCCGTTGATCTCCAGCGTGCCGCCCTCAGCGTCCACCACGCCGATCCGGATGTGCGCGAAGCCGCGGGCGGTGCACATGTCAGTGAAGCGGATTTCCTCCGAACGGGGCACCGCGACGACGGCGCGGCCTTGGGTCTCGGAGAACAGCGCCGTGAACAGGTCCACGCCGTCGCGGTCCAGGACGTCCTGCAACGCGATCCGGGCACCCGCGCCGTAGCGCAGGGACGACTCCACGAGGGCTGCGGCGAGGCCGCCTTCGGAGAGGTCGTGCGCGGAGTCCACCATGCCGTCGCGGGAGGCGTTGATCAGGATCTGCCCCAGTTCGCGCTCGGCATCGAGGTCAACCTTGGGCGGCAGGCCGCCGAGGTGTCCGCGCATGTTGGACCATTCCGAACCATCCAGCTCTGCCGCCGTCGTGCCGAGAAGGTAGATGGCCTGGCCGTCTTCCTTCCAGCCCGACGGTGTGCGGCGGGCGACGTCGTCGAACTTGCCCAGCACAGCCACCACGGGGGAGGGGTGGATGGGGGTGGTCCCGGTCTGGTTGTACAGCGACACGTTGCCGCCGGTGACCGGGATGCCCAGCACCATGCAGGCGTCGGACAGGCCCCGGATGGCTTCGGCCAGCTGCCACATGACGTCCGGATCCTCGGGGGAGCCGAAGTTCAAGCAGTCGCTGACGGCCATCGGCACGGCGCCGGAGGTGGCGACGTTGCGGTAGGCCTCGGCCAGCGCGAGCTGCGCGCCGTGGTACGGGTCGAGGTAGGTGTAGCGGCCGTTGGCGTCCGTGGCCAGGGCCACGCCCAGGCCGGTTTCCTCGTCAACCCGGACCACACCGGCGTCGTCCGGGAACGCCATGGCGGTGTTGCCGCCGACGTACCGGTCGTACTGCTTGGTGATCCAGGACTTGTCGCACATGTTCGGCGACGCGACGAGCTCGGTGATGGCTGCGGCCAGGTCCGCGGGGGCGGAGGGGCGGCCGGTGTCCTGCACGGAGCCGGTGAAGGAGTCGGCCTGGACGGCGTCCTGCCATTCGGGGCGGGCGTACGGGCGGTCGTAGACCGGACCGTCGTGGGCCACGGTGCGCGGGTCGACGTCGACGATCACGTCGCCTTCCCACGTGATGATCAGGCGGCCGGTGTCGGTGACCTCGCCGAGCCAGGAGTACTCCACGGCCCACTTGTCCATGACGGCCTCGAACGCGGCGATGTTCTCCGGGGTGACCACGGCCATCATGCGTTCCTGCGACTCGGACATCAGGATTTCGCCCGGGGTCAGGGTGGGGTCCCGGAGCAGGACGGAGGTCAGTTCGACTTCCATGCCGCCGTCGCCATTGGAGGCGAGCTCGGACGTGGCGCAGGAGATGCCCGCGGCGCCCAGGTCCTGGATGCCCTCAACGAGGGAACCCTTGAACAGCTCCAGGCAGCACTCGATCAGGACCTTCTCGGCGAAGGGGTCGCCCACCTGGACGGCGGGGCGCTTGGACGGCTTGGTGTCATCGAAGGACTCCGAGGCCAGCACGGAGGCGCCGCCGATGCCGTCGCCGCCGGTGCGGGCACCGAACAGCACGACTTTGTTGCCCTTGCCGGAGGCGTTGGCGAGGCGGATGTCCTCGTGGCGCATTACGCCGACGGCCAGCGCGTTGACCAGCGGGTTGCCCTGGTAGACGGAGTCGAAGACCATCTCGCCGCCGATGTTGGGCAGGCCCAGGGAGTTGCCGTAGCCGCCGATGCCGGCGACCGCGCCGTGCATGACGCGGGCGGTGTCCGGGTGGTCGATGGCGCCGAAGCGCAGCGGGTCCATCACGGCCACCGGGCGGGCGCCCATGGAGATGATGTCGCGGACAATGCCGCCGATGCCGGTTGCGGCGCCCTGGTAGGGCTCCACGAACGAGGGCGAGTTGTGGGACTCGATCTTGAACGTCACGGCCCAGCCGTCGCCCAGGTTGGTGACACCGGCGTTTTCGCCGATGCCCACGAGCATGTCCTTCTTCATTTCCTCGGTCACCTTGTCGCCGAATTGGCGCAGGTGGTTTTTGGAGGACTTGTAGGAGCAGTGTTCGCTCCACATCACCGAGTACATGGCGAGCTCGGCGCCGGTGGGGCGGCGGCCCAGGACCTTCACGACTTCGTCGAACTCGTTCTGCTTCAGGCCCAGTTCGGCCCAGGGGAGTTCGGTGTCCGGCGTCTTGGCCGCGTTCTCGACCGTGTCGATGTTGAACTTACGGGCGGTCTCCGCGGGCGCCGCCACTGCGGGTGTCTCCGTCATTTGTTGCCTCCCACGATTTTGTTCAGGACAGAGGTGAAGAAACCGAGGCCCTCGGTGCCGGCGCCGAGTTCGGGGCCGAAGCCGGCCTCCACGGCGTGCTCGGGGTGCGGCATGAGGCCCACCACGTTGCCTGCGGCGTTGGAGATGCCGGCGATGTCCCGGCGGGAGCCGTTCGGGTTGAAGCCGACGTAGCGGAACACGACGCGGCCTTCTGCCTCGAGCGCGTCCAGGGTCTTCTCGTCGGCGATGTACTGGCCGTCCTGGTTCTTCAGCGGCACGGTGATTTCCTGGCCGGCGGCATAGTCCCCGGTCCAGTCCGTCGTGTTGTTTTCCACGCGCAGGACCTGGTCGCGGCACATGAATTTCAGGTGATCGTTCTTGATCATCGAGCCGGGCAGCAGGTGCGACTCGGTGAGGATCTGGAAGCCGTTGCAGATGCCGAGGACGGGAAGCCTGGCGTCAGAATTGGCGGCGTCGATGATCTTGGACATCAGCGGCGCGAAGCGGGCGATGGCGCCGGCCCGGAGGTAGTCACCGTAGGAGAAACCGCCGGGGATCACGACGGCGTCAACGTCACCCAAGGTGGAGTCGGCGTGCCAGAGTTCTACGGGGGTGGCGCCGGCGAGGCGGACCGCGCGGGCGGCGTCGCGGTCATCCAGCGTCCCGGGGAAGGTGACCACGCCGATCTTCGCACCGGCCAGCCGGGGGTTGGCCGCGACGGCGATGGCTTCGCCGATCAGGGGGAGTTCAGTCATCTCAGGCCTCAACGACCTCGACGTTGACGACGTCCTCGATGACCGGGTTGGACAGCAGGGTCTCCGCGGCGTTGCGGGCCTGGGCCAGGATCTCCTCGGTCACCTCGCCGTCAACCGTGAGTTCGAAGCGCTTGCCCTGTCGGACAGAGCTGAAAGCGGTGAAGCCCAGCCGGGGCAGCGCACCGACGATGGCCTTCCCCTGCGGGTCCAGAATCTCGGGCTTGGGCATGACGTCGACAACGATCCGGGGCATCCGGCAACTCCTGTGCGTGAGCATTGGGTAAGGGCGCAGCGGAGTGGTGCCGTCTCACGCCGATCCGCTGTGTGTTGAAGACTGTTGGTGAATACACTGCTTTGTGAACACAACGTGAAAGGGCGCTCCGCGAGCTTGCATGCCCATTCTACCGGGCGCGGTGCGTCCGGCCGCATTCGGCTCCGGGAGTGTGAACGGAGCCCCGCCGGCAGGTCTTTGACGTCGGGAAAAGCCGTCCGCGACGTCGGCAAACGCCAACGGCAAACACAGGCGACAAACGCCATCGGGGGACGGCCGCGGCCACGGCAGCGGCCTATGGTCGGTGCTGCCGCAGGTCAGTAGGATGTGCGCATGGCTGAGAAACCGAAATCCGTGGTGCTGTCTGTTGTGGCCGTTGCAGTGTTCGCCGGCCTGGCCCGGATGGTCCTGCAGAAGATCAGGGCCGACCGTGCAGCGAGGGCGACCAACGTGGCCGGTCCCGTGGACGAGAAGACCCGGGCCTGGATCAGCGACGTGGTCCGCACGCCGCGCCAATAGGCCAGGCCCCGAAGCGACGCAGTTGGTGCACACCCGTGGCGGCCGGAAGTTGCGTTTGACGCAGTTCAGCAGGCCAGCCATCGCATCGTGTCGTGGCGCGTGACAAATTTTAAATACCTTCTTGTGGTGTATGTCATATCCAGCTCTCAGTCTGTACTGTATGAATCGGCTGGTATCCGTCGGGGCAGGCCGGGCGATCGCCCGGCGTCCCGCCAGTCCGTAGGGCCCGGTGTCGCAGCCGGGCCGTTCCTTTACGAAAGGTTCATCACTCGTGACATCACCAGGAAAGAGCTTCCTTCGAAGCGGGGGACTCAGGAGGGCCGCGGCACTGACCCTGGGCTTGCCGGTTCTTCTGTCCAGCATCGCGATCGCCCCCGCCAACGCGGCCCCCGCACAAGGACCGGCCGCGGCCGGTGTGGCGCAGAAGAATGTTGATCCAAACACTTACAAGGACGGCCGCTACATTGTGGTCCTAGCGGAAAAGCCGTCCGCAACCTACGACGGCGGGACCGCCGGTATGCCGGCGACGAAGCCCGCGACCGGCAAGAAGCTCGATGCCAACAGGGCCGAGGTCAAGCAGTACAAGACGCACCTGGAGCAGAAGCAGGCCCAGGTCGCCGGCCAGCAAGGCGTCAAGATCCAGCGCCAGTTCACCGCGGCCCTCAACGGCTTCAGCGCGAAGCTGACCGCGGACCAGGCCATCAAGCTGGCCAAGGACCCCTCTGTCCTGGTGGTCGCGCCGGACACCGAGAACGCACCGGACTACTCCAGCACCGACTTCCTGAAGCTCAGCGGGCCCAACGGCACCTGGAACACGAAGTTCGGCGGCCAGGATGCGGCAGGCAAGGGCGTCGTGGTGGGTGTCATCGATACCGGCTACACCCCGTCCAGCGCCTTCTTCGCCGGCCAGGAGGTCAAGCCGCTCAGCGGTGATCCCGTGGTCGGCGTTCCCTACCGCACGGCGGACGGCAAGATCGAGATGCTTAAAGCCGACGGCGAGCTGTTCAAGGGCGAGTGCCAGGCCGGCACCGACTTCGACGGCACCGCCTGCAACTCGAAGGTCCTGAGCGCCCGCTATTTCGGCGAGGACTTCGCCGCCACGGTCCCGCCGGAAAACTGGGCCCCGGGTGAGCGGCTGTCACCGGTCGACGCCGCCAGCCACGGAACCCACACCGCCAGCACGGCTGCCGGCAACGCCAACGTCGAACCCGTGGTTGACGGCCGCAGTTTCGGCAAGACCAGCGGCATGGCGCCGGCCGCAAAGCTGGCCATCTACAAGGTCTGTTGGGAAGACAACGATCCCAACACCGGCGGCTGCTACTCCTCAGCATCCGTCGACGCCATTAACCAGGCCGTCCAGGACGGCGTGGACGTCCTGAACTACTCCATCTCCGGCGCCACGGACACCACCACCGACCCCGTATCCATGGCGTTCCTGTCGGCAGCCTCGGCCGGCGTCTTCGTGGCTGTTTCCGCCGGCAACTCCGGTCCGACGGCCGGCACCGTGAACCACGGCGCCCCGTGGCTGACCACGGTCGCCGCCACCAGCTTCTCGCAGGAGCTGCAGGGCACGGCCGAGTTCTCCGACGGCAGCAAGTACCGCGGCGCCAGCATCATGAACAGCCAGGTCACCAACGCCGGCGTCGTGCTGGCAGCCAACGTGGGAGCCGCCGGGAGCGCCAACCCGACCCTGTGCGGCAAAGGCACGCTGGACCCGGCCAAGATCGCCGGCAAGGTAGTGGTCTGTGACCGCGGCGTCGTTGACCGCGTCGAAAAGAGCGCCGAGGTCAAGCGCGGCGGCGGCGTAGGCATGATCCTGGTCAACCTCACCGCATCCTCCCTGGACACGGACAAGCACTCGGTGCCCACCGTCCACGTGAACCCGCCCGCCACCGAGGCCATCAAGGCCAAGGTCACCGCCAACCCGGCCATCACCGTGTCGCTGGTGAACAAGGACACCACGGGCCTGCCCCTCGAGGCGCAGCCGCAGATCGCCGGGTTCTCCTCCCGCGGCCCGCTGCTGGCCGCCGGCTCGGACCTCCTCAAGCCCGACGTCGCCGCCCCCGGCGTGGCCGTGCTGGCCGGCGTTTCGCCGATCGGCACCGGAGGGGACAACTTCGGATTCCTCTCCGGCACCTCCATGGCATCTCCGCATGTAGCCGGCTTCGGCGCACTGATCCTGGGCAAGAACCCCAAGTGGTCCCCGGCCGCGGTCAAGTCCGCGATGATGACCACCACGAGCGACGTCAAGAACGCCGACGGGTCGAAGAACACCGATGTCTTCGCCACCGGTGCGGGCCAGGTGGACCCGGCGCGCGTGCTGGATCCGGGCCTGGTCTACGACGCCACCACGGATGACTACCTGGCGTTCATCCAGGGCACCGGTATCGACCTCGGAATCCCGGGGATCGGCACCACCAAGCCGCGGGACATGAACCTCCCGTCCTTCGCCCTGGGCAACCTGACCGGAAAGATTGAGGTCACCCGCACGGTGACTGCCCTGACTCCTGGGGTCTACCGGGCTAAGTTCAGCGTTCCCGGCATCAAGGTCAACGTGACCCCGTCCGTGCTGAGCTTCAACGCCGCAGGCGAAAAGCGCACGTTCAAGGTCTCCTTCGAGAACCAGGGCGCACCCCTGGGCAAGTTCGCGACCGGTTCGCTGACCTGGCAGGGCGCCAACAAGAACGTGGCGTCGCCGATCGCGGTCCGTCCGCAGTCGGTCGTGGCCCTGCCCGATGTTGCCTTCACCTCCGAGGGCGGCACCGGATCCGGCGCCATCAAGGTGATCTCCGGGACCAACTCGCCCGTCCAGATGACCCTCGACGGCCTGTCGAAGGCCGACTCCACCGCCGTCGAGCTCGTCCCCGGACCGTTCACTGGCGGCACGGACGCCTCGAACGTCATCAAGACGGTCCAGGTCCCGGCAGGATCGCCGCTGGCAAAGTTCTCGGTCATTTCCGCGGACCCCAACGCTGACTTCGACATGTACGTCATGACCCCGGACGGCCCGCTGACGGTCGCAACGTCGTCAGCCAGCGAATCGGTATCCATCCCCAACCCCACGCCGGGCGAATACACGATCTACGCAAACCTGTTCGCCAGCCCGAACAACCAGGCCACCAAGGCCTCGGTGGACTCTGCCGTGCTGGGCGTGGTGGTGGGCAAGGCCTCGCTGAATCCGAACCCGCTGCGGTTGACCAACGGCACGGCAGGGACCGTCGCGCTGAACTGGCAGGGCCTGCCCACCGGTTCCTACATCGGCCGGGTCACCTTCGCCGGTGCCAGCGAGCCGACGTTCGTCTCGGTCCTAGTGACCCCGGCCGGGGCCGTCGTGGTACCGCCGACCTCGGAGGACCAGGACTGCAACGACGGTCCGGGTGACAACGCCGGTGGCGACAACGGCCACAAGGACAAAAGGGACAAGGGCAAGAAGGTGAAGAGCGAGACGGGCAAGATCCAGAACAGCGCTCAGTCCTTCACCCCGGACAACTCCATCTAGGTCAGCTTCTCAGACCGACACAGGCACCAAAAACGGCAACGGCCGGCGGTTCCCACCGCCGGCCGTTCCCGTTTAAGTTGCGGGCAGTTGGCCGCGGGGCGGCTGCCGGCGCGGGCGTCGAGGCCGGGCTTCGAGGCCGGGCGGCCGGCACCGGCAACGGCGCACCAGAGCCGGCGCAAAAAAAGTCAGATGGCGCCCGTGCTCCCCGCAGTGCCGCCGAGCAGCGGCGCCAGGGCGCGCCAGCGGGCGATTTCGCAGCCGTCGGTCCGGCTGAAGCGGCTGTTGACCTGGCGGCCAAGGTACCAGCCGGTCACGACGGCGGTCTGCGGGCCGCCGTACTGCTGAGTGCAAAGCCGCGGCGGGCCCGGTTGGGGGAAGAAGATGGCCTCGCCGTGGCGCCGGACGGCATCCAGGGCCGCCGCCGGGTCCGGCAGGGTGGAGGCGGCGGAGGGGCCGCCGTCGTCGGCTTCCAGTCGGAACATGTATTCCGGGCCGCCGGGAGCCTCGGTGAGGCAGACGGTCAGGTCCACGTTGTTGCGGTCCTGCGCGGCGTCTTGCGAGCTGGCGGTGTCGGTCATGACGGTCCCTTCGCAGTGTTGTCCGGCGCCGGATGCCGGTCCCCGGTCGCGGGGCCGGTCATGGCGGCGGCTTTGAGCAGGGGTGTCAGCTCCTGCAGCAGCCGCTCCCGGAGCTGCTGCGACTCGGCCGCGAACGCCCGCTGGTATTCAACGTACTCGGCTTTGCCGTCCGGTGTTTCAATCCGGATGGCCGGATATCCCCAGTCGGCAAGGTCGTAGGGGGAGGCCTGCATGTCCATGGCCCGGATCCGCCACGAGAGTTCGAAGCAGTCCATGACAAGTCCGCTGGGCAGCAGCGGGGAAAGCTTGTAGGCCCACTTGTACAGGTCCATGTTGGCGTGCAGGCAGCCGGGCTGCTCCAGGGTTCTCTGGTTCTCCCTGCTGGGCACCAGGGCGTTGAGCGGAACGGCGTCCGGCGTGTAGAAACGGAAGGCGTCAAAATGCGAACACCGGATCCGGTTTTCCTCCACCACCTCGTCGGTGCGCCCGGACCCCAGCCGCAGCTGCAGGTACTCGTGCCGGAGGTCGAACTTGTCCTGCCGGTAGACCATGGCCCACTCGTGCAGCCCGAAGCAGCCGAACTGCGCCGGACGCGCGGCGGTCCCGGCGAGGATGATCCCGGCGAACTGCAGTGCCTCCCGGCGGTCCCTCAGAAAGGCGCCGACGTCGACAGTCACCGCCGGCGAGTCCGCCGGCAGCCCGGCTGCGGCGCGTTCGGCGTCGTCGGCCGCCCGGTAGTGCTTCCAGCCGGTCCGCTCCGCGGCCTCGGGGCCGGAGAGCACGACGCCGGCGCCCGGGTGCCAGCGCAGCAGCTGTCCGGGCTTCTGGGTGTAGTAGGTGAAGAGGAAATCCTCCACCGGGTGCTTCCGCCCGGCGGAGCGCCGCTCGAGGTAGGGACCCGCGTAGCGGCGGACGCGCTGCTGGTGGGCGGCCTGGCGCGGCAGCCATTCTTCCTGCTGGAGATGCAAGGGCCTAGCTCTTCCCGCCGGTTGAGCCCAGGACGTCCTTGGCGGCGTTCCAGGCGGCGATTTCGCAGCCGTCCTTCAAGCTGAAGGTCGCCTGAACCGGGTGACCGTCCACGACGCCGGTGACAGTCGCCACCTGCGGGCCACCGTATTGCTGGGTGCAGGTCCGGTCCTTGCCGGCCGGAACGGGGCTGAGGATGGCCGGGTTGTTCTTGATGGCGATGCACGCCGCGGCGGCGTTGGGGTGCTGGCTTTCGGCCGCAGGAACCCCGTTCTGGCAGACGAGCGTGAAGTTGGTCGCGGCGGCGGTTTCGGACGGCTTGATCATGATGGCGAGCTCGGCGTTGCCTTGCCCGGGGCCGGACGGCAGAGGGACTGCGGAGGGTGACGGTGCCGGGGCCGTCGTTTCTGTTTCCGGCGAAGGGGAGCCGGACGGCGCCGTTGGCGAGGGGGAGGGCGACGCGGAAGGGGTGCCCGTCGTCGTGCTGGGAGAGGGGGAGGGGCTGGGCCCGCCGTTCGGTGTGCAGGCGGTCAAGCCGGCGACGGCCATCAGGACAGCCGCCAGAACAAGTGCCGGGCGGCCCGATTGCGTAAGCATCAGCAGTCCTCCTCTGTTTTGCCCAGTCTACCGCCGGTGCACTTCGTCCGGGCCCGGGCGTGTGGCGGCGATCAGGTCCATCATGGTCGCGTGCAGCTCCCCGACCTGTTCCCGCGTCAGGCCCAGCCGGGCCATCATGATGCCCGGGACGGCGGTGGCCTGCTCTCGAAGGGCGGCACCGCGGGGTGTCAGCCGGACATCGAGGGTGCGCTCGTTGCCCTCCATCCGCTGGCGGGTGATGAATCCTGCAGTTTCGAGGCGGCGCAGCAGGGGCGAGATGGTTGCAGGCTCCTGGGCCAGGGCGTCGCTGATGTCGCGGACCGACCGTGGGCTCGCTTCCCAGAGGCACAACATGACGAGGTACTGCGGGTGGGTCAGGCCGAGCTTGTCCAGGACGGGTTTGTAGGCGCCTACGACGCTGCGGGAGGCCACGGTCAGGGCGAAGCAGAGCTGCTGCTCCAAAAGGAGGTCGTCCCGCTCCGCCTGTGAGTCCTGCGCTGCTTGGGTTGTTGGGGTTCCTTCGGTCACACCGGCTCCTTCAGATGATTAGTGCACTAATGATTAGCGTACACTGGGAGCATTGTCTTGTTCCCAGGAAAGGATAGCCATGGCCAAGGAAAACGCCGTCGAGAGGTTCATGCGGGCCACCGGAAAGTTCCGGGCGGTTTTCGGCCCGGCCAACCGCAGTTCGCTCGGTCACGAGATGACCGAGACGAACCGGCGGCTGCTGGCGATGCGGCAGGCCGAGACCGAACAGTGGGAGACCTTGCACCGGCCCGACGGCAGCACCTATGTGGTGCCCCGCAACCCGGACGACAAGTCCCTGCGGTAGGCCCTTTTTCCACGGCACCCACCCGGGCCATTTCCCACGTCCGGGCGTAAAATGAGGGCACTGACACACCGCTGTGCAGCTTCCTGAATCACCCGGGACGAGGAAAGGGGGTGGGACCAGTGACACAAGCGGTCAGGCGATTCATGAACGCGACCGACAAGCTGAGGCTTCTGTTCGGACCGGCAAACCGGGGCGACACCGCGGCGCCTGTTGTCCACCGGCATGACGACTTCGAGCACGCCTCCGAAGATGACCTGGCAGGTTTCGAGGTCGAGACGGACTCGCACGGACACCACTACGCAGTCCGGAAGACGGACCTCTGGAAAGAAGAGGTCTGAGAAAGAGATGGAGAAGGGAGCGGCAGGCGCCGCTCCCTTCTCCATCTCTATGCGTCTCTTGTGCGGCCCGGGGCCCGCCCGGGTGCGCAACCGGTTTGTTTGCGCCGGCCGGTTTGTCGAGCCGGCCGCTTGGCGGCTGTTTAGCGGCCGGTGCCGCCGTAGACCGTGGCCTCGTCCTCGCTGTCGAGGTCGAACGCCCTGTGGATGGCGCGGACGGCGTCGTCGAGCAGGTCCGCGTGGGTGACCACGGAGATCCGGATCTCCGAGGTGGAGATCATGTTGATGTTGATGCCGGCCTCGGAGAGGGCCGCGAAGAAGCGTGCGGACACCCCCGGGTGGGAACGCATGCCGGCGCCGATCAGCGACAGCTTGCCGATCTTCTCGTTGTATTCGATGCTCTCGAAGCCGATCCGCTCCTGGGCGGCGTGCAGGGCCGCCAAGGCCTCGGCGCCCTCGACGATCGGGAGCGTGAAGGAGATGTCCGTCCGGCCCGTGCCGTGGGTGGAGACGTTCTGGACGATCATGTCAATGTTCGAGTGGGCATCCGCGATGACCTGGAAAATCGCTGCAGCCTTGCCGGGGATGTCCGGTACGCCGACAACCGTGACCTTGGCTTCGGAACGGTCGTGTGCAACGCCGGAGATGATTGGCTGCTCCAAGGCAACTCCCTCTTGAGTCGTAATCTTGTCATCGGCGCCGGGCAGGACCCAGGTGCCTTCATTCTGGCTGAATGAGGAACGGACGTGCAACGGTACACCGAAGCGGCGGGCATATTCGACGCAGCGCAGGTGCAGGATCTTCGCGCCGGACGCCGCCAGTTCCAGCATTTCCTCGCTGGAGATGCGGTCGATCTTCTTCGCGGACGCGACGACGCGGGGGTCGGCCGTGTAGACGCCGTCGACGTCGGTGAAAATCTCGCACACATCGGCCTCGAGCGCCGCGGCGAGGGCCACCGCCGTCGTGTCCGAACCACCGCGCCCGAGCGTGGTGATCTCGTTCGTGGTGTGGCTCATGCCCTGGAATCCGGCCACAATCGCGATGTGCCCCTTATCCAGAGCGGTGCGGATGCGGTGCGGGTCGACGGCGATGATCCGGGCCTTGCCGTGGATGCCGTCGGTGATCATGCCGGCCTGGGACCCGGTGAAGGACTGGGCCGAGGCGCCGAACTTGTTGATGGCCATGGCCAGCAGCGCCATGGAGATGCGTTCGCCGGCGGAAAGGAGCATGTCCATTTCGCGGGCGGGCGCGGAATCGGTCACCTGCCCGGCGAGGTCAAGGAGCTCGTCCGTGGTGTCGCCCATGGCGGAAACCACCACAACGACCTCGTCGCCGGCGTTCTGGGCATCCACCACCCGGCGGGCGACGCGCTTGATGCCCTCCGCGTCCGCCACCGACGAACCGCCGAATTTCTTCACGACAAGGTGCTTGGTGGTGGCGGCCGAGACGGGCAGCGTCTGCGATCCGGGCTGGACTTCGGTTGTGGGCAAACTCATTCGCGCACCCTCACTGGATCATCGGGGTTCTGGGCCAGGCAACCAAATGGCGCGACGGCGTAACTTCTTCTCCCAGTTTATCGCCGCGTCCCCTGCCCCGTTGAATTGTGACCGAATGCTAGACATGCCTTGCCGGGCTTCACCCCGGACATGCCCCGTGCTGAAGGCCGGGAGTGGACATGCCCTCCCGTTCCGCGGGACCTGCTCATTCTTGGCGGCCAGAGGTGGGCAGCAGGGCATTGTGCCCATTCCTCGGCCCGGACCCAGGACATGTCCAGTGGTTGGTGGCGAGAGTGCGGGACATGTCCAGTGGTATGGGGCGTGGTCGCGGGACATGTCCGGTGGTTTGGGGCGTGGTCGCGGGACATGTCTAGTGGTCTCGGAGGGTGGGTGTCGAGGGTGGACAATGTGTAAATCCGTGAGAGCGGAACATGCTCACTCTTGGCGGCCAGGGGTGGGCAGCAGGGCATTGTGCCCATTCCTCGGCCCGGTCGCGGGACATGTCCGGTGGTTTGAGGTGTGAGTGCGGGACATGTCCGGTGGTTTGAGGTGTGAGTGCGGGACATGTCCGGTGGTCCTGGGGGTGACCGCGGGACATGTCCATCGGCTGGGGCGGGCACGGGACATGTCCGGCAGGTGCTAGCCGCGGTCCAGCCGGTAGCGCCACGAAGGCAGTTGTTTTCCCGCCGTGTCCTGGGCAACGGGGAAATAGCGGTCCTTCCGGAAGCCCAGGCCCTCCAGCAGCCTGCGCGAAGGGAGATTCGGCTCGTAGACCCCCGCGAATATGGTCTCGCTGCCGCGCATTTGGAAAAGCCAGTCGACCAGAGCGCCGGCGGCCTCCCGGCCCAGTCCGAGCCCGTGATGATCCGGGTGCAGCACGTAGCCGAGGCTGGCCGCCTCTACGGGAATCCGCCCGGGCGCCGGGGGCTCCTGCGTGTTCCAGGTCCGGCCGTCCCCGACGACCGCACCCGTGGCCCGGAGCCGGATCGCCCAGCCGAAGTGAAACCACTCGGCAGTGGAGGCCGCCGCCACGGAAAGCGCCTGTTGGAGCCGGGCGCTGTTCTGCTCCGGGGTCAGTGGCCCGTGGGAAAGATACCGGGTGGCTTGGGCGTGACCGCGGAACTGAAGGAGGGCGCCGGCGTCGTCCGCTGTCAACGGACACAACAGCAGACGCTCGGTGAGGAGCGGGGCCGGGGCGCCGCTGCCGGAAACTGCCAAGAGCCCGTCAGCTCAGCGCGTTGCGGCGGCCCTCGAAGGCCCTGCCGAGCGTGACTTCGTCGGCGTACTCGAGGTCCCCGCCCACGGGCAGGCCCGACGCGAGCCGTGTGACCGCGATGCCGATCGACTTGAGCATTCGGGCAAGATACGTCGCCGTGGCCTCGCCCTCGAGGTTGGGGTCGGTGGCGATGATGATTTCCTGGATGGCGCCGTCGTTGAGCCGGGTGAGCAGCTCGCGGATCCGGAGCTGTTCCGGGCCGATGCCGGCGATCGGATTGATCGCGCCGCCCAGCACGTGGTACCTGCCGCGGAACGACCGGGTGCGCTCCACCGCCAGGACGTCCTTGGATTCTTCGACGACGCAGATCACCGAGGGGTCCCGGCGCGGGTCGCGGCAGATGTTGCACAGTTCCTGCTCCGTCACGTTCCCGCACACCGTGCAGAACTTGACCCGTTCCTTCACCGTGGTGATGGCGTCAACGAGCCGCTTCATGTCCTGAGGATCCGCCTCCAGGATGTGGAAGGCCAGCCGCTGGGCCGACTTGGGCCCAACCCCGGGAAGGCGTCCGAGCTCGTCGATCAGCTCTTGAACTGCGCCTTCGTACACAATGTCCTCGTTCGTTTGGAGTGGGGCCGGGGCCAGCCGGCAGGGGGTTTGCTAGAAGCGGGGCGGCAGCGGGCTTCCATCCAGGGAGCGCTCCTCCACCAGTTTCCCGCCCAGAATACGCTCGACGGCGGCGCGGCCGAAGACACCCGATTCCTCGATGGTTTCGTCGTCGGCGCTCGGGATGTCCTGAACGTACGCGGTGGCTGCGGCAGCTGCGCGGGTGGGGGCTTTCGCCCGTCCGGCCTCGGCCTCGGGGCTGTTCGACAGCCGCTGGTACAGGCTTTGCCTTCCCGCCATGGCAGCAACCTCGGGGACGGCGGACGGCGGAGCCGGAGTAGCGGCAACGGCACTGGCAGCCACGCGCGGTACGGCAGCGGCCGGAGCGGCTGACGCCGGGACCGCGTCCGCGCGGGAAGCGTGCTCGGAGGTCAGTCCGGACGGTGCGGACACGACGCCGGCGTACTCCGGGATCTGTGCCGCCGCGGGCTCGTAGGACACGGGCGCCGGCTCGGGCTCGGGTGCCGCGGGCTCTGCATCCGCCGTTGAGTACTTGCCGAGGTTCGAATCCGTGCCGACGGTCCAGACGCCCGGTGACTCCTCGACGGCGCGGGCCCATTCGTCAGCCGACGTGTCCTGGCCTGCGGTTGGCTTCCCGGCGGGGGAGCCTGCGGCCTTGGCTGCCGAGGCGGCCGGGGACCTGCGGACTGGAGCCGCTGCCGCCGGCTCGGCGCGGCGCGGTGCGGCGGCGGGTGACGGATCCCAATCCATCGGCGGTTCTTCGTCCAGCGGCGGGGCGTCCTCATCCCGCGGCGGTCCCCAGTCATCATCGGGGTCGGCATAGGAGCCGGTATCCTCCGCCAGGCTGGCCGCTTCGACAGCCGGTTCAGCCGCGCGGAGCTGGGTTTGGGCTGCAGGAGCAGGCGCCTGCACTTCCGCTGCTGGCGCGTTGGTGGCGGCAGGCTCCGCGGGCTGCGGTGCCGGAGCGGTGTCCGTGGGGCCGGGGGCAGGCTGCTTCTGGGCCGATGCCGGTGCCGCGGTCGGGACGGTGTCAGCCGTGGCGTTGGCCGCAGACTCCCGCGGCTGGGGGGCCGGGCTCAGGCCCCATGCAACGTCGGCCGACGTCGGCGAGGTTGCCTGTGTTGCCGGGGCCGCCGGGGCGTCCTGGCTAGCCGGAGCTTTTGGGTTTGGCTCAGCGCTCGCTGGGCTGTTGCTGCCGCCGGCCACGGCACGGATCTGGCAATCGATGCCGATCGTCTTGTGGATCGCCTGGCGGAGATTCTCGGCGTGGTCGGCCCGGCCGAACGCACCCGCCAACCCTGTGGTGGTGAACGCGAGGGTCAGGACGTGGTCTTCGAAATGGCCCACCTGGGCATTGGGTTCCACCAGCGCCCAGGTGCTCCGCTTGATCTTGGTGAGCGTTTGCAGGATCTCGGGCCAGGCACGCCGCAAAACTTCCACATCGGCTCCAGGACCGGAAGCAGCGGGAGCTGGGCTTGGGACAGCAACGGGCGCCGTTGCGGCCGGAGCCGGCTCGGAACGGACGGGCGCCTGCGGTGCCGGCTCGGGCGCGGCCGCCCGTGCGGGCTCGACTTCCGGGATGGCGGTTGGCGCGGCGGCCGTTGGCGGTGCCGGGGTGGCCCGGGTCTGGGCGGGCGCTGGCCTGCCGGCGGCCGCGGGTTCGTCTACGGGCCAGTCGCTGGTGCTGACCCGGGGTGCCGTGAGCGGTTCCCGGACAGGCTCGTCCCGCCGAGCGGGCGGCGCCGACACAGGGGCAGTGGCCGGCGGCTGCTCGGCCCGGGGCGGCATGGATGTGGCGGCGACGGCTGCGGCGGCAGGCGCCGGGTGCGAAGCCGTGTCGGGCATGTGCGCCGCAGGCGGCAGTGGAGAAGCGGTCTGTCCAGCGTGCTCAGGCGAGACGGCGGCAGGTGCCGGAGCTCCGACGTCGTTCCCGGCGTAGTTCAAACGCCGCTCAACGCGGTCGATCCGGGCCGCGATGCCGCGCTCGGTCTGTTCGGAGCTGGGCAGCAGGATGCGGGCGCACAGCAGTTCCAGATGCAGCCGCGGCGACGTGGCCCCGGTCATGTCCGTGAGCGCGGTATTGGTGACATCCGCGGCGCGGGAGAGTTCGGACGCTCCGAGGTTGTGCGCCTGGTTCTGCAGCCGCGCGATCTGGTCCGCCGGCATGCCGCGGAGGATGGACTGCGCGCTTTCCGGCATCGCCTGGACGATGATGAGGTCGCGGAAGCGTTCCAGCAGGTCTTCGACGAAGCGCCGGGGATCGTGCCCGGTCTGGATGACGCGGTCCACCGCGCGGAAGACGGTGGCGGAATCCGATGCGGCGACGGCTTCAACGACGTCGTCCAGCAGGGAAGCGTGCGTGTAGCCCAGGAGGGCGACCGCGAGCTCGTAGTCCAGTCCGTTGGGGCCGGCGCCGGCCATGAGTTGGTCCAGCACGGAGAGGGAGTCGCGCACGGAACCGCCGCCCGCGCGGATGACGAGCGAGAGCACGCCCGGCGCCACGGGCACGTTTTCCTGGGTGCAGAGCAGTTCCAGGTACGCCATGAGAGGCTCCGGCGGCACCAGCCGGAAGGGGTAGTGGTGCGTCCGGGAGCGGATGGTGCCGATGACCTTGTCCGGCTCCGTGGTGGCGAAGATGAACTTGATGTGTTCCGGCGGCTCTTCGACGATCTTGAGGAGCGCGTTGAACCCGGCCGAGGTGACCATGTGGGCCTCGTCGATGATGAAGATTTTGTAGCGGTCCCGGACCGGGGCGTAGGTGGCCCGCTCGCGGAGGTCGCGGGCGTCGTCCACTCCGCCGTGGCTGGCGGCGTCAATCTCGATGACATCCAAGGAACCGGAACCGCCGCGGGCAAGTTCAACGCAGCTGGGGCACTTGCCGCAAGGGGTATCGGTGGGGCCTTCGGCGCAGTTCAGGCAGCGCGCCAGGATGCGGGCCGACGTGGTTTTGCCGCAGCCGCGGGGGCCGGAAAAGAGGTAGGCGTGGTTGACGCGGTTCTTGCGCAGGGCCGTCATGAGAGGCTCGGTGACGTGCTCCTGCCCGATAACGTCCGCGAACGAATCGGGGCGGTATCGACGGTATAGGGCGGTAGTAACAGTCACAGATAAACCCTACCAATCGGCACAGACATAAAAGACCCCTCATGCACCCGCCAGAGCCCGTTTACCCTTGCTACCTTCCGGTCCTGGGGGAGTTCAACAGGATGACGCCACATGAGGGGCCGTCAGCAATATTACCTGACGTTTGGGTGTGCCTCGAATCGGCCCGGCCCTGCCCGTCTAACCCGGCGGGACATGCCCATTTTTCACGGTTAGGCCTGGGCGCATTGGGAATATGTCCACCCCTCGTGTGGGCCGAGGGGCATGTCCGGTGGAGGGAGCGTGCGGCGGGGGGACATGTCCGGTGACGGGGGAGAGCCCCAGGGGACATGCCCATTTTTAGCGGCTAGGACCGGGCGCATTGGGAATATGTCCAGTCCTCGGGTGGGCCGCGGGGCAGGTCCGCTCCGAGAGGTGTGCCGCAAGGGACATGCTCATTTTTCAAGGTTAGGACTGGGCGGATTGGGATCGTGTCCAGCCCTCTTGTGGGCCGCGGGGCATGTCCCGCGGTGGGCGTGGGGGCATGTCCGGTGGTGGGGGTACGCGGCGGGTGACATGCTCATTTTTCGCGGGCAGGGCCGGGCAGGATGGGATTATGTCCAGCGCTCGCGCCGGCTGCGGGGCATGTCCCCGGAGGGGGGGCAACGGGGACCGGGAGGGCTCAATTGGGCGATGCTGGAAAGTTCAGGTATTCTAGTATCTGCTTTTGATTCAAAAGCTACTGGAGAATTCGCCTAGCGGCCTATGGCGCACGCCTGGAACGCGTGTTGGGTTAACGCCCTCGGGGGTTCAAATCCCCCATTCTCCGCGGTTGGCCCCGGTCCTCGGACCGGGGCCTTTTTGCGTCTTGGCACCCTCGCCATGCACTAGGCCAGGCGTACTTTTGCCACCCGGCCATGGGTTCCCTACCTGCGGCCGCCCGGCCCGGACGCCCAGCCACCCCAGTTCAGGCCCCGTCCAGCCACCCCGGCCCGGACGCCCAGCCACCCCAACCCCGGCCCCGCCCGGCCACCTCCTCAGGCCCGGTAGCCCAGCCGGCGCAGGCGGGCCCGGGCGGCCTGCTCGCTCGGACCCACCCGGCCCAGGGCCAGATGCACCACCCGGAGCGTGACCCGCGTGGCCAGGGTTACCGGCAAGGGAATCGGGCCGAGCCTCGCGGTGTGCAGTCCCAGGAGCTCGCGGTACCGGGGTTCAAGGCTGGTCACGGCGGCGGCGAACAGCACCCGGTAGCCCGGCCTGAGCGCGGGGTGGAGGGGTGGGTTGCGGATGAATTCCACCGTTTCGGTGACCCGTTCGTCGCAGCGGAGCTCGCCGTCGTCGTACCAGCGGTCCAGCTGCTGCCGCATTTCCACCTCACTCAGCGGAGGGGCCTCCACACCCATCAGCCGGCCTGCCTGGGCCCACTCGCGCACATAGGCGTCAGGTCCGCCGGGAATCGGCCGTCCCCACAGCTTGTGGGCGGAGAGGAACGCATCCGTGAAGGCAATGTGGACCCAGCGGAGCAGTTCAGGATCGTTGGCCGCGTAACTGCGGCGGATGCCGTGGCCGTCCACGAATTCTCCCCGGACCGTCCGGTGGAGCCGAAGAACCCATTCCGACGCAGCCCGGGCCGCATCCGTGGAGCCATAGGAGACGGTGAAGATCCATCGGATCGTGCGCGCCAGCCGACCCAGGGGGTCTTCGCGGAAGCGGGAGTGATCGTGGACGCCGGCCAGCGCGCCGGGGTGGAGCGCCTGCATCAGCAGTGCCCGGATTCCCGCCACGATGGTGGGCATGTCCCCATGCACGGCCCAGACTGCCGAGCCTGGCAGGTGGTAACCGGCGTCATCCCCCTCGGCGAGGTGCGGCACCCACTCGGGCACCGCATCACGCGTCCCGGTGAGTGCTTCTTTGAGTTCGGCCTGCCATTCGCCGAGGACGTTGCGCATGATTCATTCTTACCCGGCTCCGGGCCGCTGGACACCTGCAATTTCGGGAGGGACTACTGGGTCGCCGCGGGCCGGTTACTGGGGGCATCCGGGGATTGCGGATTGGTGCCGCAAAAGGAGCGCGCTGACGGTTCACAGACCCGGCCGTCTGTGGTCACATAGGGAGATGGGTCCGTGAAGATTGGGGTCTGGCGGACATATTGCGGGAGTCACATCGTGGGAAAACACTGGGGAAACTCATCGAGTGAGCAGGCAGTCAGGGCACGGACTATTGCCGCGCGCTGTGTATCCGGGGGTCTTTGCCTGTCCCTGGCCGTTCTTGCGTTCGGCGGCTTTCAGGGGCTGAGCGCACAAGCGCCCTACGGGGCCTCCGCCGTCATTGCGACCGCGACCATGCAGCCTTCTGGAGCCGTGGGACCTGAAACCCTGGACCCGCTGGCCGCCACCGGCGCGACGAATGCCGCGGGGTCCCCGGGGTCCCCGGGGGCCGTCACTGCGGATGCCCAGGCGCTCCTGGCCTTCAGCAGGACCACGGTGGGCACGGTAAACCGTGAAGGCGTGGGCGGCGAGCTCAATGTGGCCTCGGCGTCGCTGAGCCGGCCCGCGGCCGGTTTCCTCATGGCCCCGCTGGAGTCGCTGGTGCCGTCGTCCCCGTTTGGGCTGCGCACCAGCCCCCTGACGGGGGTCGCGGGCGAATTCCACTGGGGCCAGGACTTCGCGGCGCCCTGCGGCACCCGGGTCTACGCGGCCGACGCCGGTGTGGTGAGGGCCGTCGGGTGGCATCCGTGGGGCGGCGGAAACCGGGTGGAAATCGACCATGGCAACGGTCTCATCACCACGTACAACCACCTGGAGGCGATTGCGGTCCACAAGGGAGACTCCGTGCGGGTGGGGGAGGTCATTGCCCGGGTGGGGACCACCGGTTCCTCCACAGGCTGCCACCTTCATTTCGAAACGATCCTCAACGGCTCCCACACCGATCCGAGGGACTGGACGTGGCTCCCGATCAAGCAGGTGGACCAACTCGGGCCGATAGAAATGACCAGCTACGCGCCCGACGCCGGTAAGGAAACCAACGCGGGGATTGGCTGGGCGATCCCTGTCCGCGAGGACCTGACCCACGTGGTGGCCGGCGGCGTTCAGGAACAGCCTGCCGCGGTGGCCGCCAAGCCGTCCGCGAGTGCCTCGGCGGCAGCCACCGAAGCCGCGGCCAACAAGCCATCCGGCAAACCATCGCCCACGGCTAAGCCAACCGCTTCGGCCACACCGACGCCGACAGGCACCGTTTCCGCGAATCCGACGCCGACGCCGACGGCATCGCCCTCCGCATCGCCGACCGGATCCGCCGCGCCGACGGGACCCGCCACCCCGACTGCGACGCCGACTGCGACGCCGACGCCGTCGGCAACACCCTCCGCCACAGCAACGAAGGCGACGACTCCGAAGCCGACACCAACCCCGACACCCACGCCAACTCCAACCCCGTCGGCAACGGCTTCCGCCAAGCCAGCCCCTCCGGTGGCCGCAGTGCCATCAGTCACCATGTCTGCACCCGCGAAGGCGACGGCCTCTGCGACGGCGACAGAGGCTGCCAGCCGGTCGACGGCCACGAAGACGGCCACAAAGCCGGCGACAACAAAGCCCTCGCCCACGGCAACGCCTAAGGCAACGCCGACAGCAACGTCGACCCACTAGCCGCCACGAGGTCCTTGCCGGTAGGCAGGCAGGCCCGCCCGTCCGCGACGGCAGCCGGGTGCCCGCGCGGCCCCTCTGCGATCCGAACCCATACTGTCGCGCCTCTGTGACGAATAATGGAAGTGACCAGTTCCGGACAATTGCTCCAGACCACAGACATCGCGAGGACACGCCCCATGACAGCTCTGCACTCCATCCCCCTGACCCTCATCGACGGCACCGAGACCGACTTTGGCCGCTTCAAGGGAGAGGTGGTGCTGGTGGTCAACGTGGCGTCCGAGTGCGGTTTCACGCCCCAGTACTCAGGACTCGAGGCGCTGCACAACAAATTCCGCGAACAAGGGTTCCAGGTCCTCGGCGTCCCCTGCAACCAGTTCGCGGGGCAGGAGCCCGCCGGCGACGCCGAGATCGCCGACTTCTGCCAGCGCAATTTCGGCGTGACCTTCCCGCTGACAGCCAAGGCCAACGTCCGGGGAAAGAACCAGCACCCGCTTTACGCCGAGCTCACCAAGTTCAAGAACGGAATCCTTCCCGGCCTGGTGAAGTGGAACTTCGAGAAATTCCTCGTGAACCGCGACGGCGAGGTCATCGCCCGCTTTGCGCCCACCGTGGAGCCGGACGCGCCGGAAATCATCGAAGCTGTTGAGGCTGCCCTGAAGTAGGCCCGTCCGCCCAGTCCCTGAAGCCACTATCCCTAAGCATGCTTAGCGTCTAGACTGGCCGAACCCTCCACCAATCCGGGCATACCCGCGGCCTAGTCATCCCTGACGGCGGCCGGTCGGCAGTGCTGCCGAGGTGTCCGTGCGGAGGGCGCATCAAAGAACTTCGTCAATCACATCAGGGCCCCGCGTGCGGCCCGTGAAAGCAGGAGGAACGAGATGACAGGGAACAAGGCCGTTGCCTACAAGGGGCCGGGAAAAGTCGAACTGATCGACATTGACTACCCCAGCTTTGAACTCAAGGATGGTCCGGGGGTCAACCCCGCCAACGTGGGCCGGCAGGTGCGCCACGGCGCCATCATCAAGACGGTAGCCACGAACATCTGCGGCTCGGACCAGCACATGGTCCGGGGGCGCACCACGGCCCCCACTGACCTGGTACTTGGACACGAAATCACCGGCGAAGTAGTGGAAGTTGGCCCGGACGTTGAATTCATCAAAGTGGGGGACATCTGCTCCGTCCCGTTCAACATCGCCTGCGGACGCTGCCGGAACTGCAAGGAACGCAAGACGGGGATCTGCCTGAACGTCAATCCCGACCGGCCGGGAAGCGCCTACGGGTATGTGGACATGGGCGGCTGGGTAGGCGGCCAGGCCAACTACGTCCTGGTACCGTACGCCGACTGGAACCTCCTGAAATTCCCGGACAAGGACCGGGCCCTCGAAAAAATCATGGACCTGGCGATGCTCTCGGACATATTCCCGACCGGATTCCACGGAGCGGTCACCGCGGGCGTGGGAGTCGGCTCCACCGTGTATGTCGCCGGCGCGGGACCGGTGGGCCTGGCGGCGGCGAGCAGCGCCCAGCTGCTGGGCGCCGCCGTCGTGATTGTGGGGGACATGAACGCGGACCGGCTGGCCCAGGCGCGCAGCTTCGGCTGCGAGACCGTCGACCTGAGCAAGGGCGGGCCGGCGGAGCAAATCGAGCAGCTCCTCGGCGTCCCGGAAGTCGACTGCGGCGTTGATGCTGTGGGATTCGAGGCCAAGGGCCACGGTGCCGGAGCCCAGGAAGCCCCGGCCACGGTGCTGAACTCCCTGATGGAAGTGACGGCCGCCGGCGGAGCCCTGGGCATTCCCGGGCTGTACGTCACAGGGGACCCGGGCGGCATAGATGAGGCGGCTCAGAAAGGCTCGCTGTCCCTGAGCCTCGGAACGGGCTGGGCAAAGTCGCTCAGCTTCACCACCGGACAGTGCCCGGTCATGAAGTACAACCGGCAGTTGATGATGGCGATCCTGCACGACAAGGTGCACATCGCCAAGAACGTCAACGCGAAGGCCATTGCCCTGGAAGACGCGCCGAAAGGTTACGCAGAATTCGATGCCGGCGCGGCGACCAAGTTCGTGCTTAACCCGAACGGCTACCTCAGCTAGCGGAAGGCCGGCCCGGCGGAGCTGCCGTCCCCGCTGACGTGGGGATTCGGGGTGCGCCGCCGGGCGGGGGCGGCCCGCATATGCCGGCAGGAGCATGTGAGGGTGCGCCACCTGTTAACGCCCATTTTTCCAATATGCCTGTCCCAGTTTTAACATTGTTTGCCTAATGTCTGATTGGATAGTTCTTACTGAGAGGGACCCTGGGAGCACCGCTTCCACCCAACCAAGAAGGCAGCAATGGAGCGCATCGAGGCCGAACACCCCCGGCCACGTCATTTCCTACTTCACCTGAGTGACCCCCACTTGCTGGGGGGTCCGCAACCGTTGCACGGCGTCGTGGACAGCGAAGCCCTGCTCAGGCAACTCTTCGACGAGGTCCATGCCTCCGGTGCCCGCCCCGAAGCCGTGATCTTCACCGGCGACCTGGCTGACCTGGGGGAACCGGAAGCCTACGCCAAGCTCCGCGCGATCGTTGATCCGGCCTGCAAGGCCCTCGGGGCGAAGGTCATCTGGGCGATGGGCAACCACGACGACCGGGCCAATTTCCGCGCCGGGCTCCTGGACCAAGCCGACAATGACGCGCCGGTGGACCACAGCTACTTCGTCAACGGGCTGCGCATCATCACCCTGGACACCTCCGTTCCCGGCTTCCACCATGGCGAATTGAGCCAGGACCAGCTGGACTGGCTCGCCGCCGAACTGGCCACCCCGGCCCCGGACGGGACCATCCTTGCCCTGCACCACCCGCCGGTGCCCTCCGTGCTGGATCTTGCCGTGCTCGTTGAGCTCCGCGGCCAGTCGGCGCTCGCCGGCGTGCTGCGCAACTCCGATGTCCGCGCCATCCTGGGCGGCCACCTGCACTACTCGACCACCGCAACGTTCGCGGGCATCCCCGTGTCCGTGGCCTCAGCCACCTGCTACACCCAGGATCTAAACGTTCCCGTGGGCGGCACGCGTGGCCGGGACGGCGGCCAGGCGTTCAACCTGGTCCACGTCTACGAGCACACGATCGTGCACTCCGTGGCGCTGCTCGGCGACACGCCGGTCGTCGGCGAGCTTGTCTCTCCCGAGGAAGTCCAGCGCCGGCTCTCGGCCGCGGGGATCGTCATCCCGGAAAAGGCCAAGCTCGAGGCGCCGGCCCGTACGCCGGCACACCGCCGGTTCACCACCCTGAACTGAGTCGCACCCTGAACTGACCTGAATTGCGACCGGGACAGTTCCGTGACCTGGTCACGGAACGTTACTTCTCCCAGGGCGCCTTGATCGGGTAGTACTTCTCCAGGAACCCCGTGACCAGTTCGGCCCGCTCTTCCGCCGGGACCTCCGGGAAGCTGCCGTCGTTGAGGCAGAAGAAGTCCATGTTCCGCTTGGCCAGGAGCTTGGGCAGGTAGTTCAGGCCGGCCCGCGCCGTGGTGTCCACGTATTTCACCCTGGCCGCGGTCTGGGTTACGGCCCGGCCGGTGAGCAGCGCGTAGTAGTGGTAGAACGAGTTGGTCACGGAGATGTTGTCCGCGGCCCGGAACCTGCTCGCGGCGGTCTTGGCGAACTCGGCCGGGAACTCCTGTTCCATCTGTTCCACCACGCTGCGCCGCAGCGGCGCCGCCGTGTGCTCCAGGTGCCGGGTGGTGATCCGGCCGAAGCGGTTCCAGAGCAGCTTGCGGTTCACCCGGGCGGCGTTCTCAAAGCCGCTGCGTTCGGCGTCGTTGTCGCCCAGCCCGATCCGCGTCTCGGCCTCAATGAACTTCGTGATGCCGCCCGGGGTGAAGAACATGTCCGGCCCGACCGCGCGGCCAAAGAACATGTCGTCGTTGGAATACAGGAAGTGCTCGGAGAGCCCCTCGATGTGGTGCAGCTGGCACTCCACGGCCTGCGAGTTGTGTGTCGGCAGGACCTCAGGATCGGCGAAGAACTCTTCGCTGCGCACGATCGTCACGCCCGGGTGGTCCGCCAGCCACGAGGGCGTGGGGGAATCGGTGGCGATGAAGATCCGGCGGATCCACGGCGCAAACATGTAGATCGAGCGCAGGGCGTACTTGAGCTCATCGATCTGGCGGAAGCGGGCCTCGTGGTCATCTCCCTCGCCCACCACCACGCCGGCCATGCGCGCGCGGCGGGCCGCGATGTACTCCGGGGAGCTGCCGTCAACCCACGAGAACACCAGATCGACGTCGAAGCTGATGTCGCTGGCATGGTCCGCGAACATGTTCTCGATGGTGGGCCAGGTGTGGCCGTAGCGTTCCACCGTGCCGCGCACCGCGTCCTGGGCGAGCATGGTGCGGCGCGTCAGGGAGTTCTCGATCGGCAGGATCAGTTGGTCGCCTTCGAAGCTCCAGAGCTCCAGCTGCACGCCGGCCGAAGCACCGAACTCAAGACCGCCCTCCGGCTCCACCCTGGGCCGGTACAGCCGGAAGATCCGGGCCTGGCGGTTCGGCGAAAGCTCGCCGTCGGCCACCAGCACGGAGGACTTCTTCTTGGCGTCCACGCTCATGGAATAGAACGGCTCGTTGCGGCACGCCTCCACAAGGGCGTGGCGGAGTTCTTTGCGGTCTTTCCAGTCGACTGCCACGACCGGGCGGTGGTTGTTGCCGCGGACCAGCAGGTAGCTGATGCCGGCGTCGGCCAGGACGGAACGCAGGAACATCAGGTCCTCGACCATGGCCTGGAACGGCGTGCGGTTCTCGTTGATCAGCGCGAAACGGCCGCGGTGGCGGACAACGTCGGAGCGGGTCCGGAATCTGGCGACGGCGGCCGCCGACGTGATCTCGGCGTGGGCGTCCGCGGATGCCTGGCTGCCATAGTAAATCTCGTCTTGGATCGCTGCGTCGGTGATGTCTGGATCTCCCGTTTCTTTGAGTGCGTTGGCGTCTACTTGCATGATAACGCGGGCCTCAAAATTGTTGCGGATAACCGGTCGCCGCCTGGCGTGTGTGACGGCGGAATGTGACGGCAGAAGGCGCCGGCGAACGAGCCGCCGGAACCGCCGGCGGAACCTGGCGGCGGAACGGGCCTCAGCCGGTGACGACGGCCAGCCAGCGGTGCAGGAAGGCGGCACCGGCGTCGTCGTGGATCACGTCCTCGCCGAGCCCCAGATCGGCGGCGGTGAGAACCTCGTAGGGTTTCACCGGGATGCCGTCCGCGGGCCGGACGTCCACGTGCTTCACGGCGTGGTCGTTGTGGTGCAGCCAGTCGGCCATGGCGTAGTCGGTGCGGGAATCGCCCACCGTCCGCCAGGCCTGCGGCGTGATGCCCTGTGCGGCCAGGAACTCCACCGCCCGGCTCGCGCCCAGGTCCTTGCCCAGCCGCACCGACTCGATGTCGGTGGAGATGATGGTCGGATCGACGCGGAAATCGACCTGGTCATCAGAATCGGGGACGTGGTGGTCCAGCCGCACCACGCCGAGTCCGTGCCGTGACATCAGGCCCATGGCGTCGGCGTCGAAGAGTTCCTGCTCGGCCCGGTAGTCCGGGTTGGCGACGGCAATGTGCTGCTCCACGGAGACCATGGCGCGCTTGGTTTCGTCGTAGAACATGTGGGCGGAGTAGTCCTCGGCCACCAGGCGGCGGACGTCGTCGCCGAAGGCCTGCGGGATGGCGAGCTCGTGATCCACGTGGACCGGGCCGGGGCCCTCGGCGGTGTAGCTGAACCAGACGGCACCCTTCTCGCAGATGGCGTGGATGAGCGTGCCGGCGGGCATGCCGGCGGCGATCATCGGGTCCATGACCTGCTCGCGGATGAACGCATCCGACCGGCCCGTGTTGAAGATGACCGGCACCCCGGCGGCGGCCAGGGCCAGGAGGTCCGCGATGATTCCGGGCTGCACATCGCGGGTGACCGGGCTCGCGATCGGACCGTCGACGTCGAGCAGCAGCGCCAGCAGAGGGGCCGACGGCGACAGAACAGGGGCAGTCTCGGGTGAAGTCATACGGCTATTCTGACAGCCGTCCGGGGCCTTTGCGTGAACTGTGCAGAAGATCGCAGGCCTGGTGCCGGATGCGAGCGGTGGCGGCCGTGTGACAAATGGTTACCGTTTGGCCACAACCTCACGCCGCCCGTGGACATTGATTCCTTCGGGCGGCCAAGTTCCCTAGGCTGGCATGGTGATATTCAAAGCTGTGGGCGAGGGACGCCCGTACCCCGACCATGGTTACACCACGCCCAAGGACTGGGCCGCCCTGCCGCCGCGCCCTGTCAGGCTCGATGAGCTGGTGACCACGAAACGCACGCTGGATCTGGAGGCCCTGCTGGCCGAGGACTCCACGTTCTTCGGTGACCTGTTTCCGCACGTCGTGGAATATCGCGGAGTCCTCTATCTTGAAGACGGCCTGCACCGGGCGGTCCGCACCGCGCTGCACCAGCGCACCGCAATTCACGCCCGGGTCCTCGTGATAAATGGCTAGGAAGCCGCGAGACATCACCGTCCTGCACGGGCACCGCGTGGTCAGTGGCTCCGAGCTGCGGGCCACGTTCGTGGAGCAGGAAAATGCGGCGGACAACCCGGTCCGGCTGCGCCGCAGGATCGTTCATGGCGTTGTCCTGGTGATGCTTGTGGGCCTGCTTGCGGCGGCGATAATCGTGGCCGTTGCCATCATGAACGGCCAGATCAAGCTTCCCGTGGCGGAGCGGAGCAAGGCGGCGGTCTCGGTGTGCCCGGCGGCCACGTACGACTACACCCCGCCGGAGAAGGTCAACGTCAACGTCTACAACTCCACAAGCCGTCCGGGCCTGGCGCGCAGCGTCGCGGACCAGCTCGCCGCCCGGAAATTCGTTGTCGGCGCCATCTCGAACACGACGTCGAGCTACCGCGGCGTGGCGCTGGTCGTCTCCGGTGCTGCCGGCCAGTCGGCTGCCTTCAGCGTCCAGCGCAATGTGCCGGGTTCGGACTATTTCCAGGACGGCCGCACGGACCCGAGCGTGGACGTCATCATTACCGGGGACTTCAAGGAACTGGCCAAACCGGAACTCGTGGACCAGACGCCGGGCCGGCTCAGCTGCCCTCGCGAGGAGCGGCGGATCGTCGATGACTCCACGGTGCCCCTCTCGCCGACGGCGACACCCACCGGGGGCTAGCCGCGCACGTCCGGCGCTCCGCAGGTCGTGGCGGGCCGGGACCCCAGCTTAGCTGCTGGCTGCCCCGCGGACGGGCCGGCCGGCGTCGTCGAACCTGGCCCCGGCCCCCAGCTGGATGAACCGCACTGTCCGGGCGACCCGCGCCTCCGCCTCGGCGTCCTGGCCGGCCCCGTCGCCCCGGGCGGCACTCGAGGAGAGCGTGCCGTGGATGAGCTGGGCGAGCTGGGCGATGTCCGACTCGGGCAGGTAGCCCTGGGCCATGCCGTCGCGCAGGATCCCCCGCAGGAGCACGCTGAGCTCGCCCACGTGGTCGGCGAGCTTGGCGAACGACGACGGCGAAAGCACTGCCGCCATGGCCGGCCCCGGCGGCAGGTGGCGCCGGCTCAGGTCCTCCACCTGGGCCCGGACGTAGACGGCCAGCCGTTCCACCGGGTTCTCCAGTGCCTCGAGCGATTCGCGCAGATCGAGCAGGAACCGCTCCGTCTCGTCCAGTGCGTAGGCGATAAGGAGCTCTTCGATGTCTGCGTAGTAGTTGTAGACGGCGGTACGGCCGATCCGGGCATGGCGCGCGACGTCCGTCATGGTCAGGCCGGGCAGCCCGTGGGTGAAGAGGAGTTCCCCGAAAGCGGTCAGGATGCGGCGCTGGGTCTCGGCACGTTGGGCGGCGTTACTCGCGGCCGAAATCCTAGGCATACGGACACTTTAGCGCGATCTGTCACTAAATCAGGCGGGTGGCGGACTGTGACACGGCCTTCGCGGCTCGGCTCAGTCATCGCTCCCTGAATGCTTGTCGTCGCCCGGCTCGGATTTGCCGTGGCCGCCGTGGTCATCTCCGGGTTCGCTGGCCCGGGTGGGAGCCGGTGCCGGGACAGGGGAGCGGGCAGTGGTCTGGTCATCGGGCGCGGGAGGGCTGGTGGGGACGGAAGTGTGGCGGGACCGGTCATCGCTGGCCGAAGGGCTCGGCGAAGGTGCCGGGCTTCGGTCTTCGACGGTCGTCGAAGGGCTGGGCGTCGACGCGGGGGACGCGGACGTGGTGCTGGTGGAGTTCTGCGGCAGAAGGACGGTATTGGCGGGGGAGGTCGTCCCGGGCTGCGGGCCGTTCAGGGTCTGTACGTTGACTGCGAGGGCAGCTGATCCGGTGAGGAGGATCCCCGCTGTGGTGAGGACGATGATTGTTTTTGTTTTCATGACTCAACCCTAGGAATTCAACGGAAAGGACAGGTCTTCGGGAAATCCAAGATCTGTCCAAGTTTGCGCACATGGTCGGCCAAACCGCGTGGATTGCCCCGCGAATGGCAACGGGCAGGAACATAATCAGGTATGCAAATCCTGGTAGTGGAGGATGACGAATCGGTGGCCGCCGGAGTCCTTGAAGGGCTGGGCCGTGCCGGCTTCGGGGCCAGCCACGTCGGAACGGGCGGCCAGGCCCTGGATGTGGTCCGTACGGCCAGCCCGGATTTTGTGCTCCTGGATCTGGGATTGCCGGACATGGACGGAACCGATGTGTGCCGTGGAATTCGTGCATTGACCGCCATCCCGATCATCGTGGTCAGTGCACGGGACGAGGAGATCGACCGGGTGCTGGCGTTGGAACTGGGCGCCGATGACTATCTGGTCAAGCCGTTCGGGATGCGGGAACTTATCGCCAGGATCCGGGCAGTGGCCCGCCGCTCCGACGAGCGGCTCCCGGACGGCCGGACCGGGTCGGTATTGAGCAGGAACATCGGCGGCCTGAGCATTGACCAGCGGTCCCGCCGAGTGGTCCTCGACGGCGCCGAGGTTTATCTGACGGCAAAGGAGTTTGACCTCTTGTACTTCCTTGCGGCGGAGCCGGGCGCAGTGTTCGAGCGGCGTGAGATCCTTCGCGCCGTGTGGGACGGGGACTGGTACGGGACGACGAAGACGGTGGATGCCCACATAGCGGGGATCCGCAAGAAGCTCGGTGATCCCGGCTGGATCGAGGCGGTCCGGGGCGTCGGGTTCAGGCTTGGGGTGCCTGGATGAGATGGAGGCTGATTGGTGCGTTCATGCTCATCACTTTGCTGGTGGTCTTGGTGCAGGACATTCCGCTGGGGAACTATCTGGTCCGCGTTGAGCGTGAGCGCCTGACCACCTCCCTGGAACGCGACGCGTTCCTGTTGGCCGGAAGGGCCGGCGATGCGTTGCGGGCCGGCGGTCCCGTGTCTCCGGAGGTGGCCGCCGACGTGCGCCGGTACGGCGAGGCGGGCGGCGCCCGGGTGGTGATCGTCGACGCCGCCGGGACGGCAGTGGCGACCTCGGATGACGACCAGGCCGCCACCGGATCGCCCTACAGTTCAAGGCCCGAAATTGCCGCCGCGCTGGCCGGACAGATCAACGCCGGGCAGCGGTATTCCCAGACACTCGGCCTGGATCTGCTCTACGTCGCGGTCCCCGTTCTCAGCGGTGAGAAGATCTCCGGCGTCGTCCGCCTGACCTACCCTGCCTCGGTGGTGGCCGATCAGGTGAACGGGCAGCTGCGGACCATCTGGACCGTCGCCGGAACCACGGTTTTGCTCGCCGGCATCCTGGCCTACGTCATGGCCGGTGCGGTGACCAGACGACTCCAGAGGCTGCGGACCGCCACGGAGCTCCTCGCCGACGGGAACCTGGACACCCGCACCGATGAAGGGGGAGCGCCCGAACTCAAGGCCTTGGCGGGATCCTTCAACCGCATGGCAGATCGGCTCAAGGACCTGCTCGAGCAGCAACGAGGCTTCGCCTCCGATGCCTCCCACCAGCTCCGCAACCCATTGACGGGGCTGCGGCTGAGGCTCGAGAACGCGGTCGACACAATCCCGACCGACCCTGAAGCCGGCCGAACCATGGTGGCAGCCTCCCTGGAGGAGACCTACCGCCTGCAGCGCATCATCGACGGCCTGCTGTTGCTCAGCAAGGCTGACGGCAACTCCGCTGTCCCTGTCACCACGGATCTCGTCGCCGTGGCGAAGGCCCGCAAAGAGCAATGGGAAGCGCTCGCGGAGGAGACAGGCGTGCGCCTGAGCCTGGACGGCCCGCCTGCAGCGGACGTCCTGGTCCTGCCCGGGGCCGCTGAACAGATCATCGACAATTTGATCGATAACGCCCTTGCCGTCGCCCCGCCGGGGTCGCTGATCCAGCTCATGGTGTCCCACGGTGAACAGCCAGGCATCATCGAACTGCACATCCTGGACGAGGGGCCGGGCCTGTCCCTGGAGGACTGCCACCGGGCCTTCAGCCGGTTCTGGCGTGGGTCTCAAAGCGGCGAGGGCAGCGGCCTCGGATTGTCCATCGTGCACCAGCTGGCCCGGGCCAGCGGCGCCGACGCTTCGCTGTCGCCCAGAACGGCCGGAACGACTAGAACACCCAGAACGCCCGGAACGCCCGAAACCGGACCGGGAACCGCCGGCCTGGACGCCTGCGTGACGTTCAGATCAGCCTAAGATCACAAGCGGGTCCACCTTGATGCCGGAGCGGCCGGGCGGAAGCTGGCCGCCCGCCATCGGACGCGTCATCCGAGGATTTCGGCACGCTGTTTGACGGCCGCCACGAACCCGGCCAGGTCCTCCTCGGCGCCGAAGGGGGAGAGGATGAAGGCCCGCAGCGGACCGCTGATCTCGTCCCTGACTGCCAGGAGTGTCATGGCGTCCTGGGGCGCTAAGACAAAAGTGCGCTTGAACGCCCCGAGCCGTGGCAGGATGCCCCACGTCCAGGTCATGACCTCGCCGGGGATCTGTTCAACCCGGAAGCGGACGCTCGTGCTGCCAGCATGCCGGGTGCGGACCCGGATGGTTCCTCCGTTGCGGAGCTCGCCCGTCACTTCCGTGATGCCGGATGGCCACACCGCGAAGTTGCCCGAATCGGTGATGATCTCCCAGACGGTGGAGCCCCGGGCATTGATCAGGCTTTGGGCCTCAAGGGGTGCCATGCGCCACAGGGTACCGGGCGCTGGTGAACAGCTGGGGGCAAGGGCGGGCACCAGCCCATCTGCGATGGCGGACGGCTCGAGGGTAGGCGTGACGGCGTGACGGTGGCGGTGGCGTCAGGAGGCCGAGGTCCGTCGTAGGCTGAATCCACACGTGACGGACAGGAGGCTGAGATGGCGGAGACGCTGACGGAGACGACGGTGGCCGAGGTGATGGCCGAGCTGGCCGCGCTCGAGGACCCGCGGGCACGCGCGGTGAACGAGAAACACGGGGACGACCACGGTGTGAACCTCAGCAAACTGCGCGCGGTCGCGAAGCGGCTGAAGACCCAGCAGGAACTCGCCCGGCAGCTCTGGAAGACCGATGACACGGCGGCGAGACTCCTGGCCATCCTGGTCTGCCGCCCGAAGGCGTTCGAGCGTGACGAACTGGACGCCATGGTGCGCGAGGCGCGCATCCCCAAGGTCCACGACTGGCTCGTGAACTACGTCGTGAAGAAGAACCCGCACGCCGAAGCCCTGCGCGTCGCCTGGTTCGCGGATCCGGATCCGGTGGTCGCGAGTGCCGGCTGGGCGCTGACCACCGAGCGCGTGGCGAAGGAGCCCGGGGACCTCGACCTCGCAGGACTGCTGGATGTCATCGAGGCGGAGATGAAAGACGCCCCGGATCGCCTGCAGTGGGCCATGAACCACTGCCTGGCCCAGATCGGGATCGAGCACGCCGGGCACCGCGCCCGTGCCCTCGACATCGGTGAGCGCCTGGAGGTGCTCAAGGACTACCCGACGCCGCCGAACTGCACCTCTCCCTTCGCGCCTATCTGGATCACCGAGATGGTGCGCCGCCAGCAGGACACGTAGGACGGTTCAACGCCGCAGCAGGTAGTTGGCCACGCCGTCGGGGTTTGCCAGGGCGATGAGGTGCCCGCCGGGCACGACGTCAGGCTCCACGCGGAGGCGTTCGCGGGCGATCCGTCGCTGGAAATCCAGTGGAAAGAACCGGTCTGCCTCCCCGGTAAGTACGCTCGTGGGGATATCGGGCCAGCCCGCAAAGTCGCATACCGATTCGAAGACAGCGTTTGCTTCCGGGCGTTGATACGGTGCCCCTTCGGCCGCGACCTCCGGCGGAACGTCGTGCAGGAAGTAGGTGTCTGCGTCGAACTCGGTGCTGTACCCGTGGGCCTTCGCAGCGTCTTGCTGCGCTGCGGCCCAGCCGGTTTCGTCCCACCAGGAGCCGGGGGTCTCGCCCGGTACGGGGATCATCGCATTCACCAGGACGAGGCCTCCGACGGAAGCCCTTTCGCACACGAGCGGGGCGGTGAAGCCACCCAGCGACTGGGCAACGAGGACCACGTCGCGGCGCCCGCCGATGGCTTCGAGAACCAGCCGGGCATACTCAGGGAGCCCCGCGCCTTCATCGTCGCCGGGCAGATCGACCGCCAGGGCTTCGTGGCCGGCCTGCTGAAGCAAAGGAACGACGCGGCTCCAGTACCAGGCTGAGCCGCCCGCTCCCGGTACCAGCACGAACGCGCTCACTGCAGTACCAGCCAAACGCCGACGGCGGGACCCAGGTCCCGGACCAGCATGCGGCGGCCATTGGACCGATTTCGTTTCAACGCCGATCTCATCTCCCCATTCTTACCCCGTTCACAGGGACACCGGCACCCTGTAATCGACTCTGCCCGCAGCGGGGACGCACATCCCGCAACAAGTGACACCACAAATGCTTGACGTGACACCACTCTGGTGTCACCATGGTGTTCATGGAACTCGGACAGTACGTCATCGACCTTCAACGCCAGCTAGTGGATGCCGCGGAGAACGGCACGGAGGACACCCGCGCCGTCGCCGAGCGGCTCGTCGCCGGACTCGATGCCGCGGCGCGGCTCGTGCTGCTGGACGTACTGTCGGCCGCGGCGGGCGAGATCACGCGCGAGCTCGCACCCGGATCGGTTGACATGCGGCTGCGCGGACGCGAGGTCGAGTTCGTAGTTACCCAGCCGAATACCGAAGCTGACAACGACGAGCGGCCCGCTGCGACTGTCGACCTCGACGACGTGAGCACCTCGCGCACCACGCTCCGCCTGCCGGACGCGCTCAAGGCGCGGGTAGACGAAGCGGCAGCAGCCGACGGCATGTCCGTCAACACCTGGCTGGTCCGTGCGATTGCAGCCGCAATCCAGCCCAAGCAACGACGATCCGCGCAGCGCACGCTGCGCACCGGTGACAACTTCGCCGGCTGGGCCCGCTAACCCGCCCAGCACACTCACCACCCACCAACCACGCGAACCCGCGGGGTAGTACGAACACGCGCAGAGAAAGGTAACTTCAGCATGCCCACTTTCAACACCACCGCCCCAATCGACCTGGCCATCAACCTGCAGGTCGGCGGGATCGAAGTCTTCGCCAGTGACCGCGCCGACACGGTCGTGACCGTATCGCCGACCAACCCTGAGAAGGCGGTCGACCGCCGAGGCGCGGAGGAGACCACGGTCGACTTCGACGGCCAGCGGCTCACCATTGTGGGCCCACGGCCCCGCCTCAGCTGGTTCGGCCCCACCGAGTCGGTCGACGTGAAAATCGAACTGCCGGCGGGGTCGCGGCTCACTGCCGAGATCGCCGTCGGCGGCGTGCGCACGGTGGGACGCCTCGGCGCAACCCGCATCAAGAGCTCCATGGGCCGTGTGGATGTCGACACCACCGGCGACCTGTGGCTGCGCGCCTCGCACGGCAACGCGACCCTCGGTACCGCCGAGGGCGGGATCGAGATCACGGCCGACCACGGTCAGATCCGGGTCGGCACCGTCACCGGAGACGCGATCCTCAAGGCCTCGCATGGCACCATCATGGTCGGCCAGTCCGGCGGCGACCTCGACGCCAAGCTCTCCTACGGCGACCTTGAAATCACGAAGGCGCTCGCCTCCGTTGCGGCGAAGACCGCGTACGGCAGCATCCAGCTGGAAGAGGTCTCAAGCGGTTCCATCCAGGTCGAGAGCGGCTTCGGCCAGGTCACCATCGGCGTGCGGCCCGGCGTCCCCGCTTGGCTCGACCTGTCCTCGAAGGAGGGGCACGTGCGCAACGAGCTCGCTGGCGACAGCGCTCCCGACGCGTCCGTGCAGACGGTCGAAGTGCGTGCACGCACCCAGCACGGCAACATCCACATCCAGCGCGCCCGGTGACCCCGGGCATCCAACGGAAGGGAACGAATCACATGAACACCCCAGCAATCGAAGTCCGCGGACTGCGGAAGTCCTACGGCGGAAAGACCGTGCTCGACGACGTCGACCTCACCGTCAACGCGGGCACCGTCACAGCGCTGCTCGGCCCGAACGGCGCAGGCAAAACCACCACCGTGCACATCCTGTCCACGCTCGTGCGGCCCGATGGCGGCACGGCGTTCGTCAACGGGCACGACGTCGTTCACAACCACGACGGCGTGCGCGCCGCGATCGGCCTCACCGGCCAGTTCTCCGCAGTGGACAAGCTCCTCACCGGCGAGGAAAACCTGCTGCTGATGGCACGCCTGCGCCACCTCGGGGCGAAACGCTCCAAGGCCCGGGTGGCAGAGCTGCTCGAGCAGTTCGACCTCGTCGAGGCCGCGCGCAAGCCCCTCGCCACCTACTCCGGCGGAATGCAGCGCCGCCTCGACCTCGCGATGACCCTCGTCGCCACACCGAGCGTGATCTTCCTCGACGAGCCCACCACGGGCCTGGACCCGCGCAGCCGCCACACCATGTGGGACATTGTGCGCAGCCTTGTCGCGGACGGCACCACCGTCCTGCTCACCACCCAGTACCTCGACGAAGCGGACGAACTCGCGGACCGCATCGCCGTGCTCGACGGCGGCCGGATCGTCGCCGAGGGGACGCCCGAGGAACTCAAGCGCCTGGTGCCCGGCGGGCACATCCGGCTCCGGTTCGCGGACGCCGCGGCGCTCGAGACCGCCTCGCGGCTCCTCGAGGGGTCTGCCCGCGACGACGCCGGGCTCGCGCTCGCCGTACCGAGCGACGGCGGGGTGGGCACGCTGCGCACCGTACTGGACCGCCTCGATGCAGCAGACGTCGACGTCGATGACCTCAGCATTCACACCCCGGACCTCGATGACGTGTTCTTCGCGCTCACCGGCCGGATCGACACGAAGGGAACAGAGTCATGACCACCATCACCGCCCAGCGCCAGGCCGCCCCCGGCACCCGCCGGCAGTCGCACGTCGTCGCCGACTCTGCGACCATGCTGCACCGCAACCTGCTGCACATGGTGCGCTACCCGGGCCTGTCCGTGTTCACCATCATGGGGCCGGTGGTGCTCCTGCTGTTCTTCGTGTTCGTGTTCGGCGGCACGCTCGGGGCCGGTCTGCCCGGTGCGGATCCGGCCGGCGGGCGGGACGCCTACGTCGCCTACATCATGCCGGGCATCCTGCTGTTGACCATCGCGGGCAGCGCCGGCGGCACCGCGACGACGGTCGCGATGGACATGACCGAGGGCATCACGGCGCGGTTCCGCACCATGGCCATCTCGCGGGCCGCGGTGCTCGCCGGGCACGTGCTTGGCAACACCATCCAGGCGATCATCGCCGTCGCGCTGGTGCTCAGCGTCGGCTTGCTGATCGGCTTCCGCCCGACGGCGGGACCGATCGAGTGGCTCGCCGCCGCCGGCCTGCTCGTGCTCATCGCGTACGCGATCAGCTGGCTCGGGGTCGCCATGGGCATGCAGGCGAAGTCGGTGGAGACAGCCAGCAACTGGCCCCTCCTTCTGACCTTCCTGCCCTTCCTCGGCAGCGGCTTCGTGCCGACCGAATCGATGCCGGAGTGGCTGCAGTGGTTCGCGCAATACCAGCCGTTCACACCGTTCGTCGAGACCATCCGCGGGCTGCTGCTCGGCACCCCGCTCGGCTGGAGCCAGGTGCTCGCGATCGGATGGTGCGTCGTGATCGCGGTCGCCGGCTACGCCTGGTCAACGGCGATCTACGAACGGAAGTCAGTCCGCTGAACCCAGGTCCCACGAGATACAGGTCCCACCCGATAACAGCGGGCGGTCGCGAGTCCATCGCGGCCGCCCGCTGTGTTGCTGCCTTACTCGTAGATGGTGGGGATGGCCGGCTCGCCCGGTTGCAGCCGGTCCACTACCCGGGGCAGCTCGGCCATGGACGCCGTGTGCCGCTCCCGGGCCCGGTCCACGGCGGCTGGCCCGGTCCAGCCGGGCAGGATTTCGCCGTCCTTCATGAACTGCTGCAGGAGGGGGCGCCCCTTCCGTCCGTCGGCCGGCGGGTGGCCCACGCCGATGACCTCGTGGGTGGCGACGCCGCGGTCATCCAGGCGGCGCACCGCGAACTTGCGGCCGCCCTTGTTGATCTTGTCCAGCGACGTCTTCGCCACAGCCACGAGCTCACCGGAGTCATCGGCCCGGCCCACCAGTTTGTACACCATGCCGGCCGTCGGCGCCCCGGACCCGGTGACCAGCGAGGTGCCGATGCCGTAGGAATCGGCCGGCGCGGCCCGGAGCGCGGCGACGGAGAATTCGTCCAGGTCCGAGGTCACCACAATCCTGGTGTGCACATTGCCCAGACTGTCCAGGAGCTCGCGGACCCACCGCGCCTGGGCCACGAGGTCTCCGGAGTCCAGCCGGACGGCCCCGAGGCCATTTCCGGCGAGGCCGACGGCGGTACGGACAGCCGTCTCGACGTCGTATGTGTCCACGAGCAGCGTGGTTCCGGGCCCCAGCGAGGCCAGCTGCGCCGCGAAGGCGTCCCGCTCGGAGTCATGGAGCAGCGTGAAGGAGTGGGCCGCGGTGCCCACCGTCCGGAGGCCGTAACGCCGCCCGGCGGCCAGGTTGGACGTGCCGGCGAAACCTGCGATCACGGCCGCGCGGGCCGCGGCGGCGGCCGCTTCCTCGTGCGTGCGGCGGGAGCCCATCTCCAGGCAGGGCCTGCCGCCGGCCGCGCTGGTCATCCGGGACGCGGCCGACGCGACGGCGCTGTCATGGTTCAGTACCGACAGGACGTAGGTCTCCAAGACGCAGGCCTCCGCGAAGGTCGATTCGACGATCAGGACGGGGGAGTGCGGGAAATAGGCCTCACCCTCCGGATATCCCCAGATGTCGCCGGAGAACCGGAAGGCGGCCAACCGCTCCAGCGTGGCCTCCTGGACCACGCCGGTGCCGGCGAGGAAATCGAGGTCGTCCTGGTCGAAGCGGAAATCCGCGATTCCCTCCAGGAGCCGGCCGGTGCCGGCAACGATCCCGTACCGGCGCCCTGCCGGCAACCCGCGGGCAAAGGCCTGGAACACGGACCGGCGGTGTGCCGTCCCGGAGTGCAGAGCCGCCTGGAACATCGTCAGCTCATAGTGGTCGGTAAACAGGGAGGTCCGGCGTCCGCCCGGGCCGGCCGATGTGTCCATGATTCACTCTAGGCCGGGGATCGCCGCGAGTTCGCCGGAAAGCTGCAGGGTCGCCGGAAAGCTGCGGGGTCGCCGGAAACTTCCGGCGTACTCGCACGCTTCCGGCGAATTCGACGGCGCCGGGGTTCAGACGCCGGCGGGGCTCAGACTGGGCTCAGACGGGGCAGCCGTCCGGGCCGCACTCGCCGGCCGCCGCAGCGGCCGCGTCCTCGGCAGCACCCACCATCACCAGCGGGTGGCTGTCCTGCCAGGCCTGCTCCAGGGCCGCGGTGAACGTTTCCGCGGGCTGGGCGCCGGAGAGGCCGAACTTCCGGTCGATCACGAAGAACGGGACACCGCTGATGCCCAGGGCGCGCGCCTCTGCGATGTCGTGCCGGACGGCGTCGGCATAGCTCTCCGTGCTGAACAGTTCCGCCAGTTCGCCGGCGTCGAGCCCGAGATCCAGGCCGAGGGCGGTCAGGTAATCCTGGCTGCCGATGTCCTTGCCGTGCTCGAAGTGGTCGCTGAGCAGGCGTTCCTTCGCGGCGTCCTGCTGGCCGTGGGCGGCGGCGAGGTGGATCAGCCGGTGGGCCGTGAAGCTGTTGGCCACCACGACGGCGTCGAACCGGTAGTTCAGCCCCTCGCCTTTGGCCTGGGCCGCCACGTGCTCGAACATCTGCGAGACCTGCGCCGGTGCCATGCCCTTGCGCGTGCTCAGGTAGTCCAGTTCGGTGCCGTCGTAGTGATCGGGGAGCGTGGGGTCCAGCTGGTAGCTGCGCCACTGCACCTCCACCGAATCGCGGTGCGGGAAGGCCTCGAGGGCGGTTTCGAAACGGCGTTTGCCGATGTAGCACCAGGGGCAGGCGACGTCGGACCAGATCTCAATCTTCATGTCGTCGACAACTCCGGCGGCACAGGGTACATTCCCCGGCGGGCGTGTCGGCTTCGTCACGGCCTCTCACAGACCCCAAGGCCCGCGCTCACGGCGCGACCCGGCGCTCCATCACGAAGTCGTGCTCCACGGTGGTACCCAGCTGGAAGGACTTGGTGCCGACCTTGCGGAAGCCGGACTTCTCGTAGAACCGGATGGCCCGGGAGTTCTGGCTGTTCACGCCGAGCCAGAGTCCGCGGGCCCCGGCCTCAGCTGCCGAGCCGATGCTGGCGTGCATCAGTTCGGCCGCGGCGCCGAGTCCGTGGTGGTCCGGGTGGACGTAGCACTTGCTGAGCTCGGTGCACGGCAGTTCGCTCAGGACCGCGGCCACATCCGGGTCCCGGGTGGGGCGGGCCACCAGCAGGCTGTAGCCGCGGAGGTCGCCGTCGGCGTCGATCACCAGCACCGTTACGTCGGGATCGGCCAGGTAGGCCCGGAAGTGGCTCTCGCTGAGGGTGTTGGCCATGTGCGCGGCGATGTCCTCGGGCCGGGATTCGGGCGGGCACGCCAGAGGGAAGGTGATGGCCGCGAGGGCGGCCAGCCTGCCGGCGTCGTCCGCGGTTGCTGTCCTGATCTGGTGCGTCATGGCTAAAACCCTAGCCCGTGCACACGCCCGTGCCCACGGACCTAAACGGCGACTGTCGTGAGGTAGTCCCTGATGGCCTCGATCACGAGCCGGTGGTCGTCGTCGGAGGACAGCCCGGATGCCGTCACGGCGGCGACGACGCCCGTGCCCCGGACGCGGATGGGGAACGAGCCCCCTGCCAACGTGTAGTCCTCCGGGGCGAGCCACCCGCCCTGCGTGGGGTCGAAGTCCTTGGACGCGAACTCCTCGGCGAGCAGGGCCGTGCTGCGCTCAAAACGCAGGGTGCTCGCCGACTTGCGGCGGATCCATTCCTCCTGGTCGGCGGTGGCTCCGGGCAGGACACAGCGGAAGAGGACCAGGTTGTGGCGCCGGATGTCGATGGCCACGGGATGGGCCGCGGCCACGGCCCGGGAGGCGATGAGCGAGCCGAGGCGCCAGGCGTCGTGGTGGTCAAAGCCCGGGAAGACGAGTTCTTCCTCGTGCTGCTGCAGTTCGGCGAGCCGGGATGTGGCCGTGTCAGTCACGGGCGCTCCGCTCCGTTGCGGCGTCGGCGTCGTAGCTGAGGCCGATCTGGCGGCGGATCTCGTCCATTGCTGCCATGATGGCTACCGTTTCGCGGGGCGGAAGGATGGTGCCGGCGGTTGCGCCTTCGCTGACCAGTCGTTCCAGTTCGGCGGCCTGGTACTGCATGCCGCGGCTGGTGACAGGCTGCTCATAGCGTTCAACAACGCTGCCATCCACGGCAAGAACGGTGAAGGGCGTGGGGTTGTACCAAGTGGATTCGATATCGATCCAGCCTTCGGTCCCGATGACCATGGCCCGGTTGGCGCTGGCGGCGTCCAGTTCGCAGTCCACAATGGCCTGCTGACCGCCGACATATTCAAAGATGGCGGCAGTCTGCCGGTCTACCCCGGTAGCGGTCATGGACGCACTGGCGCGAATGGTCTCCGGGGTGCCCAGGATGTCGAACGCAAAGGAGACCGGGTAGATGCCGAGGTCCAGCAGCGCTCCGCCGCCCAGTGCAGGATCGTTCAGCCGGTGGGCAGGGTCCTTGGGCAGGTTCTGGTTGTGGCTGGCGACCACCTTCCGGACCTCGCCGATGGTGCCTTCCCCGATGATTTCGCGGATGCGGATCATGTGAGGGAGGAATCGCGACCACATGGCTTCCAGCGCCACGAGCCCCTTGGATTCCGCCAAGTCAACAATGTCCTGTGCTTCGCGGGCGTTCATGGTGAACGACTTCTCCACCAGCACATGCTTGCCGGCATTCAAGGCCAACAAGGCATTGGCGTGATGGAACGGGTGCGGCGTGGCGATGTAGACCACGTCAACCAGCGGGTCGGCCACCAAGTCCTCGTAGCTGCCGTGCGCGGTTGCCACGCCGTATTCTTCAGCGAACGCCTTGCTCGAATCCAGGGTCCGGGAGCCGACGGCCTGGACGGTGAAGCCGTTCTCGTTCAGGTCCTGTGTTTGCAGCCCCGCGATGAATCCGGTGCCGAGGATTCCCCAGCGGATGCTGCCGTCAGAGGTGCCGGTGGGTTGATTAGTCACGTGCTTGGTCCTTTGGTGTGTCGGTGTTGGCGAGGGGGTAGGCGACGTACGCGAAGCGCGCGGAATCCGGCGACCAGCTGTTGACGTTCATTGTCCCCTGCCCGCCGAACAGCGGCCAGGTGTTGACGGGGGCGGTCCAGTCGCCGGTGGGGACCAGCACAACCTCGACCGGCAGGTCCGCGGGGTGGCCCTCCGTGCCGGCGGGGAAGCGGACGTAGCTGGCCAGTTGCCCGTCAGGAGAGAGATGGGGGAACCAGTCGACGGTTTCGCTCTCAAGGAGGCGCTCGAAACCGCTTCCGTCAACCTGCACGCGGGCAAGCTGCGCGTGGCCGGGGAGCGAGCTGAAGGACTCCGTGTTCAGGTAGAGCCACTTTCCGTCGGGCGAGTATTCCGGCCCGTCGCAATGGCCGGGGCCGACATCGACGCCGGCGGTAGCGCCGCCGTCGGACGGTATGGTCCTGAGGCGGCCCGGCTGCGTAAAGTCGCCGGCCTCGATGCCGACGTAGGCCAGCGCGGATCCATCCGGGCTGACGCCGTGCAGGAAGTGGAAGGAGCCGTCGTCGTCGGTGATCCGCTCCGCCGCACCCCCACTCAAAGCGGCCCGGTAGATGTGGCCGTCGTTCGCCGAGAGGAAGATGCCGGTGCCGTCGGGCGCCAGGACATGGTCGTTGTTGAGGTCGGGGATGCCGGTCAGCGGGACCTGGCTGATGCTCCGGCCGGGCACCTCAAACCGCCACAGCTTCCCGTCCCCGTTGAGGATGAGGGCCGAGCCGTCAAGGGTCCAGTTGGGCGCTTCGAGGAGGAGCTCGTCGGTGCTGTAGACAAGTTCGGTTTCGCCTGTGACGGACGCTATCCAGATCTCGCAGCGCTGGCCGGGCTGAAGGGTACGCAGCATGGTCAGAGCTCCTTGATCCGGATGTTCCGCCACCGGCACTGCGCGCCCTTGCCCCAGCGGGCCTCGCCGAACATGGAGTCGTTGTCGTGGACTTCCAACGCGACGTGCCCGCGCTCTCCGAGAACTCCCAGGACATCGGCCGGGTTGCAGTTCGGCGAGTCCAGCGTAGCGGTGTCCAGTTCGGCGATCTTGAGGCCGTTGACCCAGGTGGTGATGACCGGCAGGGCGCCGACGCAGCGGATGCGCAGTTCGTTCCAGCCGTCCCAGCGCCACACGTTGAGGAAGTCCTCGACGTCGGCCGCGTGGCTCAGCCGGGCACGCTTTTCTTCCGTGACAGGCTCCACCGACGTGGCCGGGTTGTCCGCAATCAAGCCCGTGGGCCGCCCGTCGGCGTCCATGGCCACGTTGACGGCGAAGGGGACGGCGGAGAAGCTCGCCAGCCCGTTGCCGAAGAACCCGCCGATACCCCCGGAGGGACGGTGGTCCACCAAGACCTGGAAGCCTTCCCAGGTATCTGGCCGGCGCCGGATCATCACGCCGGTGTCTGCGGGCCAGTCGGGGCGCATTTCCAGCACGAGTTCGAAGTCGCCGAATGCCTGCTCGCTCACCAGGTAGCCGCCGTAGCCGCTGCCGGGGGAGTCCTGCTCGCCGACCAGGACGCCGTCTTCGACGAACCAGCGGGCCGGGTGCTTCTCGGGTTCCACGGGCGGGGTCAGACCCAGGGCGGCGAAGCGGTCCGAGAGGGCCGGACCGCCCGGATACTCGGTGCCATAGACGCGGGGTACCGATCGCCAGCCAGCCAGGCTGGTGCCGTCGAACAGCGGGACAAAGCCGTCGCCGCCGTCGGGCGTTTCGATGCCTGACATGAACTGGTCCCTACTGCTTGAAGGCGGCGTCGAAGGAGGTGTTCGAGGCCGGGAAGTCGAACTTCTTGAGCGCGGCGAGGGCTTCGGGGGCGCCGTGGAGCCGGTCCATGCCGGCGTCCTCCCATTCGATGCTGATGGGCCCGTCGTAGCCGATCGCGGTCAGGGCGCGGAACGATGATTCCCAGGGCACGTCCCCGCGGCCGGCGGAGACGAAGTCCCAGCCGCGGCGCGGGTCGCCCCAGGGCAGGTGCGATCCCAGGACGGTGTTGCGGCCGGTGGGCCTGAGCTTGGTGTCCTTGCAGTCCACGTGGTAGATCCGGTCCTTGAAGTCCCAGATGAAGGAGACGGGGTCGATGCCCTGCCACATGAAGTGCGACGGGTCCCAGTTCAGGCCGAACGCCTCGCGGTGCCCGATCGCCTCGAGGGTCCGGACGGTGGTCCAGTAGTCGTAGGCGATCTCGGAGGGGTGGACCTCGTGGGCGAAGCGGACGCCGCATTCGTCAAAGACATCCAGGATGGGGTTCCAGCGGTCGGCGAAGTCCTGGTAGCCGGCCTCGATGACCTTCTCCGGGACGGGCGGGAACATCGCGACGTACTGCCAGATGGAGGAGCCGGTGAACCCGACCACGGTGTCCACGCCCAGGGCCTTGGCGAGCCGGGCGGTGTGTTTCATTTCCTCGGCGGCGCGCTGTCGGACGCCTTCGGGGTCCCCGTCGCCCCAGACCTTGGCCCCGACGATCGCCTCGTGCCGGAAGTCGATCGGGTCGTCGCACACGGCCTGGCCCTTGAGGTGGTTGGAAATGGCCCAGACCTTGAGGTTGTACTTTTTCAGCACGGCGAGCTTGGACTCGACGTAGCCGGGTTCGTCCCAGCGCCAGGCGTCCAGGTGGTCGCCGGAGACGGCGATCTCCAGGCCGTCGTAGCCCCAGCCGGAGGCCAACTTGGCGACTTCCTCGAAGGGCACGTCGGCCCACTGGCCGGTGAACAGGGTGTAGGGGCGGGGCATGTCAGGCTCTTTCGGCTGGGGTCTGGATGGCAGGAGATTGGGTGGCAGGGATGGACGGGGTGAGCTGGATGAGCGAGCTCTTGGCCGCGGCGCTCTCTTCGACGGCGGCCAGGATCCGCTGGACGTTCAGGCCGTCCTCGAACGACGGCGAGGGCTGGGTCCCGTTGCCGACTGCCAGGAGGAAGTCGCGGATCTCGTGCGTGAACGTGTGTTCCCAGCCGATCACGTGGCCCTGCGGCCACCACGCGTCAACGTAGGGGTGCTCGGGTTCGTTGACCAGGATCCGGCGGAAGCCCTGCTCGCGGACCGGCAGCGTGGCGTCGAGGAAGCCGAGCTCGTTCAGGTCCTCCAGATCGAACAGCAGGGCTCCCTTGTCGCCGTAGATCTCCAGCTTGAGCGAGTTCTTCTGCCCGGTGGCCACCCGGGAGACCTCCACCGAGGCGATGGCCCCGGAGGCGAGGCTCAGCGTGGCCCAGGCGGCGTCGTCGACCGTCACGTCCTCCAGCCCGGCAGCGCCGGGGCGCTGCGAGGTGAAGGTGTGGAGCCGGCCGGAGACCTCGGTGACCTGGTCGCCGAGGAGGAACAGCACCTGGTCGATCGCGTGGGAGGCGATGTCGCCCAGCGCCCCGGACCCGGCGGTTTCCTTGTTCAGCCGCCAGGTCATGGGCGAGTCCGGGTCCACGAGCCAGTCCTGCAGGTACGCGGCACGGACGTGCCGGACCGTGCCGAGGCGGCCTTCGGAGATCAGTTCCCGGGCCAGCGCCAGGGCCGGGACCCGGCGGTAGTTGAAGCCGATCATGGACTGCACACCCCTGGACCTGGCTGCTACGGCAGCGTCCGCCATGGCTTCGGCCTCGGCCAGGGTGTTCGCCAGCGGCTTTTCGACCAGGACGTGCTTGCCGGCGGCCAGGGCGGCGATGGCGATCTCTGCGTGCATCCAGCCCGGCGCGCAGATATCGATGATGTGGATGTCATCGCGGGCGATCACCGCGCGCCAGTCCGTGGCGGACTCGGCCCAGCCGTACTTCGCTGCGGCCTCGGCCACCCCGTCGGGGTCGCGTCCGACCAGCACGCGCTGTTCGAAGGCCGGGACGTCGAAGTAGCTGGCAACGTTGCGCCAGGCATTCGAGTGGGCCTTGCCCATGAACGCGTACCCGATCATGGCCACACCCAAGCGTGAACCGGCGGGCTGGCCGGGGGTGGTTTCGTGGGGGTTCATTGCGGGTTCCTAGAGTGTGGAGGCGGTCGGGTCCCAGTCCTCGGGGAGGGCTGCGGAGGCGGGCGCGGAGCTTTCGACGTCCACGAAGGTTCCCGATTCCACGGACTCCGAGATCGAGACCATGGTGTCCAGGACGTGGTACGCGAGGTTGCCGGTGGCGCGGTGCGGGACGCCGGCGCGGATGGAGCGTGCCATGTCCAATACGCCCATGCCGCGGCCCTGGCTGGGGCCGGTGGCCGGCATGATGGTCCAGTCCTCGTCTCCGGCGCGCCAGAGCTTGATGTCCCCGTCGAAGTAGTTCGGGTCCGGCAGCGAGAGGGTGGCCTCGGTGCCGGTGATCTCCACGAAGCCCATCCGCAGCCGCGGTGACTCGAACGAGAAGACGCTGTGGGATGACGCGCCGGACTCGAACTGGGCCATGGCGGAGACGTGGGTGGGGACCTCGACCGTGAATTCCTCGCCGGCCTTGGGTCCGGAGCCGATGACCCGGACCTCTTTGGCTTTGGACCCGACGGCGGCGACCTTACGGATGGAGCCGAAGGTCTGCACCAGGGCGGTGAGGTAGTACGGGCCCATGTCGAACAGGGGGCCGGCGCCGTACTGGAACAGGAACGCCGGGTTCGGGTGCCAGGATTCCGGCCCGGGGGTCTGGAACGTGGTCATGGCGGTCAGCGGGGTGCCGATGTCGCCGCGCTCGATCAGCCGCCGCGCGGTCTGCAGCCCGGCGCCCAGGAACGTGTCCGGGGCGCAGCCGAGCCGCAGCCCGGCAGCGTCGGCCGCTTTCAGCAGGCCCAGGCCCGATTCGCGGTCCAGCGAGAACGGCTTTTCCGTCCAGACGTGCTTGCCCGCGTTGACGGCGGCCGTGGCGACCTCCACGTGGGCCGCGGGGATGGTCAGGTTCACGATGATCTCGACGTCGGGGTGATTCAGGGCGGCGTCCACGCCGCCCCATTCGGCAATGCCGTATTCCTTGGCCCGCGCCTCGGCGGCGTCTTCGAAGAGGTCGGCGATGACGTGGACCTTGAGGTCGGGGAAGACGGTCAGGTTGTCCAGGTACTGCTTGCTGATGTTGCCGGCGCCGATGACGGCGACGCCCACGGGGCCTTTCTGCGTGGAAGGGGTGCTCATGCCCGTGCTCCTTCGCTTGCCCCGGCGTTCAGGTAGTCCAGGCTCTGGGTGATGCCGTCGAAGATGTCGCCGGAGTAGTCGTCAAATTCCACGACGCCGACTTCGAGGGACTGCGCGGCGTTGATGACATCCCAGACGGCGATCTTGCCCTGGCCGGCCGGCTGCTGAGCCTTGGTGTCCGTGGAGACGGGGCCGTCCTTGATGTGGATGAACTTGACGCGGTCACCGAGGCGCTTCAGCAGCGCCACCGGGTCCTGGCCTCCGACGGCGGACCAGTAGGTGTCCACTTCCAGGACCAGTTCGGGGTCCAGGAGTCCTTCGAAGTATTCCAGGGCGGTCTGGCCCTCGATGCTGGACTCCAGTTCCCAGGCATGGTTGTGGTAGCCGACGCGGATGCCGTATTCGGCGCCCTTCTTGGCGGCGGCGTTGAGCTTTGCGGCGGTGGCCTGGATGTCCTCGGCGGACTGCCAGTGCTCGGCCGGGAGGTAGGGATCGATGACCGTGGAGATGCCCAGCTCCTTGGCGGCGGCGAAGATCTCGTCCTGGTCCTGGCTCAGCAGCGGGGCGTGGCCGGACGGGGCGGTCAGGCCGTTTTCCTTCAGCGCCGCGCCGAGCACGGCGGCCGTCGCCACGAAGTTGTAGGGCTCAACCTGGGTGAAACCGAGCTCGGCCACCTTCTTGATGGTGCCGGGCAGGTCTTCGGCGATGGCGTTGCGGAGGGTGTACAGCTGCAGTGAATAAGACACGGGAATCCTTTGCTGGGAGTCGGTTGTTTTCAAGTTGGGGAGGGGCCCGCCTGCCGGTGATCCGGCGTCGGACGTGAAGCTGATGTGGAGGAGGCCGCTAGCGGCCGGCGAGGGAGCCGCCGATGCCGCCGACGCTGAAGTATTTGTTCAGGGTGGCGAAGACGATGATGGGCGGGAGCATCATGATCACGGCCAGGGCCATGACCCCGGACCAGTCGGTCTGGTTCTGCTGGAAGAAGGACTGGACGCCCATGGGCAGGGTGAAGATTTCGTTGGAGCGCAGGAACACGATGGCCACGAGGTAGTCGTTCCAGGCAAGCAGGAAGGCGAAGATCGCGGTGGAGAGCACGCCCGGGAGGGAGTTGCGCAGCACCACCTTGGTGAAGCTGCCAAAGACGGAGCAGCCGTCGATCCAGGAGGCTTCCTCGAGGCTGATCGGGATGGAGTCGAAGTAGGCGGCCATCATCCAGGTGGCAACGGTCATGGTGGAACCGACGTAGATGATGGTCAGGCCCATCAGGTTGTCCACCAGGCCCATGCCGGCGAACAAAATGAACAGCGGCACCACCGAGGTGATGATGGGCAGGGACTGCATGACGAACAAGAGCAGGGAATAGCCGGAGACTGCTTTGGACCGGCCGCGGGAGAGGACATAGCCGGCCGGGGCGGCGACGGCCACCGATACCACCACGGTGGAGAGGGTGGTGATGAGGCTGTTCTGCAGCCAGGTCGCGGCGAGGGTCTTGGAGAACACGTTGCTGATGTTCTCAAACGTCAGCCCGGTGGCGGTGCTGTTCGGTCCGGGCGTGAATGCGAGGAGTACGGTCACCATGATCGGGACGAGCATGATCGCGGTGATGGCCAGGATGGCGGTGAACCGCCACCAGCGGCCGCGCAGGCCTGCCTCGGAGAGAGTGCGGCGGGGCTTGCCGGTGTCGGCGACGCCGAGGGCGGGGCCGGACTCGGGGTGGGCGTGGAGGACTGCGCTCATTATTCGACGCTCGACTTTCGGATCTGGCGGTACAGGATGACCGAGACCACTACCAAGGTGATGGTCATGAGGAAGGCGATCGCGACGCCGGGTCCGGTCTGGAAGTCCTGGAAGACGGTCCGGTAGGCCAGGACCACCAGGGAGGTGGTGGCGTCCACGGGTCCGCCGCCGGTGAGCAGGTAGATGGTGGGGAAGTCGTTGACGCAGAAGATCGTCATGAGGATCCAACTGATGTAGGTGGACCGGGCGATCAGCGGAAGGGTGATCTGGCTGAACTGCTGCCAGCGGGTGGCGCCGTCCATGCTGGCGGCCTCGTACACGGTGGAGTCCACGGAGGCCAGGGCTGCCGAGGTCATCATCATCATGAAGGGGAAGCTGACCCAGACCTTGAAGACCATGACCGTGATCGCGGCGAGGGTCGGGTCGGCGAGGAAAAGCGGGGTGCCCAGTCCGAGGTTCCGGAAGATGCTAGGGACGAGGCTGTCCGGAGTGCCCACCAGCCAGTTCCAGGCCGTGGAGGAGACCACGATCGGCACCACCCACGGGAGCAGCAGCAGGACCTTGAAGGTGCCGCCGGCGGGGATTTTGGTGCGCAGCAGCAGGGCCAGGCCAAGGCCCAGGAGCCAGGAGCCGAAGACGCCCACGATCGTGAAGACCAGCGTGAAGCGCGCCGCCTTCCAGAAAGCCTCGGAGGCCAGAACAGTGGCGAAGTTTTCCAGTCCGACGAACTGGCCGGTCTCCAGGAGGGAGCCGTCGTGCGTGGCCTGGATGCCGGCGTAGATGAGGGGGTAGCCGTGGATCAGGATCAGCAGGACGACTGAAGGCAGCAGCAGCCAGAAAAACGTCTTGCGGGTCTGCGAACTGAGCTTGCTCTTGCGGTTGACGGGCTTCCCCGGCCCGCCGGGGGCAACGCCCCGGCGGGCCCGGCTCAGGCCGGTTTGGGCTGTGGTCAATGCCATTGGAACGCCGCTTACTTCTTCAGCACGGATTGCAGCCCGGACTGGAAGGTCTGCAGTGCCGACTTCGCGTCGGTCTTGCCCGTGAGGATGGTCTGCGTGAACTGGTTGAGGGCCTGGCCGCCGTCGAGGACGGCAAGGTTGGCGTTAAGCGTCGTGCCCTGGGCGGCGAACGTCTTCGCGATCGGCACGTACTCCTTGACGATCTTGACGTTGTTGGGATCGGACGTGAACTCGGGAAGCTCGGTGATGGACTTGAACACCGGCAGCGCGTTCATGAGCTTCTGCTGCCAGAGCGTCTTGAGCTGGCCCATGTAGGCCACCAGGAAGGCCTCGGACGACGCCTGGGAGGGGGTGTTGGTGTACATCATGATGTTGTTCGGGAAAATCAGGGCGGCCTTGTCCCCGTGCGGGCCGGCAATGGGGCTGGCGACCACAAGGTCGCCGGAGGTGTCGCCAACACGCTCGGGAACTCCCAGCGTCAACATGCCGTACGCGGCCTTCTTGTTCTTCCACTGGGCGTTGAGGTTGTCCGAGGTGTAACTGACCGCGGCGGGGTCGATGATGCCGTTCGAGACCAGTTCCAGCAGGAATTCGACGGCCTCGACGTTGCGGTCGTTCATGACATCGAGCTCACCGGAGGGGGTGAACACGCCGCCGCCGTTGTTGAGCATCATCATGATCATCAGGTGGTTGCCAATGTTGTTGCCGGCGCCGGAGCCCGTGGCAAAGCCGACGGCGCCCATGCTCTTGAACTTCTTGCCGGCCTCAAGCAGGGACGCCCAGTCGGTGGGAACCGCGACGCCGGCCTGGTCGAACAGCGACTTGCGGTACCAGAGCGGACGGATGTCCAGCTGCCACGGAACGGCAACATAGCCCTTGTCAGCCTTGAACGGCTCCAGGACGCCCGGCAGGAAGTCATCGAACTGGCCGTTCTTCTTCAGTTCCTCCACCACCTTGTCCGCGTAGGCGATCTGGCCCTGCTGCTCGAACTGGAACGCCTGGAAGCCGCCGCCGGTGGACACCGCCGGTCCGGTCTTGGAGGCGATGGCCGAGGAGAACGTCTGGTAGAAGTTCGCCCACTGGATGGTCTGGTAGCTGGCCTTGAGGTTGCCCGAGGCCGGTGCGTAGCCCTCTGCGATCTTCTTAGCGGCGTCGTTGTAGGCCGGCGTGGCCCACGGCATGTCCCAGAACTTGATGACGCCGCTGCCGCCCCCGGACTGGGATGCGGAGCCGCCGCCGCACGCTGCGAGGAGGGGGGCGCTGGCCGCGGCTGCGGCAAAGCCCAGGAATCCCCGGCGGGAGAAAGCGGTGGAGGTAACAGAGGACTTGATCGTCACGATGATTTCCTTTCGTGGCCGGTCCGCGACGTCGCGGGCCGGTCTTCTCGACAGTGAGTTGATGCGGAAGGTGTTGCTGGCGGTGCAGTTAGTGCCTGTGCAGTGATTGAAGTAGTGCAGTGATTGAAACAGTGCAGTTGTTGAAGTGGTGCGGTGGTTGAACTGGTGCGGGTTAGTCGTGGAGCTGCCCGACGAGTGCGGTCAGGGCGGCAAACTGGTCCAGATCGGCTTCCTGGGCGCCGGAGTCGACGGCGGCGCGGAGCCGCCTCCAGCTGTGGCGGTGGGCCGATTCGTAGATGGTGGGGAAGGTGGCGGCCCCGTCGGAGGTGACCGAGCGGACCTCTGCCGGCCAGCCCGCTGAGGCGTCGGGCAGGGTGATGTCCGCCCGTCCCGTGGAGGTCAGGATGGAAACGGCGGCCGTCGCCGGGACCGAGGAAGTAGTGATTCCCTGCAGGGCTGCCGGTGCGCCGCCGGGGAGGCTGCCGATCACGGTGTAACCGTTGGCGTTGCGCTGGATGACGCGCAGGCCGGCCAGTTCGACGCCGCAGGCCAGGACTGCCGCCAGGTGCCGGGTGAGCAGGAGCTCCGGGTCGGTCCCCGGGGCGCCCCACGCCACGGAGTCCAGCAGGACGGCGTCGGCCAGGGCATCGGCGATGGCGGTCCGGACCGCGGCCCGGGACTGGGCGAGGGCGGGGTTTCCGGCCCACACCTGGTCAAGGACAACGGTGGTGCCCGCCTCGGCTGCAGCCGCGGCCAGTGCCGCGGTGTCTTCGACCACGGGGTCAACGACGACGACGCCGCGGACGCCGCTGCGGACTGCTGCGGTGGCGCTGGTGGTCCAGCCGGGGACGCCGGCGACCGCGACGACGTCGGGCCGGCCGTCCGCCGGGGCGAAGGAAACAGGCAGGGAAGCGACGACGGCGCCGACGGTACCGGCTTGTTCGGCGTCGGGGCCGGCCTGGACGAGAAGCGGGGTTGTCATGAGCGGGCCTCCTCGAAAGCGGCGTCGCCGGCATCGACGCGGGCGGCGGCGGCGTCGGCGATCGCGAGGGCGAATTCCAGGTCGTGGATCAGCGTCTCCGGGTCCGGGGCCGTTCCGGTGCCGCGGGCGATGTCGGCGAGTTTGCGCCATTCTCCCTCGTAACCGTTGTGGCCGAACGGGCCGAGGACAGTGGTGCCCGCAGCGGTCCGGATCCGGGCCGTTGCCGAGCCTGCGTGGACGTAGGACGGTGTGAAATCGATGGACAGCGACGCGTCATCGCCGATGGCCTCGAAGGTCCAGGACGGCTCCCAGGTGCCGTTCATGGCGGCGCGCAGTTCAATGACCACGTTTCCCGCCCGGAGGGAGATGACGTAGCCGAACGGCAGGACGGTTTGGGCGTGCAGCACCTCGACGGACGCGAACTCCGGGACAAACCGGCGGACCAGCGGGAGGTCGTGGATGGCCAGGCCCATGACGCCGCCGATCAGTTTGGCCTTCTCGGCGGCAATGTCAGCGGCGTGATCGTCGGCGGGTGCGCCAGCGCTCGCCGACGGCGGGGGAGTGCGGCCCACGATCTCGGTCGCGAAGTCCTCGAACCGGGGGTTGGGCGGCAGGACGATCGAGGACCGGACGGTGTGGACCTGGTCCGGCAGGCCGCCCCAGGCGGCCTCCGCGGCCAGCCAGCCCGGGTCGAAGGTGTGCATGGCGCCGACGATGATCGGCACACCGGTTTCGGCCGACACGGCGGCGATGGCCGCGGCTTCCTCGCCGTTCATGGCGAAGGGCTTTTCACACAGGACGGCTTTCTTCCCGGCGCGGCAGGCAGCGATCACCTGGACGGCGTGGAACTGGTGGGGGCTGCAGATCGCGACGATCTCGACCCCGGGATCGGCCAGCAGTTCGTCCACGCTGGTGCTGAAGCGTGCCCCGACCCTCGCGGCGACGGATTCCGCTACCGCCGGGTCGACGTCCATGATGTGCCGGACTTCCAGGATGTCCCGAAGTCGTGCGAGGGATGGCAGGTGGATCGCCTGCGTTACGGGCCCTGCCCCCAGGATCCCCACCCCCAGCGGCGCCAGTGCCGCTTGTTCTTGGGCCGCTTGTTCTTGGCTAGACAACTTCCACACCCTTCGTAGTCCCTGCAGTGACCGGTGGAGGCCGGACTGCCCGGCCCGGTGATCCGGCTCACACCCAAAGCTAGAGATACTTTTGACGAGCGTCAAGCAAAAGTTGCAAACTTCGTTCCAAACTTTCTGTGGCGTGACATGCAGAAGGCCTTCGTGCTATCACTTACTCATGAGTTCGACGACCGGTACCGAGTCCGCAGCCCTAGAGGCCGGCGGCAGTCTGTCCCGCGCCGGCGACCTCTTCCAACTCCTGCGCGACGGCAGGGCACGGACCCGCGCGGAACTTGCGCTGACCACCGGCCTGGCACGCTCCACCGTCGCTTCCCGCATCGACGCGCTGATGGTTTCAGGCCTCGTGGGACCCGCCGGGGAAGCGAGCTCCAGCGGCGGCAGGCCGCCGTCGCGCTTTGCCTTCAATCCCGCCGCCCGGGTCGTCCTGGCGGTCGACGTCGGGGCCACGCACGTGATCATCGCCGTCACGGATCTCGGCGGGACGGTCCTCGCGGAGCGCCGGCTGGCGCAGGACGTCGCGGACGGCCCGGTGGTTGTCCTGGACCGTGTGATCGAGGAAGGGCTGCGGCTGCTCGGTGAGGCCGGCCGGAGCACCGCAGAGCTGGCCGGCGCCGGGATCGGACTCCCGGGTCCCGTGGAGCACGCCACCGGCATGCCGGTGAAGCCGCCGATCATGCCCGGCTGGGACGGGTTCGACGTCGTCCGCCATGTCCAGCGGTCCCTTCCGGTCCCGGTGCTGGTGGACAACGATGTGAACATCATGGCGCTCGGCGAACGCACTGCACACTGGCCCGGGGACGAGAACCTCCTGTTCATCAAGGTTGCCACCGGCATCGGGGCGGGCATCATCAGCAGCGGCGAGCTCCAGCGCGGGGCCAACGGAACGGCCGGCGACCTCGGCCACGTCCGGGTTCCGCGCGGCGATGATGTGCTGTGCCGCTGCGGCAACTACGGGTGCCTCGAAGCCCTGGCCTCGGGGCCCGCCGTCGCCAAGGCGCTGACGCAGCAGGGCCTGCCGGCGCACGACGGCGGCGACGTGCTGCGCCTCGTCGCGGAGGGAAACCTGCAGGCCATCCAGGCGCTGCGGCAGGCCGGCAGGGACCTCGGCGACGTCCTCTCCACGGTAGTGAACCTGCTGAATCCCTCGGTGATTGTGATCGGCGGAAGCCTCGGCCAGGCCGGGGAACACCTGATGGCCGGAGTCCGCGAGGTGGTCTACCGGCGCTCGCTGCCCCTGGCCACGACGCACCTGCGGATCGGACTGTCCCGGGCCGGGGACAAGGCCGCCATCCTCGGCGCCAGCCAGATGGTCACCCAGCACGTGCTCTCACCCGCCGTCATCGAGGCGACCCTGCAGGCCACGGGCTAGGGGTGTCCAGGGGAGCGTCACATTCGGCCGGGGCGGCGGGAGCGTCACATTGGGCCGGTGCGGCGGACGCCCGTGATAGCAATGGGACTGATGAAATCATATTTCTGCCTGCTGGCCGGGGAACGGCCCACTCCATGAGCGAGGTGGGCCGGGCACCGCGCGGCTGGCTCCTCATGCTCGCGATCGGGCTCATCGCCCTGAACATGCGCGGACCCCTGGTGGCCGTGGCCCCGGTGGTCGCCCAACTCGAGGCCGATCTCGGCTTCACTCCGGTGGAACTGGGATTCCTGACCGGGATCCCGGTCTTGTGCTTTGCCCTGGCCGCGCCGCTGGCCTCACTGGCCGGGCGCAGGCTGGGCCCCGAGTTCGCCATCACCCTGACCCTGCTCGGCGTGCTTTTGGGCGTCGTGGTCCGCTCGGCCGGCGGCGGCGCCCTGGTCATGCTGGGCACCGTGATCCTCGGCGTAGCCATCACGATCGGCAACATCGTGGTCCCGCTGATCATCCGGCGGGACTTCACCCCGGCCCGGCAGGGCGCAGCGATGGGCACATACACCGCGGCGCTGAACATCGGCTCGTTCCTGACCTCCATGGTGTCTGCGCCGCTGGCTGAGCTACTGGGCTGGCGGCCCGCGATCGCCGCGAGCGGCCTCTTCGCGCTGTCGGCACTCGCGGTCTGGATGATCGCCGTGGGCGGCCAGCGGGCCTTCACTCCTGCTGCCGTCCCCACGGCCGACCCTGGGCGTCCGGCCGGCAAGCTCACGTCCCGGTGGATCACGGCAGCCCTGACCTTCGGGTTCGCCGGCCAGGCCTTCTCCTACTACGGGGTGACCGCCTGGCTGCCGAGCCTGCTGGCGGACGAGCTCGGCATGGCGCCCGCGGCCGCCGGGGCAGGGTCCTCGCCCTTCCAGATCCTGGCCATTGTGGGCGGGCTGGGCGTGCCGCTCGCGGCCCGTTTCGCCAGCACGACGGCGGTGGGCCTCACCCTGGGACTGCTGTGGCTCACCGTTCCGCTGGGCCTGCTGATCGCACCGGAGCTGTGGTGGCTCTGGTGTTCCTTCGGCGGTGTGGCCCAGGGCGGCGGCATCACACTGATCTTCCTCGCCATCATCCGGCTGGCCCGGGACCAGGCCTCGGCGGCCCGGATGTCCGCCATAGTCCAGGGGACGGGATACTCCTTCGGCGCGGTGGCGCCGACCCTCCTGGGCTACGTGCACGGGGTATCCGGGGCCTGGACCGGCCCGCTGCTGATGATCCTGTGCTCTGTGGCCGCTTTCATCCTGGGCACCGCGCTGTCCCTGCGCAAGGTGCCGAAGCCGCACTAGATCTCTTGCCGCACTAGATCTCCCCGCCCGGGCCTGTCGCGCCGAGACTACAGATTTCGAGACCACAGATAAGGCCCATGTTCGCGAGGAACATGGGCCTTATCTGCCACATCAAAATCTGGCATCTCGACGCCGTTGTCGAGTGCACGGGATCTTCCGTTGCTGGGCTGCCACCCGGATCTCGGGGTGCCTGTTGCGAAGGGCATGGCAGCCCAGCTAACGGAAATCGTTGCGGACCCGGTCGCCCGGGGCCATTGGGTCTAACGCCGGGGTCCTGGGCGAGGGTCCTACGCCGGGATGAGGGCGGCCGCCGCGCGGACGGGATCGGCGCCGTCGCGCGCTTCATGCAGGAACCGGTCGTAGGCCGGGAGCGTCAGGAAAGCCGGGAACTCGGTGGCGAGGGTGACTTCCTCGAAGATGTCCCGCGCGTCGGCGAAACGGTCCCCTTCGAAGCGTTCCAGCCTGGCGAATTCCTCGTCCAGCATGTCCTCCACCCACTCGCGGGTGATCACATCGCCGTGGTCCGTGATGGCCCGGGAGAAGATCCACTGCCACAGCTGGGAGCGGGAGATCTCTGCGGTGGCGGCGTCCTCCATCAGGTTGTGGATGGCCACCGCGCCGTTGCCGCGCAGCCACGACTCGATGTAGCGGATCCCTACTTCGATGTTGTTCCGGATGCCCTGTTCGGTGATGGTTCCGGTGGTCGTGGAGATGTCCAGGAGGGCGCGGTCATCCGGGGTGACGTCTTCGCGGAGGCGTTCGAGCTGGTTCGGCCGGTCGCCGAGGACGCCGTCGAACACCTCGCGGCAGACCGGCACCAGGTCCGGGTGCGCCACCCACGAACCGTCGAAGCCGTCGCCGGCCTCACGGGTCTTGTCGGCACGGACCTTCTCGAAGGCGATCGCGTTGGCGTCCTGGTCCTTGCGGTTGGGGACGGCCGCCGCCATGCCGCCGATCGCCATGGCACCGCGCTTGTGGCAGGCCCGGACGAGCTGTTCGGTGTAGGCCCGCATGAACGGCTGGGTCATGGTGACCTGGCCGCGGTCCGGCAGCACGAAGCGGGGGCCCCGGGTGCGGAAGTTCTTGATCAGGGAGAAGATGTAGTCCCAGCGGCCGGCGTTCAGGCCCGCGGCGTGGTCCCGGAGTTCGTAGAGGATCTCCTCCATCTCGAACGCCGCCGTGATGGTCTCAATCAGCACCGTGGCGCGGATGGTGCCCTGCGGGATGCCCAGCAGGTCCTGCGCCAGGATGAAGATGTCGTTCCACAGCCGGGCCTCGAGGTGGCTCTCGATCTTCGGCAGGTAGAAGTACGGCCCCTTGCCCTGGGCGATCAGGCGGCGGGCATTGTGGAAGAAGTACAGGCCGAAGTCCACAATGCCGCCGGCAATCGGGGTGCCGTCGATGAGCATGTGCTTTTCCGGCAGGTGCCAGCCGCGGGGCCGGACCACGATGGTGGGCAGCTCCCCGGCCGGGCGCAGCTTGTACTCCTTGCTGTTATGGCCATCGGTAGAGGTGAAGTCGATCCGCCGCTCCAGCGCGTCCGTGAGGTTCAGCTGGCCCTGGATCACGTTGCGCCAGGACGGGGTGGAGGAGTCTTCCATGTCCGCGAGCCACACTTTGGCGCCGGAGTTCAGCGCGTTGATGGTCATCTTCTTGTCCACCGGCCCGGTGATTTCCACCCGGCGGTCCTCCAGTCCCGGGGCCGGGGGAGCGACGCGCCAGTTGGGGTCGTTGCGGACGGACTCGGTCTCGCGCAGGAACCGCGGATCCTGGCCCTTGGAGATCTGGTGGCGGCGTTCCTGCCGTGCCTGCAGCAGCTCCTGCCGCCGCACGGCGGTGGCCCGGTGCAGCTTGGCAACAAAGGCCAGCGCGTCCGGGGTCAGAACCTCGCTCTGCCGGCAAATCGGCTGCGCGGTCAGCGTGATCCCGTTGATGGTGAAGTTGTCAGTGAAGCTGTTCATGGGAGTTGCTCCTTGAAAGTCCGCTGTTGCTCTATCACTTTTGGTCCCTAAAAGCGGTCAATGAGGACCAAAAGTGATAGAGCAACGAGCGGGAAAGGTGTGGGGCCACGGCCGCCGGGTTCCCTCGCGAGCTTGCGAGCGGAGGGGCGGCTGGGGATTAGTGGAACTGGCCTTCTTCGGTGGATCCCACCAGGGCCAGGGTGGATGCGTTCGGGTTGAGCGCGGTGGCGATGTCGTCGAAGTAGCCGGTGCCGACTTCGCGCTGGTGCTTGGTCGCGGTGTAGCCGCGGGACTCGGAGGCGAATTCCTTCTCCTGCAGCTCGACGTAGGCGCTCATGCCTTCCCGGGCGTAGCCGTGGGCGAGGTCGAACATCGAGTAGTTCAGGGCGTGGAATCCGGCCAGGGTGATGAACTGGAACGTGAAGCCCATGGCGCCGAGTTCGCGCTGGAACTTCGCGATCGTGGCGTCGTCGAGGTGCTTGCGCCAGTTGAACGACGGCGAGCAGTTGTAGGAGAGCATCTGGTCCGGGAACTCGGCCTTGACGGATTCGGCGAACTTGCGGGCCAGCTCCAGGTCCGGGGTGCCGGTCTCCATCCAGATGAGGTCCGAGTAGGGGGCGTAAGCCTTGGCGCGGGCGATGCAGGGTTCGATCCCGTTGCGGACCTTGTAGAAGCCCTCCGGGGTGCGAACCGGCTGTCCGCCTTCGCGGAGGATGAATTCCTGGTCGCGCTCGTCGACGTCGGAGGTGATCAGGGTGGCCGCCTCGGCGTCGGTGCGGGCGATGATGACCGACGGCGTGCCGGCGACGTCGGCGGCCAGGCGGGCCGCGTTCAGCGTCCGGACGTGCTGCTGGGTGGGGATCAGGACCTTGCCGCCGAGGTGGCCGCACTTCTTCTCCGAGGCGAGCTGGTCTTCCCAGTGCACGCCCGCGGCGCCAGCCTGGATCATGGATTTCATGAGCTCGTAGGCGTTCAGCGGGCCGCCGAAGCCGGCCTCGGCGTCGGCGACGATCGGGACCAGCCAGTCCTCGACCGTCTGGATACTCTCGGAGAACTCGATCTGGTCGGCCCGGAGCAGCGCGTTGTTGATGCGGCGGACCACCGTGGGGACCGAGTTCGCCGGGTAGAGCGACTGGTCCGGGTAGGTGTGGCCGGAGTTGTTGGCGTCGGCGGCGACCTGCCAGCCGGAGAGGTAGATGGCGCGGAGTCCGGCCTTGACCTGCTGCACGGCCTGGTTGCCGGTCAGGGCGCCCAGGGCGTTGGTGTACTTGCCTTCCTGGTGCTCCTGCGTGAGCTGCTTCCACAGCTTTTCGGAGCCGCGGCGGGCCAGGGTGTGTTCTTCGGAGACGCGGCCGCGGAGGCGGACGACGTCGGCGGCCGAGTAGTCCCGAGTGACACCTTCCCAGCGCGGGTTGGCGGCCCACTCGAGCTCCAGTGCGGCGGCCTGCTGTGTTGTGTCCTGGCCGGACGGCTGCTGGGTGGGCTCAAATGCTGCAGTCATCTTTGTCTCCTTGGTGGGTCCGGGACTGGTGGTTCCGGGAGCGGTGCCTGCGTCTCTGCAGGTCCCGGCCGGTTGTTCCCGGATGGTGAATCTTTCCGTGAGATCTACTTTTCTGCACTTTCAAGAGGCTTTCTAGATAAAAAGCATGGAAAGAAACGCACTTCTTAACGTATTCTTCAGAAATGTCGCTTACGAGCTGGAACAGCAAAGCCGCAACCCCGCCGTCGTCCGCCGCGCCCGAGGTGGACGTCATCAGCCTGGGCCGCCGCGTCCGTCATTTGCGCAAGGCCGCCGGCCTCACGCTGGACGACCTGAGTGCCGCCGTCGGGACGGCCCCGAGCCAGCTGAGCCTGATCGAAAACGGCAAGCGCGAGCCCAAACTCGGTCTGCTCCAGCAGCTCGCCGCGGCCCTCGGCGTCAGCATCGACGAGCTCCTGGGGGCCGAGCCGCCCAACCGCCGCGCTGCGCTGGAAATTGAGCTGGAACGCTACCAGCGCAGCCCACTCTACGAGTCCCTCAACCTGCCGAAAATCCGCATCAGCTCGCGGCTTCCCATGGATGTGCTGGAGTCCATGGTGGGGCTGCAGCACGAACTCGAGCGCAGGCTCAATGAGCAGGTGGCAACCCCGGAAGAGGCCCGCCGCGCCAACGGCGAGCTGCGGGCCATGATGCGGGAGCGGAACAACTACTTCCCGGAGTATGAGGCGGAGGCGCAGAAGGTCCTGGCCTCGGTGGGCCACACGAGCGGTCCGCTGTCCCACCACGTCATCGCGGACATCGCCGGCCACCTCGGTTTCAGCCTCCACCACGTGGCCGATCTGCCGCATTCCACCCGGTCCGTGACCGATCTTAAGAACCACAGAATTTACCTCACGCAGAACCAGCGCACCGATCACGACCCCCGTTCGGTGCTGCTGCAGGCCCTGGGCCACTACGTCCTGGGCCACCAGACGCCGTCGAACTACGGGGATTTCCTGATGCAGCGCGTGGCCACCAACTACTTTGCCGCAGCGCTCCTCCTGCCCGAGCAGGCGACCGTGGAGTTCCTGCAGCGCGCCAAGCAGGCGAAGGAAATCGCCGTCGAGGACATCCGGGACGCCTTCGCCGTGTCCTACGAGACCGCCGCCCACCGGTTCACCAACCTCGCCACCCAGCACCTGGACATCCGCACCCACTTCCAGAAGACGCACAAGAGCGGCATCATCTACAAGGCCTACGAAAACGACGGCGTGACGTTCCCGCAGGACCACACCGGCGCCATCGAGGGGCAGCCCTCGTGCAAGAACTGGACGTCCCGGGTGGTGTTCGACGTGCCGGACAAGTTCAGCGCCTACAACCAGTACACCGACACCCCGGCCGGGACCTACTGGTGTACGGCCCGGACGGAACGCTCCGCCAACGGCGAGTTCTCGCTCTCCGTCGGCGTCCCGTATGCGCACGTGAAGTGGTTCCGCGGCCGCGAAACAACGGAGCGGTCCAAATCCACATGCCCGGACGAAGGCTGCTGCCGCCGCCCGCCGGCGTCGCTGACCGCCGAATGGGCCGGCAACGCCTGGCCCTCGGCCCGGGCCCACTCCCACCTGCTGGCCGCGATGCCGCCGGGCGCGTTCCCCGGCGTGGACGAGACCGAGGTCTACACCTTCCTGAAGGCGCACTCCGGGAACTGACGCCCGGGCTCGCGTTCACAGGCCAGTAGAAGGGCCCTTCCCGCATCCCTCCCGGCGCCCCGGGGCGCCGCGGGAGCACGGACGCGGGGTTCCTGGGCGTGGCTGACAGCGGTGCGGACTATATTGGCCTGTGTCAGCTCATCGATCCTTCTTCCGGGAGCGTGCACCCATGGCCAAGGAACTTGCCACCCAGCTCATCGAACAACTCCAGGCTGCCGGCGTGCAGCGGATCTACGGGATCGTGGGGGACAGCCTCAACCCGATCGTCGACGCCGTCCGCAAGACCGGCGGCTCGCAGCAGGGCGGCATCGACTGGATCCACGTCCGGCACGAGGAGGCGGCCGCCTTCGCCGCCGCGGCCGAAGCCCAACTGACCGGCCGGCTCGCCGTGTGCGCCGGCTCCTGCGGGCCCGGCAACCTGCACCTGATCAACGGACTCTACGACGCCAACCGCTCCGGCGCGCCCGTCCTGGCCATCGCCTCGCACATCCCCAGCGCGCAGATCGGCAGCAGCTTTTTCCAGGAGACCCATCCTGACCGGCTCTTCAACGAGTGCTCGGTCTACTCCGAGCTGATCAGCACCGCGGAGCAAGCGCCCCGCGTCATGCACAGCGCCATCCAGCACGCGATCGGGCTCCGGGGCGTCGCCGTCGTGACCCTGCCCGGTGACATCGCTGCCCTGGAGGCGACGGCCGAAACCCCGGCCCCGGCAGCGTTCCGGCCGGCCACGCTAACCCCGGACCCCGCCAGTGTGCGGGAACTGGCGGAGGCCATCAACGCCGCCGGGAAGGTCGCCATCTTTGCCGGCGCCGGCGTGGAAGGCGCACACGACGAGGTGATTGCCCTCGCCGAACTGCTCGCGGCGCCGATCGGCCACAGCCTCCGCGGCAAGGACTTCATGCAGTACGCGAACCCCTACGACATCGGCATGACCGGGCTGCTGGGCTACGGTGCCGCGGCCGAAGGCATCGAGGACGCGGACCTGCTGATCCTGCTGGGCACCGACTTCCCCTACAACCAGTTCCTCCCCGGAACCCGGACGGCGCAAGTGGACCGGGCCGCGCACAAGCTGGGCCGGCGGACCGACGTCGACATTGCCGTCCATGGGGACGTGCTGCCCACCCTGGCCGCCCTGATGCCGCAGCTGCAGCCGAAGAAGAACCGCCGCTTCCTGAACCAGATGCTCAAAAAGCACGACCGGCTCATGAACAAGGCCGTGGGGGCATACACCCGCAACGTCGGGAAAAAGCAGCCGATCCACCCGGAATACGCGGCCTCTCTGCTGGACCAGGTGGCGGCAGAGGACGCGGTCTTCACGGCCGACACCGGCATGTGCAATGTCTGGACCGCCCGGTACATCAACCCGCTGGGCACGCGCCGGCTGATCGGCTCGTACCTGCACGGGTCCATGGCCAACGCGCTGCCGCACGCGATCGGCGCCCAGCTGGCCTACCCCGGCCGGCAGGTGGTCTCCGTCTCGGGCGACGGCGGCCTGTCCATGCTGCTGGGCGAGCTCATCACCGTGGCCGCGCACCGGCTGCCCGTCAACGTGGTGGTCTTCAACAACTCCACCCTGGGCATGGTCAAACTCGAAATGCTGGTGGACGGGCTCCCCGACTTCGGCGTGGACGTCCCGGACGCCAACTACGCGGACGTTGCCCGGGCCCTGGGCTTCCACGCCGTCCGCGTCACGGACCCGTCCCGCATCGAGGCAGCGTACCGGGCCGCTTTCGCCCACCCCGGTCCGTCGCTCGTGGAGCTCATCACGGACCCCAAGGCGCTGTCCCTCCCGCCGAAGATCAAGGGCGCACAGGTCCTGGGCTTCGCCACGGCCATGTCCAAGGTGGTCCTCAACCGGGGCGCCGGCGAGGCCGTCAGCATGGCACGGAGCAACCTGCGGAACATCCCGCGGCGCTGAGGGGTCCTTCGAGTTCGCCGCAACCTCGCCAGTTCGCCGGAACCTCGCCAGTTCGCCGGAAAATTCCGGCGAACTGGCGAGGTTTGCGGCGAACTGGGCACCGAGACGTGGGTGGACGGGCTGGAGCGGTGCACGGCACGGACAAACGGCGTCAAATCGTGACCCGGACGTGGTCGCGCTTTACCGGACCCGCTGGTTGACTGGCCCTAGGCGGTTCCCCGCCGTTCCACCGTCGCTGTTGTTCGGGCCTTGGGGGCGCGATGAAACTGAAGTCCTCGGCACGGATTGTTGCAGCCGCGGCGGCCGTGGCGCTGGCATTGTCGGCCTGTTCGGCATCGCCGCCGGCGCTTTTAAAGGCCGACGGCGTCGAACGCCTTTCGACGGACCGGGCCGCCTATCCGGCGGAGCTGGCTCAGCTCCGGGCTTCGGCGCGGAAGCTGGGCGCCGCGCTCCTGGCAGACGGCGGGGACGCCGGAAACGGAAACGTTGTTGCCTCCCCGGGCAGCCTGCTCATTGCCCTGGCCATGCTGCGGACAGGAGCGACCGGGAAAACGGCTGCCGAGATGGACGGTGTCCTGGGCCTCCCCACGGAACACCGTGACGAAGCCGTGAATGCGCTGCTCGCGTCCTTGGAAGCCTTCGACGGCGATCCCGGCTCGGTGGACGAAAAAAATCCTCCGCGCCAGCCGGTCCTGCACAGTGCAAACGGCTTGTTCGTGGACAAGGGTGTACCCACCGGAGAGGGCTATCTGCACTCCCTCGCCCGGTATTACGGGACCGGCGTGTACCCGGTGGATTTTCAGGACGAGGCCGCCACCAAGCCCGCGATCGACGCCTGGGTGGACAAGAACACCGGCGGACGGATCAAGAAAGCGCCCGCGGAGTACGATCGCAAAAATACCTTCAGCGTGCTCAACGCCGTGTATTTCGCCTCGGCCTGGAACGTCCCCTTCGACCCGGCCGACACCTCCGAACTGCCCTTCACAACGGAGGGCGGCAGGCAGGTTTCCGTCCCCACCATGTCCGGCGTTCAGGACGTTGCCTCAGTTCAGGGTGCGGGCTGGCAGGCGGTGGAGCTGCCCTATGCCGAGGGGTTCGTGATGCGGCTCGTGCTGCCGGATGCCGGGGCTGCCCTGCCCGGGGCAGAAGTCTTCGCGGACGTTGCCCAGGCCCTTAACTCCGCGGCCCCGTCGCCGACGCAGCTCTTCTTGCCGAGGTGGGATCACAAGAGCAGATTTGAGCTGCGCAAGGTCTTCGCTTCCCTGGGGCTGCGGGAAATGCTCCAAACCGAGACCGACTTCGATTCGATCCAGACCGGCCTCAAGATCAAGCAGGCCGGGCAGTCCGCCAACATCACCGTGGTGGAGAAGGGCACCGTTGCCGCCGCCGTAACCCAGATCAACGCGGAGGCGACGAGCGGCGCGGCCCCGATGAAGGTGATCCGTTTCGACCGGCCCTTCCAGTACGAAATCGTCCACGTCGAGACCGGGCTGCCTCTGTTCATGGGCAAGGTGTCCGACCCGCGCTGACGGGCGGCCGGCCGGGATCCAAACCGCCGGAAACTCTCCAGTCCGCCGCAAACTTCCGGCGAACTGGAGGGTCTCCGGCGAACTCGGCGCCTTAGCGTGCTGCTCCGGCGACCTTGAGGTCAGGAACCCCGGCGTTCCCGGGCCAGGGCCGCGGCCACCTTTCCGATCAGCTCGTACGGGACGGGCTTCTGCAGCGGGAACTTCAAGGTGCCTTTCGCGGCGCGGTACGGCGCGAGTTCCGCGCTCAACGACTCGTCGTCGTCGGGCACAGGGTAGACGGAGATGTGGTGCGCCCAGCCCGCGAAATACACCACGTATTTGCCGTCGAGCGTGATTATGGGGATGCCGTAACTGATCGCCTCCCCTGATCCGGGTACCGCGGCATGGCACCGCCGCCGGATCTCCTGCAGGATCTCCTGCACGCCGGCGGGAAACGAGGCGATGTACTCCTCCACGGACTCAAAGTGCTGTGCCATTGCCGCCTCTCCACCCATACCCTTCAACGTTCACGTCTGAGGATCCCATGCAGCGGGCTAGCGCGGGCCGCCCTGCCACAGGGCATCGAACGGGGCACCCGACGCCACCCGGTTCCGGATTCCGGCGGTCACAAACGCCTTGGCCGTCCGGGCGGCCGCCAGCGGTGTCGCGCCCTTGGCGAGTTCGGCCGTCACGGCGGCGGCCAGCGAGCATCCGGCGCCGGACACGGCCACCTCGCCCACCTTCGGGGCGGACAGGACTTCCAGGGTTTGCCCGTCGTAGTAGATGTCGACGGCGTCGGGGCCTTCCAGCCGCACGCCGCCCTTGGCGAGGACGGCGGCGCCGCTGAGCTCGTGGATGCGGACGGCCGCGGCCTTGAGGGACTCGACGTCGGTGATTTCCAGTCCGGAGAGCGATTCGGCCTCGAAGTGGTTCGGCGTGACGAAGGTGGCCAGCGGCAGGATGTGGGACTTGAGCGCCTGGTCGGTGTCCAGGGCATGGCCTGGCTCCTGGCCCTTGCAGATCAGGACCGGATCCAGCACCACGTTGGCGAACTGCCCGCCGGCCAGCGCAGACGCCACGGTCGAAATCGTCGCGGGGCTGCCCAGCATGCCGATCTTGACGGTGTTCAACACGGCCGGTGCGCCGGACGCGGCACCGTAGGCCGCCGTCGTCGCCTCCAGCTGGTCCGCGATGACCTGCTGGTCCACCGGAACGAATCGGTGGTTCCAGTTGTCCTTGGGGTCGAAGGACACGATGCAGGTCAGGTTCGCGATCCCGAACACGCCGAGTTCCTGGAAGGTCTTCAGGTCAGCCTGCGCGCCGGCGCCGCCGGTCGCTTCGGAGCCGGCGATGGTCAGTGCGACGGCGGGCGAGGACGCGGCGTCGGAGGCGGTCTCGGCAACTGCCATGGCAGCGGAATCGAATGCGGTAGAAGTCATGGTCCCATCCTGCCATCCCGCCAAAACCAACCGCATTGTGCTCATGAACAGGCAGCCCGTGAACAGTATGAACAAAACCCGAGTGTTCCGGATCACTCGGACTAGGGTGGCGGGCGGTGTTGCTTACAGGCGGCGCCGGATCCAGGAAGGTTCATTGATGAGCACCCAACTGTCCGAAGCGGCCCAGACCCGGAAAGCCGTTAGCAACATCCTTAAAGGCTCGGCCGGCAACCTTGTCGAGTGGTACGACCTCTACGTCTACACCGTCTTCGCAGCCTACTTCCAGGCCCACTTCTTCAATTCCAATGACGACCTCCAGGCCGGCCTTGAGGCGATGGCCGTATTCTCGACGTCGTTCCTGATGCGCCCGATCGGCGCCTGGTTCTTCGGCCGCTACGCCGACCGCAAGGGCCGCAAGGCCGCCCTGACCCTGAGCGTGACCATGATGTCCGCCGGTTCCTTCGCCATCGCGGTGCTGCCCACCCAGGACGTGATCGGCCTGTGGGCAATGATCCTGCTGGTGCTCATCCGGGTAATCCAGGGCTTCTCGGTGGGCGGCGAGTATGGCACCAGCGCCACCTACATGTCCGAGGCGGCCACCACCAAGCGCCGCGGGTTCTTCTCCAGCTTCCAGTACGTCACCCTGATCGGCGGCCAGATGCTGGCCCTGCTGGTCCTGGTCATCCTGCAGAACGTGATGCCCAAGGCCGACCTGGGCGAGTGGGGCTGGCGGATCCCGTTCGCGATCGGCGGCGTCGCGGCCCTTGTGGTTCTGTGGCTGCGGCGCTCCATGGAGGAGACCGTCTCGGCCGAACAGATCGAGGCCGCCAAGGCCCCCGCGGTGGCCGGCCAAGCGCAGCCGGGCACCATGAAGCTCCTGTTCACAAGTTATTGGAAGCCGCTGATGATCTGCATCGGCATCACTCTCGGCGGCACCGTGGCGTTCTACACGTACACCAACTTCATCCTGAAGTTCATGAATGACACCTCGGGTATCGCCAAGACCGACACCTCGGTGATCAACTTCTGGGCGCTGTTCATCTTCATGCTGCTCCAGCCGGTCTACGGCATCATCTCGGACAAGGTGGGCCGCAAGCCGCTCCTGCTCTGGTTCGGCATCACCGGCGTCCTGTTCACCTGGCCGCTGCTCTCCACCCTGGCCGGCACCAAGGACCCGTTCACGGCGTTCCTGCTGATGATGGGCGGCCTGTTGATCGTCGGCGGCTACACCTCGATCAACGCCCTGGTGAAGGCCGAGCTGTTTCCGGCCTCCATCCGCGCCCTCGGCGTCGGCCTGGGCTACGCGATCGCCAACTCCCTCTTCGGCGGCACCGTGCCGCTGATCGGCGCGGCCCTGCAGAAGGCCGGCCAGGAGGAACTGTTCTTCACCTACGTCACGGTTGCGATCGGCATCTCGCTGCTGGTCTACATCTTCGCGCTGAAGAACAAGAAGTCCACGCACCTGGACCACGAGCAGGGCCACGCCTGGGAGCCCGCCGCGGGCGCCGTTGTGCCGGGCGACGGACGCAGGGACGACGGTAAGGACCTCATCGACTCCTCGCGCCGCTAGGACGGGCCTTCCCCAGCCTGCCGCCTGCCCGCCGCCTGCGAGCCGCCCGCCGTCCGCGCGCCCGCTGCCCGCGCGCCCGCTGCCCGCGCGCCCGCCGTCCGCGCGCCCGCTGCCCGCGAATTCGCCGGAAGCGTGCCGAGGCGCCGTAAATTTCCGGCGACCTGGAGAGCCTCCGGCGAACTCGCGGCACTGGCCATGGCAGGTTCCCAATCCCAGGGAGGGCAGCCCAAGAGGCCATGGCAGGTTCCCAATCCTGGTGGGATTCGGCCCGCCACGCCCTGCCCGGACCTCCGGGTGCGAGAATGGGGGCGGTTCCGGCGTCGTGTGTCACCGGGGCCGTCCAGTGCTAATACAGCCGGCAGTCCTGCCTCTTCCCCTTGGGGATACGGGCCGCCGAGCGAACCACTAAGAATGGAATGCCCATGACTTCCGCCAAGACTTTCCCGGCGTCAGCCCCACCGAAATTCGCCTCGATCGGTTCCCCGTATTTCGGCATCATGCTGGCCGTCATGGCAGTGGTGCTGATCCTGTCCAACATCGGGGCGTCAAAAGGCGTGGCAATTGGCCCCATCATCACGGACGGCGGGTTCTTCCTGTTCCCGCTGGCCTACATCCTGGGCGACGTCATCAGCGAGGTCTACGGTTTCAAGGTGGCGCGCAAGGCCATCGTCACAGCGTTCGCGCTCTCCGTCTTTGCGTCCCTCTGCTACTGGGTCATCATCGCCCTCCCGGGGTTCAACGACGAGTACGGCGCCTCGAAGCAGGCAGCCTTGGAAGGCGCCCTGGGTCCGGTCCCGCAGATTGTGCTGGCATCGCTGCTGGCCTTCCTCGCCGGCCAGACCATCAACTCCTGGATCCTCGTGAAGATGAAGGCCCGCACGGGGGAACGGTCCCTGTGGGCCCGCATCATGGGATCCTCCGTGGTGGGCGAGTTCGTGGACACCCTGATCTTCTGCAGCATTGCCGCGTCCGTGATCGGGATTTCCGACGCCGGTATGTTCATGAACTACGTGCTGGTGGGATTCCTGTACAAAACCCTCGTCGAATTCGCCTTCGTGCCGCTGACCACGCTCGCCATCGGCTGGGTCAAGAAGCGCGAACCGAGCTACGGGGCCTAGGACTCCGACGCACCCGCCCGGCCAGATCCCGACGCCGGCACACACGCGCACCTCGTGGGCTTCCGGCGGTGGCGCGGACTCCCGAGGCCGCCCGCCTATTCCGCCGGCCACGGCCACCCAGTTCGCCGGAAACCTCTGGGCTCGCCGTAAGTTTCCGGCGGCATCGTGGGCTTCCCGCGATTTCGACACTCAGGGGTGCGGGCGGCCGGCCAGCCAACGAACCAGACAGTCCGGCGACCTCGACGCTCAGGGTGCGGGCGGCCGGCCAGCCAACGAACCAGACAGCCCGGCGACCTCGACGCTCAGGGGTGCGGCCGGCCGGCCAAGGCACTGAGCAGGCGGTTCTTGAATTCCTGCTCGCGGAAGAGGTCCTTCCACTCAACGCGGACGAACAGCCAGCCTTCTTCCGTGAGGGCCTTCTCCCGGCGTCGTTCCTCGAACAGCACCTCGGCTGTGGGACTGTAATCGAAGTACTTGATCTTCCCGTCGAACTCGAGAGCGACCTTCTCCTCCTTCCACGCAAAGTCCAGGCGGTGGCGCCCGGCGCGGCTAGAAACCTCCAGCTGAAGCTCAGGCGGCCTGATCCGGAACCGCAGTATCAGCTCGCGGGTCAGGGTTTCGCCTGGAGATTCGGACCGCGGATCGGCCGAGGCGAGGACCCGGCGGAATGTCCGGATCCCCCGCCGGCCGTCCAGTGCATCCGCCATGGCCTGCAGGGCGGCTCGGTCCGCGCCCAACCGAAGCGCATTATCGGTGAGGATCAGCGCCTGCCTGTAGCCCAACATCATGGCGCAGTCGGCCGTGGTGCGCTCCAGGGAAGTCGTCCGGAGTCCGTTCACCACAGCGACGTCGTGTTCGGCGAACGGGCGCGTGTGGCAGCGGACGTCCTTGCCGTGCCGCTCGTTCGAAGGGTGCACCTTCTGGAGGAGATGGATCCTGTCATCGACGTCCCAGAGGTAGAGGTGGCGCAGGCGCGCTCCGGAGGTGTGGCTGTAGAGGAAGGCGCCTGTCGACGTCGTACGCGTTGCGTGGGCATGCGCGTAGATGAGCTGCCTGCTCCGGGCGGCCGAGGACTGGGCCTGCCAAAGACTGGTGCGGATATAGCAGCCGTGCCTGAGCCGGACGAGGGTACCTGCATCCAGGAGCGAGCGGATGGCCCTGGACCCGTATCCCAGATCGAGCAGTTGTTCAGTGCGCCAGAGATTGCCCGATGGTGGCAACTCCAGCAAAACGGTGGATGGCATGCCTCCAGTGTCGGATGCCCCGAAAGCGACCGAGAGGCTCCGCCGCTGCTATGTGGAAAAGGCACTACTCGGTACGCGGGGTCGCAGCCCGCGGCCGCGGAGCCGGCACTGCCCAGTTCGCCGGTTCGCTGCCGAGACGCCGTAAATTTCCGGCGAGCTCGGGAGCTTCCGGCTACTTCGGCAGCGAGGGGGAGGCCGAGGGGGCGTGGGGCCGCGGGGGAGGCCGGGCTGGCGGCGGGGGAGTGCGAGGCAGGCGGGGGAGGCTCGCGGGAGGCGCCCGGGCGGCCCGGGTCAGCCCGGAACGCGGGCCGTGGTGCCGCGGAGAATGAGGGCCGGTTCGATCAGCTTGCGCCGCGGTTCGAGGGTGGGGTCCTGGATCCGTGCCAGCAGGGTGCTTGCGACATCGGACCCGACAACGTCGCTGCGGTTATCCACAGAGGTCAGATCCAGATACCGCGATTTGGCCAGCTGGGAGTTGTCGTAGCCGATCACGGAGAGCTCTGAAGGGACGGACAGGCCACGGGCCTTGGCAGCGGCGAGGGCACCCAGGGCCATGGTGTCATTGGCCGCGAAAAGGGCGGTCGTGTCGGGGTAATTCTCCAGCAGCCAGCAGGCTGCGGCATATCCGTCTTCCTCGGAGGTGCCCTGGGATTCGCCGGCGATCCGGACCTCGACGCCGGCCTCCACGATGCCGCTGCGGAAACCGTCGCGCCGGTGCGCGGCGGCGCCGCCGGAGCCCGAAAGATGTCCGATCCGTGTGTGGCCAAGCCCCAGCAAGTGCTCCGCCGCCATGCGGCCGCCGCCGTCGTCGTCGTTCGTAATGAGGTCGGCACCGGCGGGAACACCGTTTCGCCAGCCGGCGACGACGGCGGGAACCCAGGTCCCGGCCATCATCGAATCGCTGGGCTCCGCGGCAATGACGAGGCCCTCCACATGCATGGACAGCAGCCCGTCCACGGCTTCGGTGATGCGGTTTTCGCCGGGGCGGGAATCCGCGAGGGTGACCTGGTAGCCGTGCGGGGAGAGAGCGGACTCCATGCCGCGCAGGAGGTCCACGAACCAGAGGTTCCGGAAGTCGTCAATGACCAGTCCGATGCTTTTGGTCTGGCTGCTGGCGAGCGTGGTCGCCGCGCGGCTGGGGCGGTATCCCAGCTCCAACATGGCGGCCCGGACGGCCTGCCGCCGCTTCTCGCTGACTTTGGACGGGTTTTGCAGCACCAGTGAGACCAGTGACGGGGAAACTCCGGCGCTCTTGGCGACGTCGTAAATCGTCGGGCGGCGGGTTCGAGGGGTGTTCAGCGACATCTGCAGGGCCTTTCAAGTCTCATCCGAGGATAACCGTTCAAACATTGACAGGACATATGCACATAGCTACGCTCTTATCAGCGCCAGTTTTTGTAGCGCTCCAATTTTAGAGGACCGGGCCGGTGGCCCGGCCGAATTTCAAAGGAGAAATCGATGGCTGACAGCTTAGGAGTCGCCGTAATCGGCGCAGGCATGGCAGGGAAGGCGCACGCCGCCGCTTACCGGACGGCCTCTGCGCTGTACAGCCCGGTTCTTCCTCCCATCCGGCTGGTCTCGATCGGCGACGTCAACGCCGAGTTCGGTTCCCTGGCCGCAAAGCGTTTTGGTTACGAGCGCAATGACACGTCGTGGCAGGCGATCGCCGAGGCCGACGACATCGACGTCGTGAGCGTCGTGATCGCGAACTCCCTGCACCGCGAAGTCGTGGAGGGCCTGCTGGCCGCCGGCAAGCACGTGCTGTGCGAGAAGCCGCTGAGTGACACCATCGAAGACGCCCGCGCCATGGCGGACGCGGCCCGCAGCGCCAGCTCGATTGCCCGCATCGGGTTCACCTTTCGCCGCACGCCGGGCATCGCGTACATCCGCGACCTCATCCGAAACGGTGTCCTGGGCAACGTCCTGCACTTCAGCGGCCGCTACTGGACCGACTACGGCTTCAGCCCCTCGGCGCCGATGAGCTGGCGCTACAAAGGCGGCCCCGGCTCCGGTGCGCTGGCCGACGTCGGCAGCCACCTCACGTACGTCTCCGAGTTCCTCTGCGGCGACATCAAGTCCATCACCGGTGGCCGCCTCAGCACCGTGATCGGCAAGCGCCCGCTGCCGCTCGGCGCCGTCATGGGACACGACCATGCAGCGGTGAGCGACACGTTCGAGCCGGTCGAGAACGACGACTACGCGGCGTTCTCCGCCGAATTCGAGAACGGCGCAGGCAGCTTTGAAGTCTCCCGCGTCGCGGCCGGCCACGCCAACAGCCTCAACTTCGAAGTGTTCTGCGAGAACGGTGCGGCCAAGTTTGACCAGCGCCGCCCCTCCGAAATCCAGCTGTTCCTCAACGACGGTTCCGGTAACGAGAACGGGTACCGCCAGGTCATCCTCGGCCCGGGCCACCCCTACATCGCCGGCGGCCTGGCCATGGACGCCCCCGAGGTCGGCTTCGGCCAAAACGACGCCTTCGGCTACCAGGCCCGGGCGTTCCTCGAAGAAGTTGCAGGCCTGAGTGAAGAAGAATCCCTGCCCCGTTGCGCCACGTTCGACGAAGGCGTTCGCAACATGGAACTCCTCGGCGCGGTCACCGAATCCGCTCTCAACAACGGAAAGAAGATCACGCTATGAAACTCGGGGTCTACAACGCAATCCTGCACGACCGGCCGCTTCCCGAGGCGCTGAAGGTCATCGCCGGCCTGGGCCTGACCGGCATCGAAATCAATACCGGAGGATTCCTGCCGGCGGTCCACGTCCCCACCATGGACCAGATTCTCGAATCCGATGCGGCCCGCGATGACTACCTCGCGATTTTCGAGGGGACCGGTGTCTCGATCGCGGGGCTGAACTGCAACGGCAACCCGCTGCACCCCAAGCGTGAAATCGGCGAGAAGCATGCCGAGGACATCCGCCGCTCCATCCGGCTGGCGCAGCGGCTGGGACAGGACCGCGTGGTGACCATGTCCGGCCTGCCCGGCGGCGAACCCGGGGCCACCACGGTCAACTGGGTAGTCAACGCCTGGAACTCGGCCGCCCTGGACGTGCTCGACTACCAGTGGAGCATCGCGGCGGACTTCTGGAAGGAAACCGACCGCCTCGCCGCCGACCATGGCGTGAAGGTTGCCCTTGAACTGCACCCGCAGAACATCGTGTTCAACACAGCCGATGTCCACAGGCTCATCGAGCTCACCGGCGCCACCCATGTCGGCGTCGAGCTGGACGCCTCACACCTGTTCTGGCAGCAGATGGATCCGGTGGCGGTGGTCCGCGAACTCGGTCCGCTGGTGTTCCAGGCTGCGGCGAAGGACGTCCGCGTGAACAAGGACAATGCCGCACTCTACGGTGTCCTGGACAACAGCTTCCGCCGGCTCTCCCCGGAGGAAAACCGCACCAACCTCGGCGGCGACGAGTGGGCCAACGAGTGGCCCAAGGCCTCGGCGTGGGACTTCGTGGCGCTGGGGCGCGGGCACGACACCGCCTACTGGACCGAGTTCCTGCGCGCCCTGTACGAGGTGGACCCCAACATGCTCGTCAACATCGAGCACGAGGACGTCTCCCTGGGCCGGATCGAGGGCCTCCAGGTGGCGGCCAAGGTGCTGCGGGACGCTGACGCTGCGCTCTCGGCGTCGCTGCACCTTACGAACTGACAGCCCGGCGGCCTGGCGGGCTACGGCCTGCCTGCCCTCGCAACCGCGAGGTCGCCGGAACGCTGCGGGGTCGCCGGAAACTTCCGGCGATCTGGCACGCTTCCGGCGACCTCGACGGCGGCAACCGACGGCGGGACGGGTCGGCGGCGGGACGACCCTACGAGTAGTAGCGGCCCAGGGTTTCGGCCTTGAACTCGAAGAAGTCGCCGGCCTCGATGGCGAGCCGGGCGTCGTCGACCATCTTCACCACGAAGCGCTCGTTGTGGATCGAGATCAGGGTGGCCGAGACCATCTCCTTGGCCTTGAACAGGTGGTGGATGTAGGCCCGCGAGTAGTTCAGGCAGGCGTAGCAGTCGCAGCCTTCCTGCAGCGGGCCGAAGTCGCGCTTGTACTTGGCGCCGGAGAGGTTGTACCGGCCGGTGGGGTGGTAGAACGCCGAGTTGCGGGCCACCCGCGTGGGGGAGACGCAGTCGAACGTGTCTGCGCCGTTCTCGATGGCGGTGAAAATGTCGTCCGGTTCGGAGATGCCCAGCAGGTGGCGGGGCTTGTTCTCCGGCAGTTCCTCGTTGCACCATCGCACGATCGTGCCGAGGTTCTCTTTCTCCAGAGCCCCGCCGATGCCGAAGCCGTCAAAGTTCATGGCGCCGAGGTCGCGGCAGGCCTTGCGGCGCAGGTCCTCGTACTGGGCACCCTGGATGACGCCGAACAGGGCCTGGTAGGGCTTGCCGGTGCGCTCGTCCGTGAGCCGGAAGTGCTCGGTGATGCAGCGTTCGGCCCAGCGCCTGGTCCGTTCCAGGGACTCCTCCTGGTAGCCGCGGGAGTTCTGCAGCGTGGTCAGCTCATCGAACGCGAACATGATGTCCGCGCCGATCTGGTGCTGGACATTCATGGAGATCTCGGGGCTGAAGCGGTGCCGGTCGCCGTTGAGGTGGCTCTTGAACCACACGCCTTCCTCGTCCACGTGGGCCAGGCGCTCCTTGCCGGGGGCTACGGCGTCGTCGGGTCCTGAGCTGTCCACCGATTTCATGTCGATGACTTTTTTGAACCCCGAGCCCAGGCTCATCACCTGGAAACCGCCGGAATCCGTGAACGTGGGTCCGCGCCAGTTCATGAACGCGCCCAGCCCGCCGGCCTCGTCCAGGATGTCCGCGCCCGGCTGCAGGTACAGGTGGTAGGCGTTGGCCAGCACGGCCTGCGCGCCGAGATCGGCGATGGATTCCGGCAGCACGGATTTGACCGTGGCCTTGGTGCCGACGGCGATGAACGCCGGGGTCTGGATCTCCCCGTGCGGGGTGGCGATGGTGCCGGTCCGGCCCAGGAATTCACCGCCGTTTTCGGCTACCTGCGCGGACGACGGCGGGCACGCCTCGCTCAGGCGTTTGCCCACGCGGAAGGAGAATTCGGACTGCCGGGCAGGCGCGGGCGAAGACTCGGGCAGAGACCCGGGCAGAGACTCGGGCAAGGACTCGGGCAGAGACGAAGAGTCAGGATTGGCTGGCACGGTTCAAGTGTGCCAGCTAACGCTGCCCTTGCCTTAGTGGACGGGATCCGATGTGGGGTAGTTCTCAGCCCGCCACTTGTCCCAGTAATTGCGGACAGCCTCCAGCTGGTGGGCCCCGAGGTCGTAGGTGGAGACGATCGCGAGGGATCCGCCGTCGGGCCGGACGTCAGCGATGGCGGGCTGGTCAGCCACGATCAGCAGCCCCTCTCCGTGCTCGGCGTAGTGGTGCACCGTCAGGCCGACCTGGTGGTTGCTGCGGAACCACACCTTGCCGGAGAGCTCCTCGCCCGTGGGCAGGGTGAGCGAATACGCGTCCCCGGGCGACGGGACGTCGCTGAGCCCGAGTTTTTCTATTGCGGACCCGCCGGTGCCGGGCACGGAGAAGAAAAAGGTCCGGCGCTTGCTGTGCGGGTGGCGTTCCAGGGCAAAGCGCAACTGGTGCAGGAAGGTCAGCCAGCCCTGGGTGATGTCCTCATCCCAGGCCGCCCACTCGGAATTGTGGTCGATCGCCGCCCGGGTGACGCTGACTTCCGTGCCCGTGGGGACGGGTTTCAAGGTAAAGACGTCTCCGCCGTCGACCACCAGGGAGGTGTGGTCTGCGCCTTCGACCACATTGGGGCCGAAGTAGATTTCCTTGATTTCGGCCTCTTGGTCATCGGCCACCCAGCCGTGCCATTGGGCGATCAGGGCGGGTTCGCGCAGCATTGTCCAAACTTGCTGCGCGTCAGAATTAATTACAACGCTCAGATTGTTCGTCATGGGGTGAATCTATAACGCCCGGGCCCCGAACGGGTAGGGCCGGACCGTAGGGCCATCCACTGAGGGCCCAACGGGCGGGGGGCCGGCTTCAGGCGCGGACCGACTCGAGCTCGTTGCCGATCCGGCGGTCCAGCTCGGTGGCGCCGATGGTTTCGGAGCCGCCATGCGCGCGCAGGAACAGGAGCGCCTCAAGCCGCAGCAGCCGCCATTCGCGTTCCGCGTCCGGGTTCGCGTTGTCGATCGAGCGGAAGATTTCCTTGTCGTACAGGTTGGGCTCGTTGAGCGAGCGCTGACGGACCTTGGCGTTGATCCTGGCCTTGAACGGGTCCATTTCCATGTCCTCGGGCGCGCGGAGGAGTTTCTCGTAGATCCCGGCGCGCTGGTCCTGCCCCAGCTGGCCGCAAATGTAGCTGGAAAGCGCCAGCGTTGACTCCACCGAGGCCCAGCGGTCGGGGTTGCCGTCGAACGGCAGGACGTTGAGGAGGTCGGCTACCGCCAGGGCGTTCTCGGCGTCCTTGAGGATGATGAAGAGCTCGTGCGCGAGGTCGCTGAGGTCCTTCAGGCAGCTTCCGGACTTGGTGTTGATGCCCTTGGCGAGCCGTTCGCCGAGCAGTTGCACGCCGACAGAGCCGGGATGGGCCTCAGCCACGGCCTCCACCACAGACTCCGGCGTGCCGTCCGGGACCGGGATGAGCGCCAGGTCCGCCTCGCTGGGCTGGCTCACCGCGGGCGGTGCAACCGGCAGCGGAGGAACGACGACGGCGGCCGCGGCAGGCGCCTCAGCTTCCGGCTCGGAGGACTGCCCGGACGCCCGATCGTCGCCGCCGTCGGAAGCGGCACCTCCGTCGGAATTGCCGCCGCCGTCGGAAGCGCCGTCGGAAATAACTGCGTTGCCCGGCTCGGCATCCGCCGCGAGCCGGATCGTGGACCCTGCCGCGATCCGCAGCATGCCGCCGCCGCTGAGGGTCGCCAGGACCATCGCGGGAGTGCCGAAATCGTCGGCTTCGACGTCCACGCGCTGGACCTCGGCGGAGCGGTTTCCGTCGGGCAGGATCAGGTGGTCGCCGGCCTGCAGAGAGCCAGCCTGCTGTTCACTGTAGTTCCGGGAGGCTGGGGGGTGGGTCATCGGGAGTCCTTAAAGTTCTCTTGCGGTCCGCCCAACAGTCTACAAAATCGGGTGCGTGAAGTCGGGGACGCAGCGGAGCCCCCGAGCGTCCCGGCCGTCGCCGGACCCAGAGGAGCCGGCTAGTTGCCGACGCCCGCGAAGGCCAGCGCCTGCCGGATCAGGGCCCCGCGGCCGCCGCTGAATTCGAGCTGCACGTCCGAGCTCATGACCTCCTGCGGGGTCATCCACGTCAGCTCGAGGGCGTCCTGCCGCGGGGAGCAATCGCCCGTGACAGGAATGACGTACGCCAGGGAGACGGCGTGCTGGCGGTCGTCCGTGAAGCCGGTATGGGACGGCGACGGGAAGTATTCGGCCACCGTGAACGGCACCGGGCTGACCGGCAGTTGCGGGAAGGCCAGCGGGCCCAGGTCCTTCTCCATGTGGCGGAGGAGCGCGGCGCGGATGGTCTCGCGGTAGAGAACGCGGCCGGACACCAGGGAACGGACCATGGTGCCGTCCTCGTCGGCCTGCAGGAGGGTGCCGACCTCGTTCACGAACCCGAGCGGGTCCAGCCGGACCGGAACAGCCTCGACATAGACCATCGGCAGCCGGCCACGGGCTTCGAACAGGTCGTCGTCGGAGAGCCAGCCGGGATTCGGGTCAGGGGTGCGCACGTTCATGGTTAAGTTCTACCCCATCCCTGACCCGAACCCGGTTCCGTCACTCAGATCGCCAGCACCGATTCCAGCGGCTCGCCGGCCGCGATCCGTGCCAGCATCGCCGGTTCGGCGGCATCGGAGGCCAGTGCCTGGCCCAGGACCCCGGCCGCCGCGTCGGGGGACAGGACGATCACGCCGTTGTCGTCCCCGAGCACCCAGTCGCCCGGATTGACTTCGACGCCGCCGCACTGCACCGGGACGTTCACGGCGGAGCCGCCGCTGCGGACCCTTTTGGTGGTCAGGCACGAGGTACCGCGGGCGAAGACCGGCAGGCCGGTGGTGCGGAGCTCCAGGATGTCGGTGGCCACGCCGTCGACGACGACGCCGGCGGCGCCTTGCGCGCTGGCTGCTGCCGCGGTGACCGCGCCCACCGGTGCGTGCCGGTGGTCACCGGACATGTCCACCACCAGCACGGCGCCCGGGTACAGCTCAAGGAGGGCACGGTTCATCGCGTAGGCGTCATTCTCCGCGATCCGCACCGTGACCGCTGGGCCCGCCACCTTGACGCCCTCGAGCAGCGACCGGATGGCCGGATCCGCGAATCCTTCCTCCAGGAAGTGCCCGATCGTCGGGTAGCTGACTGCGGCGAGCCCTTCAGCTAGCGCCCCGCTCACTGTGCTGACGGCGCTCACTCAGCCTCCCGCGTCGTCGTGCGGGCAACCACGGCCACGCATTCGATTTCCAGCGCGACGCCCCACAGGCTGACGCAGACGGTGGTCCGCGCAGGCTTGGCGGTGCCGAAGAACTCGGAGTAGACCCGGTTGTAGGGCTCGAGCTGGTCGGGATCCGTGAGGTAGCCGTTGACCTTGACCACGTGTTCCAGGCCGGATCCGGCCTCCTCAAGCACGGACCGGAGGTTGATGATGGTCTGGCGCACCTGGTCCTCGAACGTGTCCGGCTGGTCATCCAGGCCGCTGATCGCGGGAATTTGGCCGGCGGTGAACACGAAACCGTTGGCGGCCACAGCCTGGGAGAACGGCCCGACGGCGGCCGCGCCGCCCGGGATCTGGGCGATCCGGCGGACGGCCCCGTCTACGGGAAGATCAGCGGACAGTTCAGCGGACAGATCTGCGGACAGTTCAGCGGGAAGAACTTCCTGCGGAACGCTCATTTGGCGGCCACCGCGTCGGCGGAGGAGTGAGTGGCTGCGTCGGTGGCTGTGTCCGTGGGGGCGGAGTCGACGGCGTCGATGTTGCCGTGCCGGGTTTCGGTCAGGACAAACAAGGCTCCCAGCGAGACGAGGGCGGCGGCCATGATGTACCAGGCGATGGAGGAACTCTGGTGGGTCATGCCGAGCAGCCAGGTGGTGATGAACGGAGTGGCGGCGCTGCCGAGGAGCCCGGAGAGCATGTAGGCCACGGACAGCCCGGAGTAGCGGACCTTGGAACCGAAGAGCTCGGCGAGGAACGTGGCGATAGGCCCGTAGTTGGCGGCGAAGGCCGTCATCATGGCGAGGTAGGCGACGAACAGCAGCGGCACGGACTTGGTGTCCATGAGCCAGAACATCGGGAACGCCAGGGCAGCCTCGGCGGCGACGCCGGCGTAGATGATCGGCTTGCGGCCATGCTTGTCAGAGAGCCGGCCGAAGAAGGGGATCAGGACAAAGCACAGGGCGCAGGCGGCCAGGACCACCCACAGCATCAGCGCCTCCGAGTGGCCCAGTTCCTTCTTGCCGTAGGAGACGCCTGAGGCGACCAGCAGGGTGAAGGTGCTGCCGGTGGACAGGGTGGCGACGCCGCCGAGGATGACCTGCTTCCAGTACTTGGCCATGAGGGCCGCGAAGGGCAGCTTGGCCTTGGCGCCGGCATCCTTGACCGCCTGGAACGACGGGGTTTCCTCGATGTGCAGCCGGATGTAGATGCCCACGGCCACAAGCAGTGCGGAGGCCAGGAACGGGATGCGCCAGCCCCAGCTGAGGAGGGCCTCGCTGCTGACGCTCGAGGCGACAATGAGGAACGCGACGTTGGCGATCAGGGTTCCGGCGGGCACACCCACCTGGACCAGCGAGCCGTAGAACCCGCGCTTGGAGGCCGGAGCATGCTCCACCGTCATCAGCACGGCGCCGCCCCATTCGCCGCCAAGGGCCAGGCCCTGGATGACGCGCAGGAAGAGCAGCAGCAGCGGAGCCATGATCCCAATGCTGTTGTAGTCCGGCAGCAGGCCGATGGCGAAGGTGGCGGCGCCCATGGTCAGCAGGGAAATCAGGAGCATGGATTTGCGGCCCAGCCGGTCCCCGAAGTGACCGAAGATGATGGCGCCGACCATGCGTGCGATGTAGGCGGAGGCGAAGGTTCCGAAGGCGAGCATGGTGCCCACGATGGGGTCGAAGCTGGGGAAGAAGATCTTATTGAACACCAGGGCGGAGGCGGTGCCGAATACAAAGAGGTCGTACCACTCGACGGTGGTGCCGATGACGCTGGCGAGGGCGATTTTGCGCATTTTGGCCAGGTCCAGGCGGGCAGCCGCGTGGGACGTGGTTTCTACCGATTGAGCCATCAATATCTCCAGATGGGGGTGCGGGGACGAATGTCCAGTGCAAGGTAGTAGCCAACTATTCTGTGTTGGTGATCACAGCTCAATGGCGAAAACCCCACCAAAAAAGGCCCCGAAGTGTGTGTTCACACAACCCTTACGCCCAGGCGACCACCAGCCGTGCGGCCTGGGCCGGGATGGTCAGGTCGATTCCAGTCAGTTCCTGGAAGCGGTTGAGCCGGTTCAGGATGGTGTTCCGGTGGCAGAACAGCTGCTCTGCCGTGGCGGTGATGTTCCCGGTGGAGAGGTAGTGCTGCACCGTTTCCCTGAGCCGTTCCCGTTCCCCGCCGCGGCATTCCTCCAGCGACTCCTCCAGCTGGGCGGCGAGGTCCAGCCCGGCGTCCTGGAGGTTTTGCTGGGCCAGCCGGCTCCACGCGGCGTCGGCGGAAAGGGGGCCGGCGTCGCCCGGGCGAAGCAGCGCAGCGAGGCTCTCCGCGGTGCGGGCCGCGGCGGGGAGGCCGCGCAGTCCGTGCACCTGGGGGACGTAGCCGCAGGGAATATCGGCCACGAGCGGCGGCAGCTGCGGCGCGCTTCGCGCATCCCGGGACCTGCCCGCGGCCGGCGGCCCCGGCAGCAGCGGCCAAAAGAGATAGGTGTTTCCGCCGGATTCGTGCAGGAAGATCTTTTGGCGGCGCTGGGCGGCGCCGAACTGGGTCGCGGCCGCGTGAAGGCGGGCCCCGGCCTCGCCGCTGGCCGCCACCAGACCGCACCGGACCTCCGGCCCGATGCCCAGGGCGGCGCCCACCTGCGACGACGTTTCGGCCGACGGCGTGCTCTGGTTGAACAGCCGGGCGATGAATTCGTGCTGGATGCTGGACTCTTCCTGGGCCATGCGCACGCGCTCGGTCAGGTAACTCATATGGGTCCGGGTGGCGAATTCATCGACGACCCGCCACACCAGGTCCACCCGGGAGGCGAGCAGGCCCGCGTCCTGGGGCGCGGCGATCTCCAGGAGGTCGGCCCAGAGGATGCTGAAATCCAGCCGCACCGCCGAGGTCAGGGATTCCGGCGGGATCCCGGCCCGGGCCCGCTTGGAACCGAGGTCCGAGGCAAAGTCGAGCAGCCCGTCCCGCGCCGTCTCCGCCGGTCCCCGGAGGCCGTGGATGAGCCGACGGAACGTTTCCCGTGCCGTGTCCCGGATTTCCAGGACGGTCACCTGGCTTTCGCCGTACTCCGGGATTTGCCGGACCCGGGCCGTGAAAGCCTGGGCCAGGATGTCCAGCCGTCCTTCCAGCTGGTCCACGAGTTCACTCCAGCGGAACGCATCCCCCGGCGATTCAAAATTGTGCATTCTCACATTCTAGAGGCTGTAATGCGTGGCGCACTGCTAGTCATTTTGGGAAAATCTACTGGCAGAATGGAATGACGCACCAGGGGTGAGCCCAATCACACCCGCCGGAGGCGTCCCGCCCGCATCGTCTCGGCCGGAATCGTCGCTGGCCAAGGGGATGACCGCACGGGACCGCCGCCGACCAGTCACATTTATTTGGAGTAAATCATGGCAAGCAGCGCAAGCAACGCCACCACCATCGCCAGCCCGCAGTTACCCGGGGTTGTCGATGAGAGCGTGGCCAAGAAAGTCGCCCTCGCGGCCCTCGTCGGGACGGCGCTGGAGTGGTACGACTTCTTCCTGTTCACCACCGCCGCGGCGCTGGTGTTCAACGCGCAGTACTTCGTGTCGCAGGACCCGTTCGTCGCGGCCATGAGCTCCTTCGCCACCCTGGCCGTGGGCTTCGTGGCCCGCCCGATCGGCGGCTTCATCTTCGGAGCCCTGGGCGACAAGGTGGGCCGGAAGAAGATCCTCATGGTCACCATCGTGGGCATCGGCCTCGTGACCGGGCTCATCGGCCTGCTGCCGAACTACATGGCGATCGGCGTCGCAGCCCCCATCCTGCTGGTCGCGCTGCGCATCCTGCAGGGCCTCGCCGTCGGCGGCGAGTGGAGCGGCGCGGTAATCATCGCCGTCGAAAACGCCCCGGTCGCCAAGCGCGCCCGCTACGCCGCTCTCCCGCAGCTCGGCTCGCCGATCGGCACCATCCTGTCCTCGGGCGGGTTCTTCGGAATGCTTTACCTGGTGGGCCAGGCTAACTTCGACGCCTGGGGCTGGCGCATCCCGTTCATCGCGGCGATCCCGCTGCTGGCCGTCTCGATGTGGATCCGCAGTAAGCTCAGCGAGTCCCCGGAATTCGAAGCCCTCATGGAGTCCGGCGAGACCGAGCACGCCCCCATCCGCGGCGTCCTGACCAAGAGCTGGCGCCAGATCCTGGTAGGCATGTGCTCCGCGTTGCTGGGCATCGGCGGTTTCTACCTCATCACCAGCTTCGTGGTGTTCTACGGCACCAAGGTGCTCAAGATGCCCTCCGAAACGCTGCTGCTCGGCTCGCTGCTGGCCGCCGTCGTGGAAATCTTCGCCCTGATCTGGGCCGGGCGCATGGGCGAGAAGTTCGGGGCCAGCAAGGTCATCCTCTGGGGCGGCATCGCCTCGGCCGTCATCGCCGTACCCGTCTTCCTCGCCATCGACACCGCCAACCCCGTCCTGGTCGTCCTGGCCATGATCGTTGGCGTGTCCACCCTGTCCATCCCGTACGCGGTGTCCGGAACGGCCCTGACCGCACTCTTCGCCACCAAGGTCCGCTACACCGGCGTCGCCATCACCTCCAACAGCGCCGGCGTCATCTCCGGCTTCGTGCCGCTGATCGCCACGGCCCTCGTCGCCGCCAACGGCAACTCGTTCTGGCCCGGCGCCATCATCTTGCTGGTGGTGTCCGTGCTGACCGCACTGTCCGGCATTTTCCTCCCCGCGCTGAGCATTGAAGAAAAGGGAATGAAGCATTGAGCACCACTACAACCGCAGGGCACCTGATTGTTGCCCAGCTGGAACGGGCCGGCATCCAGCGCGTCTACGGCGTCCCCGGCGAGAGCTTCCTGGATGTGCTGGACGGCCTGCACGGCTCCTCGATCGAAACCGTGGTGACCCGCCACGAAGGCGGCGCCGGGTTCATGGCCCTCGCCGAGGGTCGGCTGACCGAACTTCCGGGCGTGGCCATGGTGACCCGCGGTCCCGGCGCCGCCAACGCGTTCATCGCCGTCCACACCGCGCACCAGGACGCCACCCCGATGATCCTGTTCGTCGGCCTCATCCCGGTGGCGGACCGCGGCCGGGAGTCGTTCCAGGAATTCGACATCAACGCCTGGTTCGGCAGCACCGCCAAGAAGGTGGTGACACTCGACGACGCTGCCTCCGCCGCCCGCGTGGTGGATGACGCGATCTTCACTGCCCTCAGCGGCCGGCCGGGTCCAGTGGTGATCGGCCTTCCCGAAGACGTGCTGGTCCACGCCATCGAGTCCGGCACCGTGGACCCCCGCACCGTGGCCCGGACCGAACCGGCGGCGGCGGACCTCGCCGGCCTCGAAACGAAGCTGGCCGCGGCCAGGAAGCCCCTGATCGTGGTGGGCGGCGAAGGCTGGGACCAGGCGTCCTCCGACGCGCTGGCCGGCTGGGCCTCCCGGCACGGTGTCCCCGTGCTTGCGGACTTCCGCGCCTACGACGCCGTCCCGCACTCCAGCGACTCCTACGCCGGCTACCTCGGCTACGCCCGCAGCGACGCCAACGCCCGCCGCCTCGACGAGGCCGACCTGCTGGTGTTCGTCGGCTGCGTCCGCGCCGACGTCCTCTCCGACGGCTACAAGCGCGGACTGGATGCCGTCACCGTCGTCGTCCACCCCGGCGCCGACCTGCTGGGCCACTTCGGCCGGCTGGACCAGCACATTCCGGCCCACGTCGCGTCCTTCGCCACGGCACTCGCCGGCACGGAATCCGCGGTGGAACCGGCGGCCGGCTGGCTGGCCGCGGCCCGCGCGGACTACGAGAAGTTCTCGTCGGCGCAGCCGGACGGGGGCACCGGCGTGGATCTCGCCGTCGTAATGGAAATCCTCAAGCAGGAAATGGACCACGACGCCGTGATCACCTACGGGGCCGGGAACCACTCGCTGTGGCCGGCCCGCTACCTCAAGCACACCACCGCGAACTCCCTCGCCGCGCCCCGCAACGGCGCCATGGGAATGGGGATCCCGGCCGCAGTGGCCGCGTCCCTGGCCTACCCCGGCCGCCAGGTGATCTCCGTGGCAGGCGACGGCTGCTTCATGATGAACGGCCAGGAAATCGCCACCGCCATGGGCCACGGCGGGAAGTTCATCGCCCTGGTGGTGGACAACGGCATCTTCGCCACCATCCGCGAACACCAGGAAGGCCATTACCCGGGCCGTCCGTCGGGCACCCACATGACCAACCCGGACTTCGCCGCGTTGGCCCGGTCCTACGGCGGCTACGGCGAGCGCGTGGAGAAGGCCGAGGACTTCGGCGCAGCCTTCCGCCGGGCCGTCGACTCCGGACTGCCGGCGGTCCTGCACCTCCCGCAGGACCCCGCCACCCGCTCACCCAAGACCGCCAGCAACTGACCGGAGCCCGCCATGATCACCCTGCACAACATCATCAACGGCGAGATCGTCCAAGGCCGCGCCGCGGACGGAACAGTCGCGGACGGCTCGGCCGAAGCCACCCTGCCGTTCTTCGACCCCGCCACCGGAGCCCAGCTCGGCACCGCCCCGGACAGCGACGCCGCCACCGTGGACCGGGCTTTCCAGGCCGCCCACGCTGCCTTCAAGAGCTACAAGCGGACCACGCCGGCCGAACGCCAGGCCATGATGCTCACCCTCGCCGACCTCATCGAGGCCAACGTGGACAGGCTCCTGGACGCCGAGGTGGCCTGCACGGGCAAGCCCCGCGAGGTCACCCGCGAGATCGAGATCCTCCGCGGCGCCGACCAGTTGCGCTTCTTCGCCGGCGCCTGCCGCGTGGTCTCCGGGACGGCGCAGACCGAATACGTCCGCGGCTTTTCCTCGACCGTCCGGCGCGAGCCCCTCGGCGTGGTCGCCCAGATCACCCCGTGGAACTACCCGTTCATGATGGCCATCTGGAAGATCGGTCCCGCGCTGGCCGCCGGCAACACCCTGGTCCTGAAGCCCGCGGACACCACCCCCTGGTCCACCCTGATCCTGGGCGAACTGGCGCAGGAGGCCTACCCGGCCGGCGTCGTGAACGTCATCTGCGGCGGCCGCGGGACCGGCGCCGCCATGGTGGATCACGAGATCCCGGAAATGGTGTCCATCACCGGCTCCACCCGGGCCGGGGCGCAGGTCATGTCCGCGGCGTCCAAGACCCTCAAGGACGTCCACCTGGAACTCGGCGGCAAGGCGCCCGCGATCGTCTTCGCCGACACCGACGTCGACCAGGCGGCCAGGGAGATCGCGCTCGGCGCGTTCTTCAACGCCGGGCAGGACTGCACCGCCGTGACCCGCGTGCTGGTGGAGGAACCGATCCACGCAGAGTTCGGCGCCGCGCTGGCCGCGGCCGCCGCAGCGCTCAAGGTCGGCGGCGACGCCGCTGACCTGGGCCCGCTGAACAGCGCCGCCCAGCTGGACCGGGTGGAGGGCTTCATGTCCCGGCTCCCCGCGAACGCCAGGGTCCTCGCCGGAGGCAAGCGGACAGGCACCGGCTTCCACTTCGAACCCACCGTGATCGACGGGGTGTTCCAGGCCGACGAGGTGGTGTGCGAGGAAATCTTCGGACCCGTCGTCACCATCCAGGCCTTCCGGGACGAGGCGGAAGCCGTCGAACTGGCCAACGGGACCAAGTACGCGCTGGCCTCCAGTGTCTGGTCGAACAACCACGGCGTGGTCACCCGGGTGTCCAACGAACTCGACTTCGGCGCTGTCTGGATCAACTGCCACCAGGTGATCCCCGCCGAGGCCCCGCACGGCGGGTTCAAGCACTCCGGCACCGGCAAGGACCTCTCCGTCTTTGGCTTGGAGGACTACACGCGCCTCAAGTCAGTCACCACCTCCCACCGCTGAGAAATCCGCTAGGTAATCCCATGAAACTCGATCTGCTGCTGCGCAACGCGGACATCATCACCATGGACGCGCGCCGCCCGCATGCCACCTCGCTGGGAGTCTGGCAGGGCCGGATAGTGGGCCTGGACGATGACCTGGACGGGTTGGAGGCCGCCGAGGTCCTGGACCTGGCCGGCGCCACCGTGACGCCCGGGTTCATCGACGCGCACTGCCACACCACCTGGTTCGGGCTGGGCCTCGGCGAACTGGACGTCTCCGGGGCCCGTGGACTGAACCAGCTCTACGCCCTGCTGGAGGCCGGCATGGCAGCCGACGCCGCTGACGGGTCCGGGGACGGGGACGGCCAGACGCCGGGCTGGCTGCTGGCCACAGGGTTCAGCCAGACGCAGCACGGCGGCGAGTTTCCGGACATCACCGTCCTGGACCGGATCACGGGAGACCGGCCGCTGTTCATGCGGCACAATTCCGGCCACATGGCCGTGGTCAACACCGCCGCGCTCCGGCTGGCCGGCGCCGAACCGGCGTCGTTCCCGGACCCCGACGGCGGCGTGATTGTCCGCGACGCCGGCGGCCGCCCCACCGGGCTGGTCCAGGAAACCGCGCAGCAGCTGATCCAGCAGCTGATCCTGCCGTACTCCACCGAGGCGATCGAAGAAGCCCTGGACCGGGCCACCCGCCACTACGCCGCGGAGGGCATCACGAGTTTCACCGAGGCCGGGATCGGCGGGGGCTGGATCGGGCACAGCCCGGTGGAGCTGGCCGCCTACCAGCGGGCGGTGTCCGCGGGCAGGCTCCACGCCCGGGCACAACTGATGCCGGTCCTTGATGTGCTGCACCCGCTCGGCGGACCGCACACCCTGGATAAGGCGCTGGCCGGCCTGGACCTTGGCATCGCCAGCGGATTCGGCAACGATTTCCTGTCCCTGGGCCCGGCGAAGGTGTTCCTGGACGGGTCGCTGCTGGGCGAAACGGCGGCGGTCAGCCAGGACTACTGCAGCCACGGCGGGACGGACAACACCGGCAACACCGGCTACTTCCAGGCGGACCCGGAGGCGCTCCGGACCAAGATCGAGGCCGCCTACGCCGCCGGCTGGTCGATCGCGGCGCACGCCATCGGCGACCGTGCCGTTGACCTCGCCATCGACATCATCGCCGGCTGCGCCGCTAAGTACGGCCCGCGGGCGGTGCCCAACAGGATCGAACACGCCTCGATGACCCGGCCGGAGCAGCTGCCACGGCTGGCCGCCGCGGGCATCGCCGTCACCCCGCAGGCCAGCTTCTTCGCCGACGGCGGGGACGGCATGACGCTCTCCCTCGGCCCGGACCGGCTCGGCTGGGCCTACCGGGCGGCGTCGTTCCTTGCCGGGGGAGTCACCCTCGGCGGCAGCTCCGACCGTCCCGTGGCGGACGGAAACGTGCTCCGCGGAATGCAGGCCTTCGTGGACCGGCGCACCGCCTCCGGGGCCGTGTTCGGGAACCCGGACGAGCGCCTGAACCCGCTCCAGGCCCTGGCGGCGTACACCACCGGAGCCGCCGCAGCCACCGGCACCTCCGACGTCAAAGGCTCGCTGACCGCAGGGAAGCTGGCCGACTTCACGGTCCTGTCCGGTTCCCCGCTCACCGCGGACAGCATCGCCGGACTCAAGGTGCTGGCCACCGCCGTCGGGGGGAGCTTCACGTTCCGGAACCCCGACCCCACATCCCCGGTTGCGGCCGATCCGGCCGCAACCGGTCCACTCTTCAGCACTGCTACCAACCGTTCATAGGGGAACACCGTGACTACTCAGACCACTTTCAGCACCCGCGACGCAGCCTTCGTGCGGGACTTCCACATCATGAGCGAATTCGGCGCGACCGAGAACGGCGGCGTCGAACGGCAGGCCGCCAGCGTGCCGGACGGCCAGCAGCGACAGTGGCTCACGGGCCTGCTGGAGGCCAGGGGCTTCACCGTCCGGTTCGACCGGGCCGGCAACCAGTGGGGCCTGTACGAGGCCGTGCCGGGTGCTCCCTTCGTGGTGGTGGGATCCCACATGGATTCGCAGCCGACGGCGGGACGCTACGACGGCGCATACGGCGTCCTCGCTGCCGCCCACGCGGCGTTCCGGCTCGTGGAGCAGTGGGCCGCGGCCGGACCCGCCGGGCAGCCCCGGTTCAACATCGCGGTGGTCAACTGGTTCAACGAGGAAGGCTCCCGCTTCAAGCCGTCCATGATGGGCTCCTCCGTCTACACAGGCAAACTTGATCTCGACACCGCGCTGGCCACCACGGACGCGGCCGGAATCTCGGTCCGCGAGGCCCTGGACGCGATCGGCTGCCGCGGCAGTTACGAGGGCCCCGAGGCCGCGTATTGCGCCGAAATCCACATCGAACAGGGCCGCAGCATGGAGCGCGAAGGCATCACCATCGGCCTGGTGAACTCCAACTGGGCGGCCAACAAATACGAGTTCGTGGTCCACGGCGAGCAGGCCCACACCGGGTCCACCGTGATCGCGGACCGGAAAGACGCGCTGCTGGGCGCGTCCATGATGGTGGTCGCCGCCCGGGAACTCGCCGACACCTTCCCCGGCGTGCTGCACACCTCCGTGGGACAGCTGAACGTCTACCCGAACTCGCCGGTGGTTGTGCCGTCCCGGGTGAGCCTGCTGCTGGATCTGCGCAGCGCCGATGAAACTGTCCTGGCCGAGGCGGACACCCTGCTCCACGAGCGGATTTCAAAGATCGAGCGGCTGGCGAACGTCACGGTGGAACGCAACCACTCCCACTCCTGGCCCGTGACCCCGTACCAGCCCGAGGGCGTCGAGCTCGCGGCCAAGGTGGCGGCGGACCTGGGCCTGGCGAACAAGCCGGTCATGACCCTGGCCGGGCACGATTCGACCAACATGAAGGACCTGGTCCCGACGGTGATGCTGTTCGTGCCCAGCGTGGACGGAATCTCCCACAACGAGCACGAATACACCACGGACGAGGACATCGTGGCAGGCCTGACAATGCTCACCGAAGTAGTGAACCGGCTCTGCAACGGGGCGCTGGAGGACTGATAGCGGGCCTGGCGGGCGTCTCAGATTTGTCGGGGTGTTCTCTATCTATCCGCAGTTATCGATTCAAGGACGGCCTGGAACGCTGGACTTACCCGTATCGCCAGGCCACCATCGTCGGACACTTGGGTGAGTTGCTCGTAGCTTGTCCCGTCCCACCAAAAGACGTGCGGACTCAGCGGGGTAAGAGAATCGCTGTATCCCATAGCGGCGAAGCGGGCCATTCCGTTGACCGCCCCGACGACGGTGGCGTCTTCGATGATGTGCCAAACGACTTGGTGTCGATTTGGGACGCTCATGAGCCATCCGAACTCTTCTCGGACGCGCTTTCCGGAGAGTTCTGAGGCCAAGCCGGGAAGAAGGAGAGCTCGGCTCGCCGTATAGACAGAGTCGCCTAGGAGGGCAGTGAACGAGCCACCCCCCTGCATGGGGAGGGTTTCGAGTTGTTCGACTTCCAACCGACGAAGGTTAGCCATTCCCCGAGTTCTGAGGGCTTCGAACCCGCCGAACTTGTTCGCGTTGTTATGACTGAAAACCGTAACGGTGTCCGGGAGATCCAGCGCGAGCATCTCGACGATGCCCGGCGCGAACTCCCGGTGCGGGTAACCGTCGATCCCTGGCATGCTCGCTTCTTCGTAAAGACGAGCGAAGGTCTGCCTCGGTACATCAGTGGGGGTAAGGCTGTCGAAGGGATCGGGGGCATCGAAGCTCGTCAGCACGCGTTGAAGGTGTTCTCGTATCGCGCCGCGCCATGCATACGGGGGCTGGTCGTGACAGGCGGCGGCCACGTTCCACAATCCGAATTCACGTTCGGAGTCATCGACAGCATGACCGGGGTGCATAACGACTTCGAGCCCCATCTCGGCAAAGACTTCGCGCGTGATAGTTCGGAAATTGTTCGCGCTTGACGCCGTGAAGAACGTGAGGTGCGAATCAGGCGTTTCCGGTAAGGGAGACTTCTTCCTGAAGATGCCCACAATGACTCGCTTTCGTTGTGGCCGTCGATCGGCTCAAATCGATAATGCTGGTCCACCGACGGGTCGAGCTGAATGAACGGAAAAATTCCGGGGTCTCTTGAGTGAGAAAGTCTTGCGTCCCGCCTGCCCGCTATCTAGCTTGATCGCGAAGTCGAGGGCCGGATGTTTCTCTGCGCCCAACCAAGAACCACAGAACCGAGCCAAGCACCGGTACCGCAAGAACGATGAGGGCCCAAACGACAGTACCGCCGGTGGCGTGAGTCCTATTGCGCGCAATGCTCACGAGCGCTGCAATGAACAGGATTGCGTTCAGGATCATCAGGAGTCCCAGAATGCCCCAGGACGGCACCAGTGGACTTACTTCCGAATTAGTGAGCGCCAGTATCATTTTTCCCCCAAGATAGTGCGGCTGACGATGCTCAACCATATCGCCAGCTCTTGGCACTATCTGGAAATACCAACAGCGCAACTGCCACGGCAGTCAATTGCACAAGCTCGCACGGAATTCCGTTAGGCAACGGGCTTCCGATGAGCTGGCACCGAGCCGTCAGGAAGTCCAGGCTGCCTGTCGTCGTTTCCAGTCCCGGACAGTCCATGCGATGAGGGCAGCGAAAACGATCACTGCCAGAGCCGCGGAAACCCCCACCATGACGTCAATAGGCAGCAGATAGACCAGGACGGCCCGTGTGCTGGCCGCCGCACCCCAAACGGCGGAAATCTTCAGGTGCCAGCGGTGCACTGCCGGGTTGCGGTGGAATTCCCGGTCCATTTCCCCGGCACGCTCCGGACTCCAGGTCTTGGCTGCATCCAAAGTCAAGGGATGTCCCAGAGCGGCCAAAACCAGGAACGAAATACCCACGCCACCGGTGATCGCCGAGTCCTTGAGCAGCAGAAACCGTGGGTCACCGGTGAGGAAAGACAGGCCCAGGCCGAGCCCGAAGACGATGAACATCAGCATGGCAAACGGGTTCAGGGATTTTCCCCTGAACGCCGTCCACAACAGCCGGCAGGCAGCGGCTCCCGTCGCTGCCAGCAGCGCGGCCCAGTCGGTGGCACCGGCCAGGTGCAGGACGTAGTAGGCAGCGAGCGGTATCCCGACGTCCCAAGCCAGGCCGCGGACCAGCGCACGCGTCACCAAACCAGGACGTTCCTGTCCCGAAGCCTGCTCAGCGTTCATCGGGTTGCTCCATCCCTTTTCCGGACGCGGATTCTTTCAACAGCGCACCGGCAAGTTCTAGACACCGCATCCGATACCGCGCACCCGTTTCCGGGGACCAGGCCCTCCGTTGGCCGAATTCGGGGAATCGCCACACCGGGGATCGCCGAAATCGGTGAGCACAGGAGCCGCCATCTTCAGCTCCCCTCCGCTTATGACCAAGAGCTTCACCGGCCAGCAACGCCATGCTAGGTCCGAGCAGAAAGCCTCGTCAACGGGCACGGAAACCAGGTTGAATCGTCCCCGGAAGCTCCTATTGCTGTCGATTTGAGCGACCTCGCGCTCGCCAGGCATTGCGTTAAATTACATGCAAGGTCGAGCAACGTCGTCAGTCTGCTTTCCCGCTTCGCCCGGCAAAGGATCCCTATGCGGGTCTCGGGTAGATTCATGTCCTGCATGGAAGAACCGCAGCATGGATGCGGAGCAGCGGAGGCAGGAGGGGTACCTCCTGAGATTGTTGGACGGGCTCGTGAAGGCGGTGGATCGGCGGGAGGATGTCTTCCAAGTGGTCGAGGATTCAGAGGACGTAGACGAAGCGATCCGTCGTCTGATGGAACTGTTGGAGCTGGACGAATTTTCCTGCCGGGCAATCGTGGACACGCAACTCAGAAGGTTCACTCGCGAACAGCGTCACGCTATTGCTGCTCAAGCGGAAGAACTCAGATCGAACCTGTCGTCTGGCGGGGAGCCATAGAGAGTCGACTATTCCCCGCCGGGGCCCCGCCGGAGCAACGGACTCAGGCGCCTGCCGGCTTGTGCGAGATCCAGAGCATCGCGCCGTTGGGGTTCTCCGGCAGATCGGCCGCGTCCGGGTTGGCCACGTGCAGGGTCCGCCCGAACGCCTCTTCCGTCAGGCTGACCTGGTGGCCCGCGTCCGCCAGGCGGTCCCGAAGGGCGGTGAGGTCGCCGGTGTATTCAAAGCCCAGGCCGGACCGGGCGGCGCCGCTGGCCGGGCGCACCATCAGCACGCCGCCGTTCTTCGCCGTGAAGTCCGCCGTTTCGTCATCGTCCGGGGCCGGGCGCAGCCGGGCGCCCATGTTCCGCAGGGTTTGGGCCGCGGCGGCAGCGTCCGGTGTGAACCAGACTTCGACGACGGCGAGCGCCGGATCGGCGTCCGCGCACTGCGCGCCGTGGGCGGCCTTGTCCGCGAAGAAACCGAATCCGTCCTCACCGGTAATGCGGCAGGTATCGCCGTGCTCGGCAGTGACCAGCTCGGCCGGGGCGGCCCCGGCCTCCACTCCGGCGAGGTTGGTGCGGCGCGCGAACTCCGCAAGGTCTCCGACCTCGACGCCGAAGTCCGTCCTGCCGTCCAGCGTCGTTGAGTCCTGCGCGATTCCTGGTCCTCCGGGGCCCGCGGCTACGGCTCCCGCAACCACTCGGTGCAGCGCAAGCCGGCCCGAGCCGGCGTCGAACTCCTGCCAGTCGCCGTCGTCGACCGTCCGCACCATGCCGAGGGCGGACAGCAGGCGTCCCCACTGGTCCATGCGGGAGGTGTAGTGGATCGGGCGGGCGCGCAGCATGGGATCTCCTTGCTAGGACGGTTGTGGCTCCACAAGACATGGTGCCACCAAAGCACTCATCCGGTCAGCCCCGCGGGGCACAATGGGGCCATGGCTGTTGAACTCGAGGAATTGCTGGTGAAGGATGCCGCCCAGTGGCGGGCCTGGCTGGAGCAGCACCACGCGCAGAGTCCTGGTGTGTGGCTCGTGCTGCACAAGAAGGGCGGCTCGGTGACCGAGCTGGACTACGAGGCCGCGCTGCAGGAGGCGTTGTGTTTCGGCTGGATCGACGGCCAGGGCAGGCGGCGGGACGAGGAAAGCTCCTTCCAGCGGATGACCCGGCGGGGACCCAAGAGCGTGTGGTCCGCGCGGAACGTGGAGCGGATTGAACGCCTGGAATCGGCGGGGCGGATGGAGCGAGCCGGACAGGCCGCCGTCGCCGCGGCCAAGGCGGACGGGCGCTGGGAGGCCGCCTATTCGGGCCCCGCGACGGCGGAAGTCCCGGACGACCTCGCCGCGGCCATCGCGGCGGAACCCCGGGCGCAGGCGATGTTCGAGGTCCTGACGTCCGTGAACCGGTTTGCCCTGATCTACCGCACCAACTCGGTCAAACAGGCCGCCACCCGGGAGCGGAAGATCGCCGGGTTCGTGGAGATGCTCGCCCGGTACGAAACGGTGTACCCGCAGGTCAAGCGGCCCACGGAACCCTAGCCGCCGGCACCCTAGCGGCCAGCACCCCAGCGGTCGGCACCCTAGCGGCCGGCACCGCCGCCGCCCATCCGCGCGCATCCACAGAATTCCAGAGAATTCCCAGCGGCCGTCCGGGTTGCAGGTAGTTGGGACTGGCAGGATTGGGCGATGCTCTTTGCCCAGCGCGCGCCGCATCCCCCTGACCGCCTGCCGCTGCCGTCCCAGCGCCGGCTCTTCTTCGTGGCCGCGGGCCTCCTGATCGCGGGGGAGACGATCTTCTGGATCGTGCTCGCCGCAGTGCAGTCCAAGAGCGGCGTGGCGGCCCTGGACGTCCCCGTCCACGACGGGCTTATGGCGTCCCGGAACCCCGTCGCCACCGCCCTCCTGACGGCCGTGACCACGGTGACGTCGCCGCTGTGGATGACCGTGATCGGGTGTGCGCTCGCTCTGGCCTGGGCGGCCTGGAAACGCGAGGTCTGGCGTCCCGGCCTGCTCATCGGCGCCATGGCCGCAACGTTCGCGGTGTCCACGCTGATCAAGGACGACGTCGGCCGCGGCCGGCCCGCCGCCAGCGACTTCCTGCTGGGACCGGACGACGCCCTGTCCTTCCCGTCCGGCCATACCTTCGGCGCCGGCGTCTTCCTGGGCGTCCTGTGCTACCTGCTGATGGCGGCCCGCGGGACGCGGACGAGCAAACAGTCGACGACGGTACTCGGCTTCGCGGCGGCCGCCGCGGCGACTCTCTTGGTCGCCTTCTCCCGCCTGTACCTGGGCTATCACTGGCTGACGGACGTGCTCGCCTCGATGGGCCTGGCGCTTGCCGTGACCGGGGTCGTCATCCTGGCCGACGGGCTGCGGGCCGCCATGGCCCCGCGGTGGGCAGAGCCAATCCCGTCCGGGTCCGACCTGCCAGGGTCCTATCCGCCAGAGCCGTATCCGTTGGAGCCCGACCTGCCAGAGCCCTACCTCTCAGAGCCCGACGCCCATCGCCTGGGCGATCACCACCGCCGAGGCTGAGGACCACGCCTGCGGGTGGCACGACGCCGGATAGGGCACCGCAACGCCGGAGTCCTCGGCCCGCACCCCGGCGAAGACCTCCGGCAGCCGGTGCCCGAAGGAGGCTGCCGCCGCGAGCAGGCCATCGGACAGGGTCCGTGCCTCGGCGATGAAACCCTCGGCCAGCAGGCCCCTGATCGCGATGGCCGTGTCGTGGCTCCAGACCGAGCCGCAGTGGTAGCTGAAGGGCCAAAACCCTGCGGCCCGCCGCGAAATCGTGTGCACGCCGTAGCCGGAGAACAGCTCGGGACTCACCAGCCGGTCCGCCACGATCCGGGCTTCGGCGGCATCCAGGATGCCCGTGCCCAGCAGATGGCCCATGTTTGAGCCAGGGATGTCCAGCGGAACCCCGTGGCCGTCCAGGGCCATGGCCGGGAACGGCCCGCCGTCGTCCGCAACCCAGAAGCGCTCACGGAACCTGAGCCGGAGAGCCGCGGCGAAGTCGCGCAGCGCCTGGCCGCCCGGTTCGCCGACGGCGTCGAACAGCTCGGCCGTTTCCATCGCTGCCTGGTATGCGTAACCCTGCACCTCGGACAGCGCGATCGGCCCCTCGGCCTGCCGGCCGTCGCGGAACTGCATGGCGTCCCGGGAGTCCTTCCAGCCCTGGTTGCTCAGGCCGTGCCCCGACGCGTCTCGGTAGCTGAGGAACCCGCCGTTGCCCGCTGCCCCGCCCGGTACCGCTCCCGGTGCCCCTCCCGGCCCGGTTGCGCCGGCGGCGAGCAGCCACTGGGCGGCCCGGGCGGCATTCGGCAGCAGGGACCGGACGGCGGCCTCGTCCCGGCCGGAGCGCCAGAGTTCACCCAGCAGGCACAGCCACAGCGGGGTGGAATCCACGGCCCCGAAATACACCGGCGGCAGGCGCAAGCCCTGGCTCTCCAGCACGAGCTCCTTGGACCGCAGCTCGTGCAGGATCTTCCCGGGCTCCTCGGCGGCCGCCAAATCCGTGTTGGTGCCCTGGAAGGCCGCCAGTGCCCGCAGTGTTCCCGCCGCCAGCCCCGTGTCCGGCCCGGTCTCCAACCCAGTGTTTAGCGGCAGCAGCAGCCGCGCCGCCCACAGCGAATCCCGGCCGAACAGCGTGAAGTACCAGGGTGCCCCGGCGGCAATGAACGGCGCGTCCGGCAGCTGTCGGGTAGCAAGTCGGAGCCCCGCCACTTCATCGAGGGAGTTATCCAGGAGCAGGCCCAGGGCACCGGCCGGCCCGGTTCGCGGCAGCCTGGCCGCGGGAGGGTTGGCCGCCACCACGGCATCATCATCGTCGCTGACGACGGCCTGCCATTCGGCCTCGAAGGGCCGGCCCCGGCCCACGGTCCCGCGCCAGGCGAGGCGGCCTTCCGGGGTGACGGCGCCGGTGGCCGCCACGGCCAGGGCCTTGCCACCCTCCCTCCAGCGCAGCGCTGAGTCGTCGGCGGCGATTGGCGCGGATGCGTCACGGAAACGGCTGAGGCGGATCTGGGCCATGTCGGTGAAGTCGGCGGCGAGCTCGATGTCGATGTCGACGTCGAGGGAATCCAGTGAGGTCCGCAGCTGCAGGGCGTGCCGCACCAGGCCCGGAGTCACGGTCCAGGTCTGCAGGAGTTCGACGGCGGGATCCTCCGTGGGGCCAGGGATGCCCCGGACCAGGCCTCGGACGCGCAGGATGCCGCCGGGCTCGGCCTCGACCGTCGCCGGTTCCGGTTCCAGGCCGTTGACACGCACCAGTGCCCGGGACAGCATACGGGTGTCGCCATGGAGGAGCCCCGTAAACCCTGACGGATCAGCCGGGTCACCGGCGCCGGGCGGCTTGAACTCGCCGGCCAGGCGGCCGTCCGGATCAAGCCACAGCTGCGTGGGGGCGGCAACAGAGCAGTATTGGCGGTGCAGGCCGGGCTGAACAGTCATGCGCCCCACCCTATCGCCACGGCATATTTAGGGGGACGGCGGCCCATCCATGGGGAAGGCCACGGCCTCGCCCACCACGCGGAGCCGGAGCTCGGTGCCGGGGCGGGCGATCGAGGCGTTCCAGTGCCGGATGGTAATGATTTCCCCGCCGCCGGGGTAGCGGTGGTCTGGAACGGTGCCGGCGGCCAGGACGGGCGGGACCGGGAGCTGGAGCCGAACCGTGGTCTCGGGGCCGAAGTAGTCGGTGTCCACCACGGTGCCGCGGATGGGGCCGTCCTCGGAGATGCGGATCTGCTCGGGCCGGAGCATCAGCTGGACCCGGCCCTGGGCCGGCGGGCGGCGGACGGGGATCCCGCCAAGCGAGCACGTGGCCAGGGAGCCTTCCATCCAGGCATCCAGGATGACGGCGTCGCCCAGGAATTCGGCGGTGGCGCGGTCCGCCGGGCGGGTGTAGACGACGAACGGGTTGCCGATCTGGGCCAGCCTGCCGCCGCGCATCACGGCCACCTGGTCGGCGAAGGACAACGCCTCGGCCTGGTCGTGCGTGACCAGGATGGTGGTCACGCCGGCGTCCTTCAGGACCTGGGCCACGGCGCGGCGCGTGGCCACGCGCAGCCCGGCGTCCAGGGCGGAGAACGGCTCGTCCAGCAGCATGAGGGCGGGCTTGCGGGCCAGCGCCCGGGCCAGGGCCACGCGCTGCTGCTGGCCGCCGGAGAGCTGGTGCGGGCGGCGCTTGGCCATGGCAGGGTCCAGGGAAACCATCTCGAGCAATTCAGCAACCCGCGCCTTGACGCCGCGGTGCCCGCCGGGCAGCTGCGAGGCGTCCAGGCCGAAGGAGATGTTCTGCCCGACTGTCAGGTGCGGGAACAAAGCACCGTCCTGGGCCACGTAGCCGACGTGGCGCTTGTGGGCGGGGACCCAGGCGTTCTCTCCCGCCACTTTGCTGCCGTTCAGCGCGATGCTGCCGGTGTCAGGGTGTTCGAAGCCCGCAATCAGGCGCAGGAGTGTGGTTTTTCCCGATCCGGACGGTCCCACGATCGCCGTCGTTCCGCCTTTTGCGACGGAGAGGTTGACGCCCCGGAGGACGGCCTGGGACCCAAAGTTCTTGGTGACCGCGTCGATTTCCAGGTGGCTGTTGGTGCTGGGGGCCACGGATGCCGCGATCCGCGGCTCGGGGAGACGCGAATGGGCCTCACGCGACGGGTAAACATCGGTCACTGTCCGGCTACTTTCTTGGACTGCTGGAAGAGGAGATAGGTCATGGGCGCCGAGATTACAATCATCAGCAACGCATACGGGGCGGCGCCAGCGTAGTCGATTTCGCTGCTCTTGCTCCAGAACTCGGTGGCGAGGGTACGCGTCCCGTTGGGCGAGAGCAGAAGCGTCGCGGTGAGCTCGTTGACGATTCCCAGGAACACCAGGGCAGCGCCACCGGCCGCGGCGGGAGCGGTGAGGCGAAGGGTCACGCGGAGGAAGGCCAGCAGCGGCGGCTTGCCGAGCACCTGGGCGGCCTCGTCGAGTTCCTTCGGTGCCTGGGACAGCCCCGAGCGGATGTTCACGAGGGCCCGGGGAAGGAACAGCAACACGTAGGCGGCGATGAGCAGCGCCGAGGTCTGGTACATGCTGGGCACCATCCGGATGCTCACGGTCACGAAGGCCAGGCCCACCACAATCCCGGGCATGGAGCTGGTGATGTAGTTGGAGAGCTCCAAGGATTTGCTGAACCAGCTGGGGCGCCGCACGGCGAGGTAGGCCATGGGGAACGCGACCACGGTGGTGACCACGGCAGCGGTGAGACCATAGGCCAGGGTCTGCAGCAGGGCCGGCATGAATTCCTCGGCAGCCCAGATGTCCGGGCCGCCGGTGACGATCCAGCGCAGCACGAACGTCAGCGGCAGGCCGAACGCCAGCCCGACGAGAACGATCAGGGACAGCTGGGCGGGGAGCTGGTAGGCGTGCAGGGGCAGGCGCAAGGCGCGCGCCTGGGCGCCGGAGCCGATCCGCGCGTACCGGGCACTGCCGCGGCTGCGGACCTCCACGAGCAGCAGGATCAGGCACAGGAACACCAGGACGCTGGCCAGCATGTTCCCTGCCGTGCCGTTGAACGTCGACTGGTACTGGACCATGATCGCGGTGGTGAAGGTGTCGAACCGGATCATCGCGAACGCCCCGTATTCGGCCAGCAGGTGCAGCGCGACCAGCAGCCCGCCGCCGGTCATGGCGATGCGCAGCTGTGGGAGCACCACGCGGAAGAAGGCGCGCCAGGCGCCGAGGCCCAGGGATGCGGCGGACTGTTCGATCGCCGGGTCCAGGCGGCTGAGCGTCGCGGCGGCCGGGATGTACACGAGCGGGAAATAGGACAGGGTGGCGATCAGGACACCGGACCACAACCCGCCGAGCGAAGGCACCGCGGACACCCAGGCGTAGCTGTTGACGAAGGCGGGGATGGCCAGCGGGGCGGCGAGCAGCACGGCCCACCACTTGCGGCCCACGAGGTTGGTGCGCTCGACGAGCCACGCGCCGCCAACGCCCAGGACCAGGCACAGCGGCACCGTCACCACGGTCAGCAGCACGGTGTTCAGCAGGAGCTCGCCCACGCGCGGGCGGAGGATCAGGGCCGCAGCCGTGTCCCACCCGGTGGAGGCCGTCATGACAATCACGTAGGCCAGCGGCACCAGTGAGAACAGGGCGATCAGGACCGCAATGATGGATACAACAGAAACGCCGAAAGGCGGGCGGGGGCGCTTGCCCCTGCCCGCCGTCGTCGTGTCCCCCGAATTTCCGGGGGCCGCCAGCTTGCTAGTCACTTCAGTTACAGCAGTCCTGCCTGGGTCATCAGCTCGGTGACCTTGGAGGAGTTAAGCTTGGCCGGATCCACGGTGGGGGCCTGCAGATCCTTGAGCGGAACCAGCTTGTCGTTGGACGGGACGTCCGAGGCTACGGCGTACTCGAAGGACGTGCCCTTCTGGAGTACTTCCTGGCCCTTCTTGCCGGTGATGAACTTCAGGAAGGCCTGGGCCGCTGCGGCGTTCTTCGAGGACTTCAGCACGCCGCCGCCGGAGATGGAGACGAATGCGCCGGGGTCCTGGTTCTTGAAGTAGAACGGCGTGACCTTGTTGGAGTTCTCGCCGGTCTTGGCCTGGTCGCCGTAGTAGTAGTAGTGGTAGATCAGGGCGGAGTCGACTTCGCCGGCGTTGACGGCCTTCATGGCCGTGCTGTTACCCTTGTATGCCTTGGAGTTTTCCTTCATGCCCTTGAGCCAGGCCTGTGTGGCGGCTTCGCCCTTGAGTTCGAGCAGGGCCGAGACGATCGCCTGGAAGTCGGCGCCCGACGGCGAGGCTGCCCACTTGCCCTTCCACTCGGGGTTGGCCAGGTCCAGCATGGACTTGGGCAGCTTGTCCTCGCTGATCTTGGTCTTGTCATAGACCAGGACGGTGGAGCGGGCCGCGATGCCGGTCCACTTGTTGGTGGAGGGGCGGAACTCGGCGGGGACCTGGTCCACGGTGGCCTTGTCCACGTCCGCGAACAGACCGGCGTTTTCCACCTGGGCCATGGCGGGGGAGTTCTCGGTGAGGAAGACATCCGCCGGGGAGGCCTGGCCTTCCTGGACGATCTGGTTCGACATCTCGGTGTCGTCGCCCTGGCGCAGGGTGACCTTGATACCGGTTTCGGCCGTGAAGGCGTCCACCCACTCCTTGGTCAGGGACTCGTGCTGGGCGTTATAGACCGTGATCTCGCCGGCGGCCGAGCCGCCGGCCGCTGCACTGCTGCCAGCCGGGGCAGCCGAACCGGTGCCGCAGGCGGCCAGGCCCAGAGCGGCGGTGGCTGCCAGGGCGATGCCCGCCAGTGCGTTGTTGCGGATCTTCATGGGGCTACTTTCTGCGAGGAATTCGTCGTTGGCGCCCTGACCCCCGTGAGCGGGGGAGTTAGGGCATGCTCACTACGAAAGACTGTAGGTTAGCCAAACCTAAGCGACCAACCTGAAGCCCCTATAAGTGATGAGGATCACATGAATTACGAAACTGTTGCGTGACGTAATTGGTTTCCGGTCAGCGGGTGGGCGCCGGGGCGATCGATGCGGCCGCCTCCAGCACCATCCAGGCCTGGAGTTGGGTGGACAGCTCGACGGCGGCGCCCTCCGGATAGCTGCGGCGGGCGGGCAGGTCGGTGCTGTCGGAGAACACCAGGTGGCTTCCCGGGCGCGCGAGCCGGTCGTGCGGCGGGAGGATCCGGCGGCCCTCCCAGAGGGCTTCGGCCGTATCGTTCACCAGTGCCGCCGCCGTGGCCCGGGTTTCGGCCGGCAGCCGCTCGTCGGCGGCGGCAAGGGCCAGATAGCGGACGAGGATCCCGGTGAAGAGTCCGCCGTCGCCCGTTCCCTCGCACCGCAACACCGCGGCGGTGCGGCCCAGCAGCGGGGCCGGCTGGGTGAGGTTGTTCGCCACGGCGGCCACGAGCGCTGCCGCGCGGGTGAGGTTGGCCTCGCCGCCGAGTTCCAGCAGGGCGCCGAGGACTGGACCCTGGTTGTAGGTGTAGATCGTGTCCTCCAGCACCACGTCCCCTGTTCCGGAAATCCGCAGGCCGTCCCGGTAGAGGCCCTGTTCGGGCTCGTAGAGCCGGGCGTCCAGCCAGTCCAGCAGGGCCTGCGCCTTCGCCGGGTTGCCCGTCCGTGCGTAGTAGAGGGCCACGGGTGCGGTGGCGGGCGTGTTCTTGAAGTCGCGCTTGGTGCTCCAGAAGGTTCCGCCGCCCAGGTCGTCCGTGGAGGCGGAGTCGAACTGCAGGGTCAGGCTCTGCAGGACCTTGGCGTTACGGCCCCGGCCGGCGTGCTTGCGGGTGTCCTCGGCCAGCTTGTCCAGCCGGTGCGTGGCCAGGGCCAGCCAGGCCATGTCGTCGTAGTAGTTGTTGACCACCGTGAGGAAATTGCGCAGCCGGATGCCGGTGACGAGCCGGGAGGCGAGCTGGCCCGCGCTGGGCCGGTTCTCGCCGTCGAACCTGCCCCCCGGGTGCTCGGGCGAGCCCAGTTCGCGGCGGCCGGCGTCCACGAGGCAGTCCAGGTAGTGCGCCTGCCACCAGTAGTGCCAGGGCCGGGACAGGTTCTTCAGTCTCCCGGAGGGCCGGAGGATGGCGGCGATATGGGTCCGCGGCAGGAAGAAGAGCCGCTGCCCGAAGAGCCTGGTAACCGAGCGGGCGGCCTCGTCCGCGCGGAAGGACCAGTTGGGGGCGGCGTCTGCTCGGGTCATGGCTCAAGCGTAATCGCGGGAGCGCGCTCGGTCGGGGAGCGTCGCCGCGCCCGGTGGCTGCCGATCCCCGCGGCGGTTCCTGCGCCTTACCGGGCTCGGTCCAAAGGTGCGGAACCGCCGCATTCCAGTTAACATTCACTAACTAATGTTCCCCGCGGGCGGTTGCTGCAAGCGCAGCCTGCGTCAAGGCTTCACGGCCGGGGTCCGGTTCCACATCAAGGAGGATGCATGGACATCAAAGGTACTGTCGCGCTGATCACGGGCGGGGCCTCGGGTCTCGGAGCGGCCACGGCCAGGCGGCTGTTCGACGCCGGCGCGTCGGTGGTGCTCGTGGACCTGCCGGGTTCTGCCGGGGACGCCCTTGCCGCCGAACTGAACGCTGCCGCCGCCCGCTCCGCTGGGGAGTCGGCCGGAGACGGCCGCACAGCCGTCTTTGCTCCCGCCGACGTTACCGACGAAGCGCAGGTCCAGGCCGCCGTCGAGGCCGCCGCTGCCGTGGGCCCGCTGCGCATCGTGGTCAACTGTGCCGGGATCGCCACCCCCGGCAAGGTCCTGGGCCGCGAGGGCGTGCTCCCGCTGGAGAACTTCAGCCGCGTCATCCAGATCAACCTCGTGGGCACCTTCAACGTCATCCGCCTCGCCGCGGCCGCGATGGCCGCCACCGAGCCGGCAGCCACGGATCTTGGCGGTCCCGAACGCGGCGTCATCATCAACACCGCCTCCGTTGCCGCGTTCGACGGCCAGATCGGCCAGCCCGCCTATGCCGCCTCCAAGGGCGCCGTGGCGGCCATGACGCTGCCGATCGCCCGCGAGCTCGCGCGCTCGCTGATCCGGGTGGTCACCATTGCCCCGGGCATCTTCGAGACCCCCATGATGGCCGGGCTCCCGCAGGAGGCGCAGGACTCCCTGGGCCAGCAGGTGCCGCACCCCTCGCGGCTGGGGCGCCCCGCCGAATACGCGAACCTCGCCGCCCACATTGTGGAGAACGCCATGCTTAATGGCGAGACCATCCGCCTCGACGGCGCCATCCGCATGGGGCCGAAATGACCAGTTCAGGAAGGGCCGGGGCCGAAATGACCGGTTCAGGAATTTCTGCTGCGGCCGCGCCGGCTGTTGCCGAGCTGCCCTCGGCGGACTTCTTCGACTACGAGTCCCTGCTCAGCCCGGTGGAGCGGGCCAAGCTGGCGCAGCTGCGGGAGTTCCTGGCCGCGGAGGTCGCCCCGTTCGCCACAGACTGGTGGAACAAGGCCGAATTCCCGGCCCATATCCTGCCCAAGCTGGCTGCCCTGGAGCTCAGCGCCCCCGCCCAGCGCGGCTACAGCAACCTGTTCGCTGGGATCGTGATCGCCGAGATGACCCGCGTGGACACCTCGCTGGCGACCTTCTTCCTGGTCCACCACGACCTCTTCGTCGAATCGCTCTACGGCTTCGGCTCCGAGGAACAGAAGGCGCGACTGCTCGAGGACGCGGCGAACCTGCGCACCACCGGAGCCTTCGCCCTCACCGAACCGGACCACGGCTCGGACGTTGCCGGCGGCATGGAAACACGGGCCCGGCGTATCCCCGGTGGCGCCGCCGACGGCGGCGATGCCTGGGTGCTCAACGGCGCCAAGCGCTGGATCGGCAACGGCACGTTCTGTGACTACATGCTGGTCTGGGCCCGGGACGAGACCGACGGCGGCATCCGCGGCTTCATCGTCGACGCCACCTTGCCGGGGGTGAGCCGGAGCCGGATCGAGAACAAGATCGCGCTGCGCACGGTGCAGAACGCGGACATCGTCTTCACCGACGTCCGGGTGGCCGAGTCGGACCGCTTCGCCGGCATCAGCAGCTTCGAGGACACCAACGAGCTCCTGCGCGGTTCCCGGATCATGGTGGCCTGGCAGGGTGTGGGGCAGCAGCTCGCAGCGTTCGACGTCGCGCGCCAGTACGCCGTCGAACGCCAGCAGTTCGGCCGTCCGCTGGCGAAGTTCCAGCTGGTCCAGCAGCAGCTGGTGACCATGCTCGGCAACGCCGTGGCCAGCATGGGCATGATGGTCCGGATCGCGCAGCTGCAGGACCAGGGGGACGCGGACATGCCGCAGGTGGCGCTCGCAAAGTCCTATGTCAGCGCCCGGATGCGCGAAACCGTGGCGATGGGCCGGTCCCTGCTGGGCGGCAACGGGATCGTGACGGACTACCGGATGGCCAAGATCTTCTCCGACGCCGAGGCGATCTACACCTATGAGGGCTCGTTCGAGATCAACACCCTGATCACAGGGCGTGCCGTCACCGGAGTGTCGGCGATCGTCTAGGAATCCCTAGAGGACGCCGTCTAGAAAAGGCCGTCTAGAAAAGGCCGGGTTCCTTCTCGCCGGCCGTGATCCGGTAGTCCAGGCTGTTGTTCTTCACCGGCATGGGGCAGGTGCCGTACGGGGTGAAGGCGCTGGGGTAGTTGATGGCCCGGTTGAAGTCCAGGACCACCGTCCCATCCGGCCGGGGTTTCGCTGTGGAGACCTTCCGCCACTCGTCTGTACTCTCGCCGTTGGTCTCGTCGTGGAATGTGACCGTCAGGGCGCCGAGCTTCTCCTCCTCGGCCTGCAGGTGGAACTCGTGGTCCGTGCCGGGCAGCCGGAAAACCAGTTCGCCGACCGAGCGGTGGATCCCGTCCACCAGCGGGTTGGCGGTGCCGATCGGCACGTCCACGGGCTCGGGATAGGGCGCGAACCGGGCCTCGATCACCAGGTCCGGGCGGAAGTCGAAGGTGGGCACGCCGTCGAACTCGGTGAACGCAGGTGACTGGGAGTCCCGCGTGCGGATGGCGTACTTGTCCGCGCGCATGGCGAGCTCCACCACCACATGGCGGCCGTCGTCGCCGCCGTACTGGACCCACATGAGTGATTCCTCATCGGCGAGCACGGCGCTGATGGTCCCGTCCACGGGTTCGCCGGTTTCCACGAGGGTCAGGCCGTCGGACGCGGCTGCGGTGAGGAACGCCGCGGTGCCGTCGGTGGACCAGAGTCCCGGGGCGAGCTCGACGGCGGCGGGCCGGTCCTCGAGCCACTGGAAGGAGGTCAGCGTCAGCCAGCCGTGGTCGCTGGCGAGTGCCGCGTTCCGGCTGTTGCGGAAGCGTTGCCAGCGGGCAAGCTGCGGGTCGGCGGCGGGCTCAGTGGTGTTCATGGGTTCCTCCAGGGAGTCTCAGCCCAACTAGCTGGCAGCAGGGGCCGTTCTGAGGCCTCATAACGGCCCCTGCTGCGAGTCAGTTGGGGTGGGTGGAATTCCGAGGCTGGCCGCGACGAGTTGCGCGGCGGTGGCCTTGGCGGCGGTGGCCGCGTCCGGGTCGCCGTCGAGCACACCGCTGGCCAGGCCGCCGTCCAGCAACAGGGTCAGGCTGCGGGCAAGCCGGTCCGGGTTCCCGGCGCCGGCGCGGGCAGCCAGGTCCCGGATCCAGGCACGGATCTGCTGTTTGTGCGCCACGGTCCGGTCGTGGACCCTAGTGCCGGCAGCGGACTCGGCGGCCGCATTGATAAAGGCACAGCCCCGGTAGCCGTCCCGCCGGCAGGCCGTTGTCAGGGCATCGAACAGGCCAACAAGCTGTGCCGCCGGGTCCTCGCCGGCGGCGCGGGCTGCGGTGTGAAGCTGCCCTGTCCAGACGCCGTCGACCTTCTCCAGATACGCCAGGATGAGGTCGTCCTTGGCCGGAAAATACTTGTAGAACGTGGCCTTCGCGACGCCGGATTCGGCGATGATCGTATCGATGCCGGCGGCCCGAAAGCCCTGCGCGTAAAAGAGCCGGAAGGCCGTGGCCAGGATCTTCTCCCTGGCATGCCCGGCGGGGGCACGGGGTGCCGGCTGCGCGATGGCTGCTGGCAGGGTCATGGCACCATGCTACACAGACAAGTCTGTCTATGCCTGACTGCCCGCTGGGCCGCCCACCCGCTCGGCCGTCCGGGGCGCCTTGTTGCCGACCGGCCGGTCTGATAGCTTCATGTCCAGCGGTAGACGGATCTGTCTACCTGTGGATTTCGGACTGAGCTCCTGGTGGGCGGAATCGAGGATGCCATGAAGATTGCGGTAATGGGAACCGGCACGGTGGGCCGCACGATTGCCGGCGCGCTGGCGGGCCTGGGTCACGACGTCGTGATCGGCACCCGCGACCCGCAGGCCACGCTCTCCCGGACGGAACCGGACGCGATGGGTGCCGCGCCGTTCGCGCAGTGGCACGCCGCGCACACCGGAGTCGGGCTCGCCCCCTTTGCCGAGGCCGCGGCCGGCGCCGAGCTGATCGTCAACGCCACGAACGGCGGCGGCTCCCTGGCGGCTCTCGCCGCCGCGGGCACGGGGAACCTGTCCGGCAAAGTCATCATGGACATCGCCAACCCGCTGGACTTCTCGCAGGGCATGCCGCCGTCGCTGAACCCGGTGAACACGGACAGCCTTGGCGAGCAGATCCAGCGGGCCTTCCCGCAGTCCCGGGTGGTGAAGACCCTCAACACCATGACGGCGTCGGTGATGGTGGATCCGGCGCGTGTGGCCGGCGGTGACCACTCGGTGTTCGTCTCCGGGGATGACGCCGACGCCAAGGCAGCCGTGACGGAACTGCTCAAGGGCTTCGGCCACCGCGACGTGATCGATCTGGGGGACATCACGAGTGCCCGCGGCGCGGAAATGATCCTGCCGGTCTGGCTGCGGCTCTGGGGCGCGCTGGGCACCGGCGAGTTCAATTTCAAGATAGCCCGCTAACCCAGCTGAAGTGTTGCGTGACACTATCTGAGACGGAATTCCAGCCGGGAGTGCCTGCGGGTAACATCCCATGGGAAGAAGTAATCGGGCTCACAGTATCCAGCGCAGTGTACGAGCCAAGTCGAACCCTCGAAAGATAGTTTCCATGGCTAACACTGCAATGCATTCCGACACCGATCTTGCCGCCGAACTCCGGGCCGATGTCCGCCGGGTCTCCACCCTCCTGGGCGAATCCCTGGTCCGCCAGCACGGGCCGGAACTCCTGGACCTCGTCGAGCAGGTGCGCCTGCTGACCAAGGAATCCAAGGAGGCAGCCCGCGGCGGTGCCGATGCCACCGGTCCGTGGAGCTCGTACGACGTCGTCGCCCAGGTCCGCGAACTGCTCGGGTCCCTGCCCCTGGACCCGGCCACCGACCTGGTCCGGGCCTTCGCGTTCTACTTCCACCTGGCGAACGCCGCCGAGCAGGTCCACCGCGTCCGCGGGCTGCGCACCCGGCAGGAGAAGGACGGCTGGCTCGCCAAGGCCGTGGAGGAGATCGCCGACCAGGCCGGGAACTCCGTGCTGCAGGAAGTCGTCAACGAACTCGATGTCCGGCCCATCTTCACCGCCCACCCCACCGAGGCCTCGCGCCGCTCCGTGCTGGACAAGATCCGCCGGCTCTCGGACATCCTGTCCGAATCCACGCTGGAGGGCACGTCCGCACGCCGCCGCCAGGATCGTCAACTGTCCGAGGTCATCGACCAGATGTGGCAGACGGACGAGCTGCGCCAGGTCCGGCCCACCCCCGTGGACGAGGCCCGGAACGCCATTTACTACCTCACCGGCATCCTTAGCGACGCCATGCCGGAGATGCTCTCGGACCTCTCCGAACTCCTCGCCGACCACGGCGTTACGCTGCCGCCGCAGAAGGCTCCGATCCGCTTCGGCTCCTGGATCGGCGGGGACCGGGACGGCAACCCCAATGTCACGGCCGCCGTCACGCGCGAAATCCTGCAGATCCAGAACCAGCACGCCGTCCGGATCAGCATCGGCCTGATCGACGGTCTCATCTCCATCCTGTCCAACTCGACCGCGCTGGCCGGCGCAGACCTGGAACTCCTGGACTCGATCGACGTCGACCTCAAGAAGCTGCCTGGCTTGGACCGCCGCGTCCTGGAGCTGAATGCGCAGGAGCCGTACCGGCTCAAACTGACCTGCATCAAGGCCAAGCTGATCAACACCGGCAAACGGGTTGCGGCCGGATCCGCGCACGAGCCCGGCCGCGACTACACCGCCACTGGAGAGCTCCTCGCCGAGCTCGGCCTGCTGGAACGCTCGCTGCGGAACCACCACGCCGCCCTCGCCGCCGACGGCGCCCTGTCCAGGGTCCGCCGCGCCATCGCCTCCTTCGGCCTGCACCTGGCCACCCTCGACATCCGCGAGCACGCCGACCACCACCACGACGCCGTCGGGCAGCTCATGGACCGCCTGGGCGGCCCGGGCGTCCGGTACGCGGAGCTCAGCCGCGCCGAGCGGCTCGAGGTGCTCGGGTCCGAACTCGCGTCCCGGCGCCCGCTCTCCGGCCACCCGATCAAGCTCGACGGCGTCGCTGACGGCACGTACGACGTCTTCCGGGAGATCCGGCGGGCCCTGCGCACCTACGGCCCCGACGTGATCGAGACCTACATCATCTCCATGACCCGCGGCGCGGACGACGTCCTGGCCGCGGCCGTGCTGGCCCGCGAAGCCGGCCTGGTCAGCCTCTTCGGCGAGGCGCCCTACGCCAAGATTGGGTTCGCTCCGCTGCTGGAGACGGTCGACGAGCTGCGCGCCTCCGCCGAGATCGTGGACCAGCTGCTCTCTGATGCGTCCTACCGCGAGCTGGTCCGGCTCCGCGGCGACGTGCAGGAGATCATGCTCGGCTACTCGGACTCCAACAAGGAATCCGGCGTCATGACCAGCCAGTGGGAGATCTACAAGACCCAGCGCAAGCTGCGGGACGTGGCCGCGAAGCACGGCGTCCGCGTGCGCCTCTTCCACGGCCGCGGCGGCTCCGTGGGCCGCGGCGGCGGGCCGACCTACGACGCCATCATGGCGCAGCCCAACGGCGTGCTCGAGGGCGAGATCAAGTTCACCGAGCAGGGCGAGGTCATTTCGGACAAGTACTCCCTGCCGGAGCTGGCCCGTGAGAACCTCGAGCTCTCCCTTGCCGCGGTGCTGCAGGGATCCGCTCTGCACCGCGCGCCGCGCACCTCCGAGGACCAGCGCGTGCGCTACGGCGACGTCATGGAAACCGTCTCCGACGCCGCGTTTGCCCGCTACCGCTCGCTGATCGAGGACCCGGACCTGCCCGCCTACTTCATGGCGTCCACGCCGGTGGAGCAGCTGGGATCCCTGAACATCGGATCGCGTCCGTCCAAGCGGCCCGATTCCGGCGCCGGGCTTGAGGGGCTGCGGGCCATCCCGTGGGTGTTCGGCTGGACCCAGTCGCGGCAGATCGTTCCGGGCTGGTTCGGTGTGGGCTCCGGCCTCAAGGCCGCGCGCGAGGCCGGAAACTCGGCCCAGCTCAAGGAGATGATCGAGGGCTGGCACTTCTTCCGTTCGGTGCTTTCGAACGTGGAGATGACCCTGGCCAAGACGGACATGGACATTGCCGGCTACTACGTCTCCACCCTGGTCCCGGAAGAGCTGCACCACCTGTTCCGCGCCATCCGGGTCGAATACGAGCTCACCGTGGAGGAAATCCAGAACCTCACCGGCGAGCACGTGATCCTCGATGCCCAGCCCACGTTGAAGCGCTCCCTGGAGATCCGGGACCAGTACCTGGACCCGATCAGCTACCTGCAGGTGGAACTGCTGCGCCGTGTCCGGGCCGAGGCCGCGGAAGGCATCTCCGGTGCCGAGATCGACGAGCGCCTCCAGCGCGCCATGCTGATCACCGTCAACGGCGTCGCCGCCGGCCTGCGCAACACGGGGTAGCCCTCTCCGGCCCTGTCGACGCTCCCTCGCCTTGTGGACCAGTTCACTGGACGGGGGAGCGTCTTGGGTTGGGGGGAAAATGGGGGCGTGCGGGGCGTCGCGGCTAGGGTTGTTCCATGCCGTCGTTCCAGACCAGACTCAAGATCACCGGGCTCAAGCCGGGCACAGCTCCGGAGGCTGTCATGGCCGCAGCCATCGAGGCGCTCGGGACGCGGCACCATGTTGAGTCGCACCAGCTCGAGCTCGCCGGCGGCGTGCCGCAGCTGAACCTGCGTTTCCTGGTCGATGCCACCGCGTACAGCGCCGAAAACAGCCAGGCGCTGGAGTCGGCAGCGATGATGCGCGACGCCGTCGAACGCGTTGCGCTCACCGGAAACATGACCGTGCTGCGCCGCAGCCGCGGCCGCTGGGCACCTGTCTAAAAAATCGGGCGTCTGGAAGTCAGGCGTCTGGAAGCCGGGCGTCTAGAAGTCCAGTTCCTCGTCCGGGTCCGCCGCGGCGGACTCCACGGGGGAGGCACTGCCCCGGCGCCGCGTGACGATCACGCCCACGACGGCGCCGATCACCAGTCCGACGCCGACGCCGATCAGGGAGCTCGCCCAGAACGGGAGCCCGGTGGCGGATCCCGTGAAGTAGCCCAGCGCCACCGACCAGCTGGCCCAGAGCAGGCCGCCGATGGCCGCGCAGAGGCTGAACCCGCGCGTCGAGACGTTCGCAATGCCCGCCGCCGCCGTCGTCGCCAGCCGGCCGCCGGGGATGAAGCGGACGCCGATAATCGCCCCGTACGTGGAGGATCGGCCCGCCCTCGCGATCGCCGCGTGGACGGCGGCGTGGAAGTGCAGGCCCCATTTCCAGCGGTCCAGCACGTGGCTCAGGCGCCGTTTGAACAGTTCGAAGACGAGCAGGTCACCCAGCCATGAGGACACCGTGGCCAGGAGCACCACGAGGAACGCGTTGACGTGGCCCTCCGCGGAGAGCGCCCCGCCGGTGATGACGAGCATTTCTGAGGGGACAGGCGGGAAAATCGCGTCGCCGATCACGAAGGGGAAGATCCAGAAATAGATCGCGGCGCCCCAGCTGTCCGCATTTCCGAAGTCCATGGGCACAAGGTACCGCACTTCGCGCTGCTAGCGTGCCTCGCTCAGTTCCAGCCTGCTGCGGTACTCCACCGGGCTCCCCGAGATGGGGTCCACGAAGCGGATCCCGCGGGCCAGGAGCTGCAGCGGCCTGGCGTAATTGTCCGGGGCTTTGTCCAGCAGTTCCGGGTAGAACGTGTCGTTGACAATCCCCAGCCCCAGCGACGCCATGTGCACGCGGAGCTGGTGGGTCTTCCCCGAGTGCGGCTCCAGCCGGTACAGCGCACGGCGTGGGGGCCCGCCGTCGGGTTCTCCGCGGAATCCGGCAGCGGGCTCGCGCGAGACGTGTTGGCCTTGGGCGGTTCCGCCGGCCGGGTCAAAAGTGCGCAGCCGCTCGATCCGGGTTTCGGCGTTGGGTTCACCGTCAATCACCTCGGCGAGCAGGTAGCTGCGGGACTTGGTCATCCGGTTTCGGACCACCACCGGGAACTCCACGGCGGGATGGCCGGGTGCCGGCTCCACGGCGGACACGCACTCGTATTCCTTCTGGACCTGGCGCTTTTCGAAGAGCACCTGGTACTTGCCCCGCGTCTCGGGGTTGGTGGAGAGCAGCAGGATGCCGGCCGTCATGCGGTCGAGGCGGTGCATCGGGATCAGGTCCGGGAGGCCGAGCTGGTTCCGGAGCCGGACCAGCGCCGATTCCTGGATGTACGTCCCGCCGGGGGTGGTGGGCAGGAAGTGCGGCTTGTCCACGACCAGCAGGTGATCGTCCTGGTGCAGGATGTTCAGCTCCACTGGGATCCGGGTCTCCGGCGGCAGGGTGCGGTAGTACCAGATGAAGGTGTGGTCCTGCAGCGGGGTGGTGCGGTCCAGCGCCACCCCCGCCTCGCCGACGATCTCGCCGGCGTCGAACCGGTCCTCGATGCCCTGCGGATCGATATGCCCCCAGCGGTGCATCATGTAGTCCAGCGCAGTCGTCCAGGGCCCCTCATCCGGCAGGCGCAGGCGGGTCGCGTTGACGCCGTCGCGCACGGGGAGGGGGGATTGCATCACCGGACTATTCTACGTGTCCGGCCTCCCGTCCCGCCCCGGCTGCGCTGCGCCCGCCCCCTCAGCCACCGAGCCCACCGCCCGCGCCCACGTCCTCCGCCCCGCCAGGCCCACCTGTGCTCGAGTTCGCCGGTAGCGTGCCGGGTCGCCGTAAACGTCCGGCGACTTCGCACGCTTCCGGCGAACTCGCGGGGCCGCGCCCACATCCTCAGCCGCCGAGCCGCCGCCCCCGCCCACGTCCGCCGCCCCGCCTGGCCCACCTGTGCTCGAGTTCGCCGGTAGCGTTCGGGTTCGCCGGAAAGGTCCGGCGACTTCGCACGCTTCCGGCGAACTCGACGGGCCGGGCCCACATCCTCAGCCACCGAGCCCGCCGCCCGGGCCCACGAGCTCCCGCTGCCTCCCGCCACCGAGCCGCCCCCGCGCCCACGTCCTCCGTCCTTCCGGCCCACCTGCGCTCGAATTCGCCGGTAGCGTTCCGGGTCGCCGTAAACGTCCGGCGACTTCGCACGCTTCCGGCGAACTCGCGGGGCCGGCCCACGAGGAGCCGAACAGAAAAAAGTTCTTGACAAATAAAATTGTCGGCGGGCAGACTGGAAGCATGTTGGACATCGAAGTGATCGAGGATCCGGCCGCGGCGGAGGCTTCGCTGGACCCGATCCGGACCAGGATCTTGCACGAGCTGGCCGAGCCCGGATCCGCCACGCAGCTCGCCGCCAAGGTGGGCCTGCCGCGGCAGAAGGTGAACTACCACCTCAAGGCCCTCGAACGGCATGGCCTCGTCGAGCTCATCGAGGAACGGCGGCGCGGCAACGTTACCGAACGCATCCTGCAGGCGACGGCGGCATCGTACCTTATTTCGCCGGCGGCGCTGGCTTCCGTGGCGCCGGACCCGCACCGGTTCTCGGACCGCTTTTCCGCGTTCTGGCTGCTGGCGCTGGCCGCCCGCATGGTCCAGGAGGTGGGGCAGCTGATCGCCGGGGCAGCCGCGGCCAGGCAGAAGCTCGCCACGTTTGCCATCGACGGCGAGATCACCTTCCGCTCGGCGGCGGACCGGGCAGCCTTCGCCGAGGAACTCGGCGTCGCCGTGACCCGGCTCGTGGACAAGTACCACGACGGCGGACATGGCGCACAGGGCTCCCCGGCGGGATCGCCGCCGCTGGGACGCAAGCACCGGCTCGTCGTCGCGCTTCACCCGTCCCTGAAGGCGCCGGAAGCCAACGCAGCACCCGCAAACGCACAAACTGCAAACCGACAAGAGACAAACCCACAAGCTAAGGAGCAGGACAATGACTGACAAGCGGAACTTCGAAATCGTCTACGACGCCGAGCTGCCCGGCACCCCCGAACGCGTGTGGGAGGCCGTCACCAAGGACACGCCGGCCTGGATGTTCCCCACGGACCAGTGGCCGGCAGTGCGGACCGTTGACGAATACCCCTCCCATCTGGTGTCCCGGATGGACGGACCGGACGGCTGGTTCAACCAGCTGGAGCATGTCCTGGAACCGCTCGACGGCGGCCGTGCCCGGCTGCATTACGTGCACAGCGGAATCTTCGCGGACAACTGGGACGAGCAGTACGACGGCGCCAGCAAGCACACGGCGTTCTATCTGCACACCCTGGGCCAGTACCTGAAGCACTTCGACGGCAAGCCAGTGGTCTTCACGGACATCCAGGCCCCAGCTGCCTCGCAGACCCCGGACGGCTTCGACCGGCTCAAGAAGGCACTTGGCGTCGCCGGCTTGGCAGAGGGGGACACCGTGGTGGTGGAGCTCGACGGCGTCGGTCCGCTCGCCGTCGAGGTGGACTTCTCCAACGAGAACTTCCTCGGGCTGCGGACCGCGGACACGATGTACCGCTTCTTCGGCCGCAACGCCTTTGGCGCGCCGGTCGGGATGACCGTCCACGACTTCAGCGGCGCCGGGGACAGCGCCGCGACGGCGGAGGCCTGGGCCGGGTTCCTGGACAACGTCTACGCCTAGCCCGCGACGCACTTCCTCTCTGGCGACGCGCACCTGCCCTGTCGACACCCGAACTCGGGAGGCGACAGGGCATATGCGCAGCGCAGGAACAAAGCCGCGTCACCGGACGGGTCCGAGAGGGTGCCGCGCCATGGGATTTACGCGATAGCGACGGCGGGTGGGCTGGTGAGGTCCCGCCGCAGCTGCGGGGACGCCTCCAGCCGGTCCTGGGCTGAGCGCAGCGCCAGCACGGCGGTCCCCAGCTGCTTAGGGGCCAGGGTGAACGGCACGCGGAGGTAGTGTTCGAAGGCGCCGCCAACACCAAACCTGGGGCCGGCCGCGAGGCGGATGCCGAAGTCCGGGGCGATCACCGTCAGCGCCGTGCTGAGAGGAGAGGGCAGCCGGCACCAGACCGACAGCCCGCCGCCGGGCCGTTCCGCCTGCCACGTCGGCAGGTTCTCGGCTATGAGCCCCAGCAACGTGTCCCGGCTGGTACGGAGCGAGGCGAGCCGTTCGGGCAGGGGCTCCCTGAGGTCGTTGACCAGATGGGCCGCCGCAAGCTGCTCCACGACGGGACCTCCCAGGTCCATGGTGGTTCGGGCGGCGGCGAAGCGCTGGATGAGTGACTCGCCGGCCCGGATCCACCCGGTCCGCAGGCCTGCCCAGTGTGACTTGCTCAGCGAACCGATGGACACCACGGCCGGACCGAATGCGGCCAGGGGCGTGGAGGGCGCGCCGTCAAGGTTGAGCTCCCGCATGGTCTCGTCCACCACCAGCACGGTGCCCGACGCGGACGCCGCCCGGACCAGCTGCCGGCGCTGGGAATCCGGCATCAGCCGGCCGGTGGGGTTGTGGAAGTCGGGGACCACGTAGGCCATGGCCGGGCGTTGCTGCCTCAGCGCGGTCTCCAGAGCATCGATGTCCCAGCCGGCGCGGCCGCCATGGTGTGCCGGGGGCATGGCCACCGGGACCGGCCGGCAACCCGCAGCCCGGATCGCGTCGAGGGCGTTCGGGTAGCTGGGATGTTCCACGAGCACCTTGGTCCCCGAACGGCCGGCCAACGTGCGGAGCACAATGTTCAGGGCATGCTGAGCGCCGGACGTGACCAGGATCTGCCCGGCCGTGGTCGGAACCCCCGCTGCGGTGTACCGGGCCGCAATCGCTTCGCGGAGCGGGCCCACACCCAGCGCGTCGTAGCCGAAGCCCGGCAGCAGCGCCGGCAGCTCGGTCAGTGCCGCGGCAAAAGCCCGGTGCACCACCTCGCCGCTGGCCGGCAGCGAGGCGTAGGCAAGGTCCAGCAACCCGTCCGGAACGGCCAGTCCGGGCGCCCCGCTGAGTTCGGACCGGCCATCCGTTGCGGTTCCCCGCGGCCCGCGGTGCGGAATGCAGGTCCGGCCGCGGCTGCCCTGGCCGCTGCTCAGGAATCCCTGGTCGCGCAGCAGGCTGTAGGCAGCGGTCACCGTGGTGCGGCTGATGCCGAGCGTGGCGGCCAGCGACCGCTCGCTGGGCAGGGCAACGTCGAGGGCGACGCGGCCGTCGAGGATGAGCAGGCGGACGACGTCGGCGAGCTCGCGGTAGGCGGGGGCGGCGCCGAGGTTCCACTGGCCCAGCAGGCGAGCCAGGGACCCCGGAGTCAAAGAGACGGACATCAGGCCAGTATTTCAGACTGGCTATGGATTGCAAGGCCAGTTTTCGAGGAGGATGGACACCATGTTGACCCGCAGACTCCTCCAGCTCCTCATTGGCCTGGCCATGTACGGCGTTTCGCTCGCCATATTCATCCGCGCCGGACTGGGCCTGGACCCCTGGGACGTGTTTCACCAAGGCCTTGCCATCAAGACCGGGCTGAGCATCGGCACCGTCGTGGTGATCGTCAGCTTCCTCGTGCTGCTCCTGTGGATTCCGCTCCGGCAGTGGCCCGGCTTCGGTACTCTGTGCAACGCCGTGCTCGTGGGAGTCTTCGCCGATATCGGTTTGGCCCTCATTCCGGAGGTCACGCATCTCGTCGGGCAGATCGGCATGCTCGTGGGGGCCATCGTGCTCAACGGCATTGCCTCGGCCTGCTACATCGGCGCACGGCTGGGGCCCGGGGCGCGCGACGGACTCATGACGGGACTCGCCCGCCGGACCGGCTGGTCGTTACGAACGTCGCGGACCGGCATCGAAATTGTGGTGCTCGGTGCCGGCTGGCTGCTGGGCGGGTCGGTGGGTGTGGGCACGGTGCTCTATGCCCTGGCGATCGGACCCCTGGTACAGCTGCTGCTGCCGCGGTTCACCGTTCCTGAGGCGCGTCCTGCCGAAGCGGTCGGGGCTGAAGCGGCCGGGGCTGAACCGGCGGTGGTTGAACCGGCGACTGCCGAAGCGACGGTGGCTGAATCAAGCGCGGCCGAACCAACCGGGGCTGAACCGGCGGCCATTGCCGGGACGGTCGTGCCCGCGGCGGCAGCCGGCGGTCCTGCGGGCTGATCCGCCGCTCGGAGCGCCGTCAGTTGTCGCCCTCAGCCGGCGGTCCTGCGGGCTAATCCGCCGCTCGGAGCGCCGTCAGCCTGCTCCCTCAGCTGGCGCCCTCCGGCACGGCGTACGGCTGGCACGTGGGGCAGTAATAGATGTCCCGTTCCTCGATGCCGGCGCCCTTGCCGAGGACTCCGCGGCGGATGGGGGTGCCGCATTTGAGGCACGGCTGGTGCTCGCGCCGATAGACCCAGTAGCCCGGGCGCCCGGCGGTGCGGCCCACGGGTACGCCCCGGGCGTTCAGCACGGTGGTGCGGCGGCCCGCGCCGAGATTGGCCGAGAGCAGGATCTGGGCGTCGGTGATCAGGGCCGCAAGATCCGTCACCGCGGAGACCGGGGATGCCGGATGGACTCCGGCGAGGAAGCTGGCCTCGCAGCGGTAGATGTTTCCGATTCCCGCCAGCTTGCTCTGGTCCAGCAGGGCGATCCCGATGGGCACGTCCGGGGACGCGAGCAGCCGGCGTTCGGCCTCGGCCGCGTCCCAGTCCGGGCCCAGCAGGTCCGGGCCGAGGTGCCCCACGATGGCGTCCTCCTGGTCGGTACGGACCACCTCAAGAATGCCGAGCGAGAACCCGACGGCGTCGGCCGTGGCGGTGCGCAGCACGCAGCGGGCCGTGAAGCCGGGCTTCCGCCAACGGCCCCCGGACGGGTAGACCTGCCAGCTGCCTTCCATCTTCAGGTGTGAGTGGATTGTGAGCCGGTCCTTCGCTTCCGGGCCCTGCACCCGCATCAGCAGATGCTTGCCGCGGGGCACCACCTCGTCCACGGTCCAGCCGCCGAGTTTCAGCGTGGCGAAACGGGGGACCCGGAAATCAGAGGACACCAGTTCCTTGCCGGCAAGTGCGGCATGCAGCTGCGCCGCGGCGCGGAAGACGGAATCGCCCTCAGGCACGGATCCTCAGTCCCTTCGGCGTGGAGTAGGCCCCGGCCTGGGCGAGGGCGGCCGCTATCGGAGTGTCCAGGATGCCGTGGCCGTTGACCTTTTCCATGATCAGCTTGTCCACCGCGCCGCGGGTCACCACTCCCACCAGCGCCGCACCGGCCGCGGCCAGGACCTCGGGGTCGTCGCTGAACGCGAGCAGGGTCTTGCCGCCGCGCTCCACATAAAGGGCCAGGGCGCCATCGACCAGCACCACCAGGGCGCCGGCCTTCCTGCCGGGCCGGTGTCCCGTGCCGGCGTCGACGTTCAGCGCGGGCCACGGGAGGGCGGCGCCGTACGGGTTGGCGGGATCGGTCGCGGCGAGGGCCAGTGCCACGGGCTCGGCCTTGTGCAACTGGGCGTCCTCGACGTAGGACCGGAGCCGGTCCACCGTGGCCGGCACCGCGAACTGCGCCGCGCCAAGGTGCTCGATGAAGTACCCGCGCCGGCAGCGTCCGGCCTCTTCAAGCCTGGCTAGTACCTTGTACATGAGGCCGAAGCCGCCGAGGATGTTCTCCGCCATAACCGAGCCGCGGGTGACCACGCCGTAGCGGTCCAGGAGCAGTTCCGCGGTTGCCCGGGCGTGGATAGTGGGGTCGAGCTCGGGGGCGGGCAGCGCGGACCAGCGGCCGGCGGCAAGCGCTGGCGCGGGGGCGGTGCCGGTCACGGAACCGTACCGGCCGCCCGTGAGGCCCGGCGATCCCAGCAGGCCGGTGCCGTGCGCCCGTCCGAGCCGGCTGAGCCTCGGCGCCCGTGCCCGCGGTGCGCGCCCCACCTGCCGGTGGGCCGTGTGGCCTCCGGCGATCAGGGCCCTGACGGGGGCAAAGGTGTCGCCGGTAATCCGGCCCGCCCAGGCGAGATCCCAGAGCGCCGTCACCACGTCCTGGTCGCTGAGCACCGAATCCATGCCGCCGGCTATCTCGGTCAGCTGCCGGAAGAAGTAGCCGCCGCCGTTGTTCTGCAGGTGCTCCAGGAGCCGCTGCTGCGCGTCGCCCGGTTCGAAATCGACCGCGGGGTTCAGCGTCAGCTCGGCGGAATCAGCGAGGTGCAGGCTGACCCAACCGTCGTTGCCCGGTAGTGATCCGGCACCGGACCAGAGGACTTCACCGGCTGCCATGAGTTCGTCCAGCATGGCCGGCTGGTAATTGGAGACACGGCTGGCCAGCACCAGTGGCTCCCATGCCGAGGCAGGAATGGGGACGCCGGAAAGCTGGTCGACGGCGGTGATGATGCCGTCCAGGCCGCGCAGGGCGGACTGCCCGCGGTTGCCGGTGGTCCGCACGTTTTGCCAGGCGGGAAGGAACCGGCCGTACGCGGCAGTGTCTACGGGTTCGACTTCGGCGCGGAGCGCGGCGAGCGAACGCCGGCGCAGCTTGCGGAGGACCTCGGCGTCGCACCATTCGCTTACGGCCGCCAGAGGCAGAACGACGGCCTGCGCGGCGGCCGATGCCACTGCAGCGCCGGAGTCTTCACTGTCGGATCTCTCATGACCGGATCTCTCAAGTCCGGTTCCCTGAACGCCTGATCCGGCAACGCCCGCTGCTGCCGTGCCTGCCGGCGGCGACGCGTGCGGACGGAACTCGCCTTCCACCACGCGGCCGTCCGCGGCCAGCCGCTTCAGCGCCGTCCCGACGACGGCGACGCCGAGTCCCAGCCGCGCCGCGGCTTCCGCGGCGGTGAACGGTCCGTGCGTGCGGGCATAGCGCGAGACGAGGTCCCCGAGCGGGTCCGCGACCGGTTCGATGAAGGCCAACGGCACGCCCATCGGCAGGGGGACGCCGAGGGCATCCCGGAGCCGGGCGGCGTCCTCGACCGCCGCGTAGCGTTCGGCGCCGCCGATGTTGACCTTAATCGCCCGGTTGGCCCGCTGCAGGGCGTTGAGGTGGGCCTCGGCGTCGGCTTCGGTCGCCGGAGTCTCCACCGGCCCAACCGACGGGGTTTGGTCCGGACCGGCGGACTCGGCTGTCTCCGTAGCCTCGGGCGCGGCCGGGCCCGCCGCCGACTCCAGGCGGGCGGCAACTTCGCGCGGCGCGAGCGGACCCAGGAGGCGCAGGAGGTCCGCGACGCCCTCGAGCCCACGCACCTGCCGGTCCCGGGCCAGCCGCTGCAGTTCACGCTCGGTGGCGTCGATGACCTTCGCGTCCAGCAGTTCGCGCAGCTCCACGCGGCCCAGGAGCTCATTGAGCAGGGTGGAATCGAGGGCCAGGGCGGCGGCACGGCGCTCCGCCAGCGGCGAGTCGCCCTCGTAGAGGAACTGGGCCACGTAGCCAAACAGCAAGGACTTCGCGAACGGGGAGGGCTGCTGCGTGGTGGTCTCGACGATCCTGAGCTCGCGGCGCTCCACCGAAGCGGCAATTTCCTTCAAAGCGGGAAGGTCGTAGACATCCTGCAAACACTCCCGGACCGTCTCGAGCACAATCGGGAACGTCGGGTACTTCCGGGCAACGTCCAGCAGCTGCGCCGAGCGCTGCCGCTGCTGCCACAAGGGCTGCCGCTTGCCCGGATTCTGCCGCGGCAGCAGCAACGCGCGGGCGGCGCACTCACGGAACCGGGAGGCGAAGAGTGCGCTGCCGCCAACCTCCGCCGTCACAATCTGCTCGAGTTCCTCTGGGTCGAAGAGGAACAACTCGGCGCCCGGCGGCTCGTCTTCCATCATGGGAACGCGCAGCACGATGCCGTCGTCGGCGGCCATGGCCGAGCCGTCCATCCCGTAGCGCTGGTGCAGGCGCTGGCCCACGGCCAGGGCCCACGGTGCATGTACGGGCAGGCCGAAGGGGCTGTGCAGCACCACGCGCCAGTCGCCGAGCTCGTCGTGGAAGCGTTCCACCACGAGGGTGGTGTCGCTGGGGACCACGTCGGTGGCCAGCCGTTGTTCGGCGAGGTACTGGATCAGGTTGTTCGCGGCGAAGTCGTCCAGGCCGCTGGCCTTGCAGCGCTCGGTTGCCGGTCCGACGTCGGACGCCGCCAGTTCGCGCATGAACGCACCGAGGGCACGGCCCAGGTCTACGGGCCGGCCGAGCGAATCGCCCTTCCAGAACGGGAGCTTGCCGGGCTGTCCGAACGCCGGCGAGACCAGGACACGGTCGTGGGTGATGTCCTCGATTTTCCAGCTGGTGGCGCCGAGGGCGAAGACGTCCCCAACCCGGGATTCATAGACCATTTCCTCGTCGAGTTCGCCCACCCGGCGCCCGCCCTTGGCCGCGGCGGCGGCCGGGCTGGCGGCCCTGCCGTCCGCGCTGGCACCGCCAGACCCTGAACTGCCGGACCCCGAACCGGCGGTGCCCTCGACCTCGGTGCCGATGATGTACACGCCGAACAGCCCGCGGTCCGGGATGGTCCCGCCGGAGGTGACGGCGAGCCTCTGCGCGCCGGGCCTGCCCTCGATGGTCCCGGCGTTCCGGTCCCAGATGACCCGGGGTCGCAGCTCCGCGAATTCGTCGGAGGGGTAGCGTCCGGCCAGCAGGTCCAGGGTGGCCTCGAACGCGGAGCGGGGGAGCGAGGCGAAGGGCGCTGACCGCCGGACCGTGGCGAACCATTCCTCCACGTCGATGGCACCAAGGGCGGTGGCTGCGACCGTCTGTTGGGCCAGGATGTCCAGCGGGTTGGCCGGCACGCTGAGCCGCTCGATTTTGCCGTCAAGCATTCGTTCCACGGTGATGGCCGTGTGGACGAGGTCTGCCCGATGTTTCGGGAACAACACGCCCTGCGAGATTTCGCCGACCTGGTGGCCGGCGCGGCCCACCCGCTGCAGGCCGCTGGCCACCGAGGGCGGCGACTCGACCTGCACCACCAGGTCCACGGCGCCCATGTCGATGCCAAGTTCGAGGGAGGACGTGGCCACGACACAGCGCAGCCGCCCGGATTTAAGGTCATCCTCGATTAGGGCGCGCTGGTCCTTGGATACGGAGCCGTGGTGGGCGCGGGCCAGCACGGGATCCGCGCCGGCCGTGCTGCCGGCCTGCGCCATCATGTGTGCCGGTGTGGCAGTGGACGTGGGCAGCGCAGCGGCACCTCCGGACGGCACTCTGTTGGGCGAGGCGGTATTGGGCACGGCAGCCGGCACGGCATCCGGCGCGGCTTCGAAGTCCGGAGCGCCGGCGCCAAACTCGGCCCAGCCGCCGCCGGCTGCCATGAGCTGGCGTTCGGTGTAGATCTCGTTGAGCCGGGCGGTCAGCCGTTCGGCGAGGCGGCGGGAGTTCGCGAACACGATGGTGGACTGGTTGGCCAGCACCAGGTCCACGATCTTTTCCTCCACATGGGGCCAGATGGAGGCCTGGGGCTGGAGCCCGGAGGCCGGACCGGAATCGAAGGCCGCGGCGGCGCCCTGAAGATCGGACATGTCCTCCACAGGAACAGAGACGGTGAGGTCCCAGTTCTTCCGCGACGGAGGGGCCACAATTTCCACCGGCGCCGACCCTGCGAGGAACTGCGCCACCAGTTCCTTGGGTTCCACGGTTGCCGACAGGCCGATCCGCTGGGCGGGCTTGGGCAGCAGCGCGTCCAGGCGTTCCAGGGACACGGCCAGATGCGCCCCGCGCTTGGTGCCGGCGACGGCATGGACCTCGTCGACAATGATCGTGTCCACCTCGTCGAGGGTTTCCCGGGCCCTCGACGTCAGCATCAGGAAGAGGGATTCCGGGGTGGTGATGAGGATGTCGGGCGGGTGGCTGAGGAGCGAGCGGCGGTCGGCCGCCGTCGTGTCCCCGGAGCGGACGCCCACGGTAATGAGCGGTGCGGGCAGGTCCAGGCGTTTGGCGGTCTGCGTGATGCCGATCAGCGGTGCGCGGAGGTTGCGTTCGACGTCGACGCCGAGGGCCTTGAGCGGCGAGATGTACAGCACCCGGGTCTTCCGCTGGGCTGCCTTCCGCTGGGCTGAATTCGTCCGTGAGCCCGTCCGGCGCCCGCCCTTGGCGGCGGTGTCCAGGCCGGGCAGGGCCTCGGGCTCGGCGGGGGCGGAGGTGAGCAGCCGGTCCAGCGCCCAGAGGAACGCAGCGAGCGTCTTGCCGGAGCCTGTGGGGGCGACGACGAGGGCGTGCGCACCGGAGGAGATGGCATTCCAGGCGCCGTTCTGGGCCGGGGTGGGCGTGGAAAAAGCGCCCAGGAACCACTCCCGGGTCGGTCGGCTGAACCGGTCCATGGCGTTGACCGCAAGTGCGCCGCCGGCGAGCTCCTGCCCCTTCATTCCTCCATCATGCCCTACCCCACTGACACTATTGCCGGGCACATCGACGGCCGCCATGCTGGCCCGGAGGCCCGGAAGCTCCGGTCGTTCCCTGGCGCTCGATGCCGGGAGGCCGGCGGGCCCGGAGCTACTTCGGTTGGAAGGCCCCGATGATCAGCAGGTTGATGTCGGTGTTCGTGCAGGCGTCCAGCTGCTGCGCGACGAACAGCGAAGCCGTGTCATCGGGCGGGTAGACCCGGAATCCAGCCGCCGGCGTGCGGGTGCAGTCCGGATAGTTGGCGGCCTGGGTGTAGCGCAGCGTGGCGGAGCCTGCCTTCCCGGGGGCGAGCATGACATCGGAGACCGGGGTTGAGTCATCGCGCGTGGCGGCAGCGCCGATCGGCTCTCCATCCGCCCCGGCTGTGAGGGAGACGCCCGCATAGCCCTTCAGCAGGCACGGTTCGGTGCCGGAGTTGGTCAGGATCAGCTGCATGTAGATGCTGCCCGCCGCGCCGCCGCCGCTGGAGTCGGTGGTTGCCGTCAGGCTGGCGGCCTGGCACAGCGCGGGGCCGGTCTGGGCCGCCTGCGAGGACGCGGGGGCGGGCGAGGATTCCGTGGCCGTCGCGGAGGCCGAGGGCTCGCTCGAAGTGCTGGCGGAAGCTGTGGGCGGGGAGGTGGCTGGCTGGGGCTGCGCGGAACTGCCCCCGCAGCCGCTAAGGAAGAGAGCCGCCGCGGCAGCCGATGTCACAACCAGTGCGTGCTTCATTCGCTGAGACCTCATGGCTCAACAATTATGCCCGCCGTTGCCTTAGTCAACGATGCCACGGCAACCGGGCCTGATTGATGCCCGGATTGTGATTTCCGGGCATCAGCCGAGGTCAGGTGGCCAGGGAGTCGCTGCTGCTAGTCGGTCTCAGGGCCGGAGCAGTAGTGGCAGTCCTCCGGGCAGGAGGCGGTGACGGCGGATAGTGGATCCGTCCAAGCGGCAGCGCCGGCCGTGGGGTTTGCCCACTGGATTGGCTGCTGAACCTTGTTTACCGGCTGAAGCCTGTTTAGCGGCTGAGCCGTGTTTACCGGCTGAAGCGTGTTTAGCGGCTGCGCCGTGGCTTCCCGTCGATCAGTCATCAGCATGGCGTGCTCCTTCGGGGTCTGCGGCGCTCAGTTCGAAGCCGTCGGCGACATGGAACAGCCTCCGGTGTCCGCCCTTGGAGACCACCCACACGACGGCGCCGTCGGCGGTGCGGGTGTCCACGCGTCCCGCGTGTTCCAGGCGGCCGTCCCGGTGGACGTGGACGGCGTCGCCGATCTCGACGTCGTCCCACTGGGCGGGGCGGCTGGAGAACCGGTTCTTCTGCAATGTCATGAGGATTCCTGAACGGTCACGGGCAAACGATGATGTGATCCAGCTAACCGTGGGAAGCCACTTACCCTCAATGGCCAAGTGAATGAAGCATTGCCGCCCCGTTGTGCAGGAGTCCAGACGCCCGGTGCCCACCCGGCGTCCAGAACCCGGCACTAGCCGTTCCGGTGCGCGTCAGCGCCGGCCGCTGGAGTGCGGCTGGCCCGGCGGGCCAGCCACGCAAATGTGGGCGGTGGCGGCGGTGGAACAGTGTGGGCTCCCGGCCCGGCGCTCCCGGCCGCAGACCGGCGCCGGCGCAGCTCCAGGGCAAGGCTCTGCTGGCCGCGTGCCATCGCCCAGCGGTGGTTGGCGGCGAAGCCGGGCTTGAAGAGCCAGCTCAGCCGGCGCAGCAGGGCCTTGGCGGCGCTGACCCGCCAATCGTAGGTGATGACGGTTTCCGGTCCGTCCGGCTCGAAGGTCCACCGGCCGGTGCCGTTGAGGTCGCCGGCCGCGGTGAGGGCGAAACCGCGGGCAGTGACCGGCTCCGTGACCGTGAGGGTCCAGCGAAGCGTATAGGGCAGCCAGCCCTTCGTGTGGAGGCGGCAGGGGCGGGGAAAGCCGGGACCAAGCTCCGGCCCGCCAGCCTCGGGCTCGGCGCTGAGATAGACGGAGGGCCACCAGCGGGGCATGGCCATGGCATCGCCCAGGACGGCCGCGACTTCCTCCGGCGTCCCTGCCACCCGCCAGACGGTCTGGAATTCGTAGTCTGTGCTGCCCATCGGGGCCTCCCGGCATGTTCTCCGTCCGCGGGTGCAGCCGCGGCCGGCGCGGATCGATGCAGGCGACCGTACTCAGAAGGACGTGCCCGGTCAATGGGCCCGGCGGAAGCGCCTTCGCGGCCTCCGGACCGGGGATCTCTGCATCGTGTCCCGCGGCGAGGGCGTGGACGGCGCGTCGCCGACCCGTGCGGCCCGGCCGTCCAGCGGTCCGGCTTTGGCCCGAAGGTATGAAAAAATGAAGGATCAGTTCTCCTAGAGGAAGCAAAGGGAACGTGCCTAGAGAAAGCACCGCGGACGCAGGGGTGGATTCAGCCCCGAGCATGAACGATGTGGCGCGCGTGGCACGTGTCTCGCTGGGCACTGTTTCCAATGTCCTGAACAAACCCGAAATCGTGGCGGAGCGGACCCGATTGCGCGTCCAGGCCGCCATTGATGAGCTGGGCTTTGTCCGTAACTCTGCGGCGCGTTCACTGGCGGCCGGCAGCAGCCGGACGATTGGCCTGGTCCTGACGGATGTTGGCAACTCCCTCTTCGTGGACATTGCCCGCGGCGCAGAAAGTGCCGCGCACGAGAACGGCCATGCCCTGCTGCTGGCGAACAGCGACGTCGACCTGCAGAAGCAGGAAGGGTATCTCGATATTTTTGATGAGGCCCGCGTCGCCGGGATCATCCTTGCCCCGCTGGACGCAGGGTTGGAAGGCGTGGACCGGGTGCGCCGCCATGGCCGCCACATCGTCCTGGTCAACTACGCCGGAGGCCGCACCGACTGCTGCAGCGTGCTGGTTGACGAAGAGCATGGCGGGTATCTCGCGGCCCGGCACCTCATTGACCTGGGCCGTCAACGGCTGGTGTTCGCCGGCGGCCCCGATAACCTGCACGCCGTAAACGATCGTCGCAAGGGGGCCATGCGCGCCGCGTCCGAGACCCGGGGGGCTGTCTCGCTCGAGGTGATCATGGGCCGGAGCCTCAACAGCCCTGAGGGGCGCCGAATTGCGGGGGACCTGGCCAGCCGGGGCCGCAGCAGGATGCCCGACGGCATCATCGCGCCGTCGGACCAGTTGGCAGCGGGCATCATTCACGAACTCACGGGAACGTACGGGCTGCGGGTGCCGCAGGATATCGCGGTGATCGGGTACGACAACAACCAGTTCGCCACCGAGGGCGCCATACCGATGTCCACTATTGGCCAGCCGGGTCGGGAGATGGGCCGGGTGGCCACAAAGCTACTCCTGGAGGAGGTCAGCCAGGGCGGCCAGCACGTGCACCGCAACTTGATGCTGGAACCTACCCTGTTTGCCCGGGCAAGCACCTTGGGCCGCTGAGCCCCGAACCGCTGAGCCCCGAACCGCTGAGCCCCGAACCGCTGAACGCCGAACAGCTGAACGCCGAACCGCTGAACGCCGAACAGCTGAACGCCGAACAGCGCCGGGGCGGTATTCCGCCCCGGCGCCGCCGTGAGTCCTAAGCCGCCGTGAGTCCTAAGTCGCAGTGAGTCCTAGGCCACTGGCTCCACGGCGTAGCTGAACGCCCCCGAGCCCACCTCAAACGGCGCCCTGCCGGGGAGCTCCACGCGGGCCGTGCAACCGGTGGGGACGTCCACCTGCACGTTCAAGCCACTCTCGTCCAGGGTCCAGGAGATGCTGGCTGTCCCATACGGTGTTTCGTGCCGCGCCGAGGCGTGGCTGAGTCCTCCACCGGGCCGGGGTTTGAAGAGGATTCCGCGGTAGCCCGGTTCCAGCGGCGAAATTCCGGCCACCACGCGGTGCATCCAGTCCGCCACCGCGCCCAGCGCGTAGTGGTTGAAGGAGGTCATGTTTCCCGGGTTGACGGTGCCGTCGGGCTGCATGGCGTCCCAGCGTTCCCAGATGGTGGTGCCGCCCTGTTCCACGGCGTAGAGCCAGGAGGGGCATTCCTTCTCGAGCAGCAGATCATAGGCGGTGTCCAGCGCGCCCACGTCGGTCAGTGCATCTGAGATGACCGGCGTGCCCGCGAAACCGGTCGCAATCCTGTTTCCGCCGTCGGCCACCAGTTCGGCCAGGCGCCCCCCGGCCAGCTGTTTCTGCTCTTCACTCGGGAACAGGTCGAAGACGATGGCAAGTGCGTATGCTGTCTGCGCGTCCCCGGCAACGGCCCCAGTGGGGTAGACGTATTCGGCCGCGAAGGCCTTGGCGACGGCCCGCCCGAGCTCGGTGTAGTGCAGCTCGTCTGTCGTGTATCCCAGGACGCTGGCGATCTTCCCCAGGTGGGCTGCAGACCAGGCAAAGTAGGCCGTTGCCACCAGGTAGGGGTCCGTCTTGGCCGCGGTGGGGTCGTGCGGCGGGGCCGTCGGATCAAGCCAGTCGCCGAGCTGGAAGCCGGTGTTCCACAGGTGGCTGCCGCCGGCCTTGGCGTCCATGAGGTCCACCCACGCTTTGGCGCTGGCGTACTGGTCCCGGAGCACCTGGGTGTCCCCGAAGCGCTGGTAGATGGTCCACGGTGTCAGGACCGCTACGTCGCCCCATACGGCGCCGGGACGGATGGGAGTCCACTCCTCGCCGCCGGGGATGACCGGGACGTACCACGGAATGGTTCCGTCCGGGAGCTGTTCGACGGCGACGTCCTTGAGCCAGGAGGTCAGCATTCCGGAGCAGTCGTATAGGAACGAAGCCGTGGGTGCGAAGACCTGGATGTCTCCGGTCCAACCGAGCCGTTCGTCGCGCTGCGGGCAGTCGGTGGGGATGTCCACGAAGTTGCCGCGCATGCTCCAGCGGACGTTTTCGTGGAGGCGGTTGAGGTCCGGGTTGGAGCTGTCGAACCAGCCGGTGCGTTCCATGTCCGTGTGGTAGACGCGGGCCACCACGTTTTCACTGATGTCCCCGCCGGTCCAACTCCCGATTTCGGCGTAGCGGAAGCCGTGGATGGTGAAGCGCGGCTCCCAGGTTTCCGGTTCCGTGCCGGCAATCGTGTAGGAGTCGGTGGAGACGGCCCGGCGGAGCGGGCGGGTGAAGAGTTCACCGTCCTGCAGCACTTCGGCATGGCGCAGGGTGACCTGGTCGCCCGACTTGCCCTGCACGGTGACCCGCAGCCGGCCCACCAGATTCTGGCCAAAGTCCACCAGCACCTTGCCTGCCGGGCTGGTGAAGACGCGGACGGGGCGGACTTCCTCAGTGCAGCGGACCGGCGGGCCGTCCGGAGCAACAAGGGTTGCCGGATCGCGTTCGACGGTTGTGACCGGACTCCAGCCGCCGTCGTCGAATCCGGGCTGGCTCCAGCCGGCCGGCAACTGCCGGGCGTCATAGCTTTCGCCCTCGTAGAGGCCGGTGAAGCCGATGGGACCAAACCCGGCCTTCCACGACGCGTCGGTGCCCACCACGGTGACGGATCCGTCGTCGTGCGTGATGTGGAGCTGCGCCAGCAGGGCCAGCTTGTCCCCGTAGAGGTTGCGGTAGCCGTCGTGGAAGCCGATCCGCCCGCGGTACCAGCCGTCGGCGAGCCAGCTTCCGACGGCGTTGCCCCCTTCGCGGACCAGCTCCGTCACGTCGTAGGTGCAGTAGCGCAGCCTTTCACCGTAGACGGTCCAGCCGGGGGAGAGGATGTCCGCGCCCACCCGCGTGCCGTTGATTTCCACTTCAAACAGGCCGTGGGCCGTGACGTAAAGCCTGGCTTTGGCGATGGGGGACTGTACGGAAAACTCGCGCCGGAGCAGCGGAGGCCGGCGGTCCGATTCCGGGTCTTCATCCCACGCCGGCGTGATGGCAGAGGCGATCCAGTCCCCGGAATCCAGAAGACCGGCCTCAACAGTGGCAGCCTCACTCCAGTCACTGGGCTCTCCGTCAGTTCCGGTTGCCCCTGCCTCCGCTGTGCCCCAGACACGGACCCGGACGGATGCTTCTTCCCCGGAGCGCAGGGGGTCTCCGGACCAGGGCACCAGGACGGACTCTCCCGACGCGATGGGACTGCTGAGGACAGCTCTACCGTCCCGGGTGGTTTCGACCTGGTATGCCGTTTGGGTCCAGCCCGGGGCTCCCGTCGTCTTCCACGAGATGCGGGGCGAGCTTTCGCCAATGCCGAGGGCCTCGCGGTGGTGTTCGAAGGTTGCCGGCATAACTGTGGTTGGCATGGTGTGTTTCTCCAGAATAAGTTTCGGACGGAAATTCGGGTTGCCCGCGGTGGGACCGGACGGACATGGCATCAGGGCAGCCGATCAGCCTTTGACGGCGCCGCCGGCGAGGCCCTTCATGACGCGCTGGTTGAGGAACAGGTAGAGAACCAGGGTTCCCAGGACGTTGATGCAGATGGCGGCGAAAAGGGGACCGTACTGGACGGCACCGAATTCTCCGGTGAAGTTCAGGAGCCCGACCTGGATGGTGCTCAGGTCCGCGTTGTTGGTGAAGGTCAGCGCGATCAGCAGGTCGTTCCAGATGAAGAAGAACTGGACCAGCGCGACCGTGAACACTGCGTTGCGGACCATGGGGAAGCCGATGGAGAAGAAGGCCCGGATCATGCTGGCACCGTCCAGGGTGGCGGCCTCGAAGACTTCCCGCGGCACGGCGCGGAAATAGGTGGCCATCATGAACACCGTCAGCGGCAGCCCGGTGGCGGTGTAGGTGATGATCAGCGGCCAGAGCGTGCCGGTGAGGCCGACCTGGAAGTAGGCGGAAAACAGTGGGAGCAGGATCATCTGCCCGGGGACCATGATTCCGGCCAGGAAGACCAGGAGGACCGTGCTACGGCCTTTCCAGACGAGGACTTCCAGGGCGAACCCGGCGGCCACGCCGAACAGAACGATCAGGAACAGCGAGGGGATCGTCGCGATGAGGCTGTTGCCCACATAGGTGGCGATATTTCCGGTCGTCCAGGCCTCGACGTAGTTGTCGAAGTTGAAGTTTTGCGGCAGGGCCCAGACCGGACTGTTGAGGAACTCGTCCTGGGTCTTGAAGGAGCCCATGAACAGCCAGAGAAGGGGATAGATTTCGACGACGAGCAGTATGGCGATCAGGATCTGGACCGGTGCGCGCTTGATGAACTTGACCGGTGAGGTGCGGGTCCGCTGGGGGGCGGCCGGGGGCTTCTGGCTGGCGCGGGTGGGCAGCGTGGTTTGTGCGGTCATCGTCGGTCAGTCCTTGGTGAGGTCGCGGCGGGACGAGCGGAAAATGAAGAGTGTGACGATCAGGCACAGGATCGTCAGCAGCAACGCGATGGAGCTGCCGTACCCGTAGTCGCCGTAGGTGAACGAGGTGCGGAACATCAGCAGCGTCAGGGGAGTTGTCGCGCTGCCGGGGCCGCCGTTTGTCAGGGCCACGATGGAGTCGAAGACCTTCAGGGTGCCGTTGATGCTGAAGATCACCGACGAGAGCAGCACCGGCAGGGACAAGGGCAGGACGATATGCCGGAGCAGGTGCAGTCCCCGGGCGCCGTCGAGGCGGGCGGATTCGAGGATGTCTTCGGGGATGTCGACCAGGCCGGTGTAGAGCAGGACCGCGTAGAAGCCCATGGACCGCCAGAGGTCCATGATGACGATGACCAGGAAGGCCGTGTTGCCGTCGCCGAGCCAGTCGATCGAACCGAGGCCCACAGCGTTCATGGCCGAGTTCACCAGGCCGTTTTGCGGGGCGATTTCGAACATCTTCTGGAACAGCAGGGCGACGGCGACCGTGGGGAGCACCACTGGGAAGAAAACCAGGGTGCGGACCAGGGTGGATCCGCGTTTCAGGGCGAAGACGTAGAGCAGGGACAGCATGTATCCGAGCAGGACCTGGCCGATCGTGATGACGACGGCGTAGCGGAGGGTGAACCAGAGGGCCTCGCCGACGGCGGGGTCGGTGAAGAGCTTTTCGAAGTTTGAAGTTCCGGCGAAGGTGAAGCCTGTGATGGCGTTGCCGGAAAGGAAGGTGTAGCCGGCCGACCAGAATACTGGCAGCAGCATGGCCACGGTGTAAACCAATAGGGCCGGGCCGAGAAGGACGACGATGGCCTTTTTGTCTCCCAGGACGTTGTTCATGGTGCTTCTTTCATCGGAATATGAGTGGCTGACCGCCGGGGCCGGCGTGCGCCGGCCCCGGCCGGGCAGGCTACTTCGAGTTCAGATCGTTCTGGACGAGTTCCATGAACTTCTGCGGGGTGATGCTGCCGGACGCGAGGCCGGCGGCGTTGGTCTGGCTCGTGGTGGTGGCCTTGGTGCTGAAGAGCGCCTCGAACCACAGCACGCTTTCCTTCGTGTTGTTAACCGTTTCCTGGGTGGACTTGACCAGCGGCGGAATGCTGTCCACCGGGGTGTTCAGCTTGAACCCGGAGATCGAGTTCTTGTCCTTGAGGGCCGCGCTGCCGTAGTTGCTGGCGATGCACTTGAGCCAGGCGGAGGCGTTGCTGTCGTACTTCTTGGCGTTGAACGTCATGGGCAGGCCGACGTTCGCGGCGTACTGGCTGTCGATGCCCTTGCCGCCGCTGACCTTCGGGAACGACATGAAGCCGATGTTCTCTTCGCCGATCTTGTTTTGGGCCTTGTCATTGAAGTTCGAAAGGATCCAGCTGCCCATGTAGAACATGCCGGCTTTCCCGCTGAGGAACTGCGACGCCGCGGTGTCGTAGTCGATCGAGCCGACGCCCTGGCCGAAGTAGCCCTTGGCGCCGAGATCGGCCACGGCCTGGGCGGCCTTGACGTATTCCGGGTCGGTAAGCTTCGCCTGGCCGTCGGCCACCTTCTTCAGGGCATCCGGACCGAGATCGCTGAACAGGTAGCCGCTGACCAGGCGGGTGAGCGGCCAGCCCTGCTTTCCGGACGCGGCAAGCGGCGTGATGCCCGCGGCCTTGAGTTTTTCACCTGCGGCAACGAAGTCATCCCAGGTCTTCGGCTCGCTAATGCCGTTGTCGGAGAAGATTTTCTTGTTGTACCAAATGCCCTCCACGTTGTACTGGTACGGCAGCACGTTCAGCTTCCCGCCGTACAGGGACTTGATGGTGGCCGCCGCTCCCGGAAGGATGGCATCGGAGATGTTCAGGTCCTTGAGCGCCTTTTCGAAGTCCAGGACGTTGCCGGACTTGTCCAGGTCCTGCGTCAGGGCAGGGGCGTTGCCGGCCGCAAACTGGGCCGGCAGGGCGCTTTGCCCGGCAAGCAGCTGCAGCTTTTGGTCCAGGCTGGTCTGCGGGACGGTCTCGACCTTCAGCGGAGCAGCAGCGTTCTCTGCTTTGCATTGATCCTTGCTCAGGGCCTCCAGCTCGCCACGGATGGTCGTGTTCTCGACATTGGTCAGATAGCCGAAGTCCTTCGACCCCTGGGCGGACGACCCTCCGGCTGCGCCGCAGCCGGTGAGCAGCAGGGCCAGCGCACCGGCTGACGCGACGAGCGGGGCAATAGCGCGGGCCTTGGGCCGCGACAGTACAGAAACCACAGTTCCTCCTTGAAGTGTGCTCCGAATTGAAGCGTTTCAAGAATCGAGTATGGAGCCCTGTCCGGAATGTGTCAACCATCACCCCATCCCCGCCATTTCTGATGACGCCGCCCAAGATCCCTTCGAACTGTTGACCATCGGGCCGGGTAGGCCATAAAGTTGAATCGATACAAATTAAAGCGTTTCAACTCTTCGGCGGGACGCCCGCAGCGTGGCACCGGGCGGTTCCGTCGGGAGTCTCCGGACGGCGTCGGAGATCCTGGAACAGAGATTCAAGGAAGAATCCATGACTAGCTCTACCGATGTCCTCTCGTCCCGCCAGGTCTGGTGGACAGCCACCATCGCCGGAATGGCCTCGTACCTGGACGCAGCAGCAATCGTCACGACGGGCACGGCACTTGTCCTTTTTCAAAGCGCATTCCGCCTCGGTCCGGCGGAGATTGGCCAGCTCTCAGCCCTGCTGACGGTCATGATCGCGGCCGGCGCCCTGGTGGGCGGCCGGATGGGGGACCGGTTTGGCCGGCGCAAGGTCTTCACGTGGACCATGTGGGTCTTTGCGCTCGGCGGCCTTTCCCTCGTCCTCGCGACAGGTCCAGGCATGTTGTATGCCGGAGTGGTCCTGCTTGGCTTCGCGGCCGGCGCGGACCTTCCTGTATCGATGGCGATGATTTCTGAGAGCGCTCCCCCCGGAAAGAAGGGCAAGATGGTCACCTTCTCCCACGTTTTGTGGATGGCGGGTGTCCTGGTGGTCATGGTCCTGGGAATGGTCGTCGGTGACCTCGGGGAGGTTGGCGCGCGGATCCTGTACGGCCACCTGCTCGTGGTTGCACTCGTTGTCCTGGTGCTGCGTGCAGGGCTTCCGGAATCGCGGGAGTGGACTAAAGCACGCCTCGAATCTGCTGGGGAGCAGGTGGATCTCGGTTCCCTTCGGCACCTGGTGCGCTCCCGGTACCTGGGTCCGCTCGTAGCGACCGGACTCTTCTACGCGATCGCCAACGTGGCCGCAAACACCAACGGACAGTTCAGCACCTACCTCTACACGAACGTTGCCGGGGCCAGCGTGGCCACAGCCTCTGCTTTCGGTTTGCTCGGCTTCGGCTGCAGCTTCATCGGCATGTTCGCCACCATGAGGGTTGTTGACACGCGCTGGAGGATGCCTGTTTTCACGGTGGCAACCTCCATTTCCATCGCCGCGTTCATCATCCCCGCGACACTCGGCGTGAGCACGTGGACACTGGCCGTCATGGGTGTCCTTTATTCCGTTGGCGGCGCAATCGCAGGCGAACCGATGTTCAAGGTCTGGTCCCAGGAGCTATTCCCCACCAAGCACCGCAGCAGCGCCCAGGGGATCACCATCGCCTTCACCCGGGTCGTGGCAGCGGCCATTGCCCTCGTCACTCCGCAAATCATCGCGGGAGGAGCCCAGGCTTTGTTCATCTTCCTGGTCGTGACGACGCTGGCCTCATGCCTGATCGGAATCCTGTGGCTCGCCAGGATCCCCAAAGCTACCGACGCAGCCGCAGCGCGGCGCACAGGGATACAGGTCGGCGCCCGGTAGCCGTATTTCATGCGAACGCAGAAAACGGACTGCAGGGCGGTGCCGATCATCCGGGAAGAAGTTCGATGCCGCTAGATGTACTGCGCCGGGACGTTGTTGACACTTTGGGCTTGAAAACGAGGAGGACCTCCGGGCTTAGTGGAGCTGTCTAGTTCACACACTTTGCGCTCGGAGGTCCTCGTGTCCCACGTTAATGCCCGACTGACAGTTCATGGA